>JAUIHQ010000410.1 GCA_030432155.1 bacterium | reverse complement strand
CGTATTTCAAGCATGGTTGGCAGGGCGGCGGGTTGTTCATGCAATTCATCTGCGGCTTGTTCGCCGACGACCGCGGAACTCCTCTGGGGTTGTCCGCCATAAACTTCACCTGGGCCCAGCTTGTACATCAACTGAAGATCGGCGCCCCGGTGTGGGGCTGGTCGGCATCGGCTGCTCCGGACGGGACGTATCTCGGCATGGGCGGCCTGATCGATGAGGTTGTCACCCCGCATGCGTCGGCCCTCGCCGTACATTTGTTTCCCAGGGAAGTTGTCGATAACCTTCGCCGGCTTGAGACCTACGGTCTTCGCGAGCCCTATCGAGTGAACGGGGAATCCCGCAATTTCGGATTCCGTGACAGCGTCAACTGGAAGACCGGCGCCATTGCCGACACCTACCTCATCCTTGATCAGATGATGTTGTTCCTTTCTATGGCGAATTATCTGCATGACGGTGTTCTGTGGAACCTGTTCGGTCGTGATCCGATTGCCATCAATGCTCGTCGGCTGATCAGAGACTATGCGGAAGCCGCTCAGCATCGGCAGGAACAGGAAGCATATATCGAGTCACTCTCCCACGACAAACCGGGCATCTTCCGCCTCGGGTCCGGTACGGGCATCGGTCCCTATGAGACCCATTCCAACACATTCTACGCGAAGTCCCTGTCGAAGGAGGTGATTGAAGCCGGCGTATGGTCATGGATGGTGCTGAGTGCCGGGGGCGACCGCATCGCCGAGGGTTCGACTGACTTCCGGCTTGAGCCGCGTGAAACCCGTCAGCTCGCCGACATCCGGCTCGATCCGGTAGACTTTCCGCCCGGAACGGGCGCCGATCTGGAGACCGCATGGGCGACGGAAGGACGGGAGCCAGCCGTGCGGTCATATGCCATCCATCGGTCCACCCGCATTCCGGTCAGCGAAGGTTGGCGGATTCTGTACGAAGGTGAGTCGGGCCGATCGCAGCCTCCCCCGCCGGAAGCCGAAGGCTGGACGGCGATACAGGTTCCCGGCGCCTGGGAAACCCAGGGCATGGAGACATTTGACGGCACGGCATGGTATGAGTGCCGGATCACGGTATCGGACGAGGTTTCCGGCTGGTGGGAGGGCACGAACATTTTCATGTTGATAGGCGCAATCGATGATGCCGATATCACATGGTTCAATGGCGAAGAAATCGGTCGGTCCGGCACGTTTCCCCCGGATGGTCAAACCGCCTTCAACCAACCCCGGCGGTATTCGATTCCGAAGGAGTTGCTTGATCGAACGAACCGGCTGTGCATTCGTGTAGCTGATTGGGGCGGCGCCGGAGGAATCACGCGTGGGCCGGTGGAAATCGGTCCGGAGTGAACAATGGCGCGCCGCCCCCACCGGGTCAGACAGACATGATGCTTCAACACGGCTCGCGAGCCGCTCGCCTTCCCGGCGGCGTTGGGCCATTGGTCACACTGCGAGAGCAGACCTGCGCTTCAGCTATTTCTTCTTCCGCCGCTCCAGCAAGGCCGTGGCGAGCATGGGGAAGGCGATGGTGGCGTCGCAGATGACGCTGGCTTCGACCGCCCGCTTCTCATATTTGCCCCAGCTCTTTGACTCGGAGATCGTGCAGCCGCTCAGGCCTCCGAACTCCGGCCGGTCTGTGGTGATCCGGACACCGTAGTGATAGCCATCGGCTTTGACCCGCTTGTCCATGACCTTCATGTTCAGGTACGGATACACCTGCTGAGCCCAGTTGCGGGGCACGCCTCCGCCGATGCTGACCAGGCCGGAGACCGGCTTGGACGCGATCAGGGCGGCGAAGGCGTCAACATCGGCCAGGGTATCGAACTCGATATGCTTCCCGCCGGGTGTTTTCCCGGCTTTGGATGCCGCGGCCACATTCAGACCCATTTCGCTGTCGGAAATGGCGGGTACAAAGATCGGAACCTCCTGCGCCGCAGCCGCGGTCAGAATGCTGTTGCCTTTCACCATGCCCCCGAGCTGGCGCAGAAACGAATGGGTGGAAATGGTGAGTCGCCGGTCGCTCTCGGATTCATAAGTAATTCTGTCATACAGACCGAGCATCCGCTGCTCCGCGGAATGAAAACCTTTCTCCGGGAGGTAGGTGTCGTAGATCCGGTTGATCGATTCATCCCGCAGCTCATCATCATCGGCAAATTCATCCCCGATGTAGTGAGCCTGGTTGGCGCGGTCGACGGTGTTGCAGAGATCGTGGGACATGGTGGCCCCGGTGCAGATGATCGCGTCCACCAGGCGGGCTTCGAGTAAACGTATCACGATCAACCCCATGCCCGCCGGCACCATCGCCCCGGCCAGACTCAACACGCGAACGCATTTCCGGTCCCGGCACATCGCCTCCCAGACATCGAGGGCATAGGCCAGTGAGCGGCCCTGGAAGGAACATTGCCCCAGCGCGGTGACCATCTCATTCGCGGTGGATACGGCGAGGGGGTCGAAGGGCTTGATGCGTTTGCGAAGATGGGATGTGGCTGTCATGTCTTGCTGTCTCCTTACCGACGCCGGGTTCAGCGCTCGAAATACGTGTAGCCGCGAAGTCCGTTCTCGTAGGCGGCGACAATCTCACGACGTTCC
>JAUIHQ010000068.1 GCA_030432155.1 bacterium | reverse complement strand
AGTCGGATCACATCCTTATTTCCTACAACACCCAGGAAGATCTGCCCGAGCTGGCCCGTCTCCAGGGGCGGGAATATTTCCATTTCTTCGGGCAGGACTGGCAGTATGCGAAAGATCGCCAGATGAACGACTGGTGGGTCGCCGCGGGTTCCGCCACCATCGGACTGGGGAATATCACCGGCGAGTCGGGAACGGTGAACCTGAAGGTGAATGGCCTCGGCCAGCCGGGAGGTTGTGTATTGAATCTTTACGGACCCGACAGCCGCAAGATTGGGGAGTCGATCAACCTGGCCCCGGTACTGTTCGGGAAGTGGTGTTCGAGAACGTTCCGGTTGATCCCGGCATTGCACCGTTCATTGTTGAAATTCTTCCCCCCTCGGGGCAGGTCGAAGCTCAGTTGTTTGTTTATGCCGTGACTGTGGAGTGACCGCCGGGGGCTGGAAAGCCCCCGTTCCGTTTGGGGTGAGTCTGCAAAAACCCCTTCCCAATTCACGAATCTCCAATCTCCGCATCGGCAGGGGTGGAGTCAGATGGAGGCACGGTGCCCCCACCGTGCAAATCCTCTTATGTACCTGCAACCGCCGGGGGCTGGAAAGCCCCCGCTCCGTTTGGGTGTGAGTCTGCAAAAACCCCTCATCCGGGAAACGGGTCTTATCGAGGCTCCACGATATCATCGTCGGTGAACAGCAACCGGTCCGGTCCGGCTGAGCGCAGTTCCATCATGCCTTGGGACACGGGATGCAGGTGGATGGGGGTTCCCCAGCGGTCGATCAATTGTCCCTGCTCGTTGATGGCAGGATGCTCCATGGGCAGGAAACGAAGTCCCCGGCGATACGGGCGGGTAAGGACCTCGGTGAGATCCTCGTTGATGCCGATGGGCCGCGCCTGATCTTTCATGACGTTGCGGTAGCTCATCAACATCCCGGACAGGATTTCGAGATCCCGGTGCTGACTGCCATCTGCGGAAAGCAACGCCTGCTGCTGTGGATGATATGCGGGCGGTAGGGCGGGCGGCGGATGGGTGACCGTCGGGTCGGATGGCGTCTCCGTTTCCGGTATTGCATTGCTCTCGGGATTCCGGATTGCCTTGCCCGGGCCCCAGGCCGGGGCGAACATCAATTTCCCCGCGGCGAGGATGAATCCAGCCATGACGATTACGAGTAGAACAAGCAGTGGCCGCCGGGTGATCATGGCGCGGATATCATATCCCCTGCATGAACCCGAGCGGCGGGGCGGATGAACCGGTGTCGTAGAAGTGCCCGATATTCGGCAGCACCACGGAGAGATTTCCCTTGTCCACCCCGAGCCACAAGGCGAGCTCGGCAAAATATTCATCGCATGAAATGCTGGGAATCAGGCGTCCACGTCCGGTGTCGAGAGGGTTGTCCGCATACAGGTCGGGGTAGTCGCGGTAGATGTCCCGTCCGTTGACTCCGCCGCCGACCACGAAATGATTTCCGCCCCACGCGTGGTCCGAGCCCATCTGATTGGAGGTCAGGGTGCGCCCGAAATCCGAGGCGGTGAACAGGGTGACATCCTGCTGCATACCGATTTCACCGAGGGCACTGAAGAAGGCGTTCACCGCCTGGCTGACGTATTGCAGCATGACGAGCTGATTGTTCAAGACTTCGTCATGGTGATCCCACCCTCCGAACATCACAAAAAACGTCTGCCGCCGCATATTGAGGGTCTGTCGGGCGGCAATGGTCCGCGCCACCATGTGCAGGTCCGACGCCACCTGGGTGCCGGGGAAAACCGTTGTGAACGGGGATTCGGCGCCGATGGCGGCGCTGAATTCCTCATGGGCGTCGATGGATTGCCGGCTGGTGCGGGCGAAGGTCTTCTCGAACAGATTCTGGTAGTCCAAGTCAAGCCGGCTGTCGATAGCCGCACCCTGGACGCCCCAGAATCCCGGCGAGTGACCATACCCGCTGAGCCCGATGCTGCCGTTGTTGCTGATGGCATACTCGAATACCTCATTGCCGGCCTGCCATACATTGCTGCCGCTCAGCGAGATGTTCATCGAGATGTTTTCGTTGTCGTTCAGCATGTGGAGAAGATCCGCAGTGCGGCCGCCCCAGCCGATCCCCGTGGTCGATTGAGGTACCGAGGTCTGCCACTGCTGAATCTGATCGGAGTGAGAGTAAAGGCCCTTGGGCAGCGGTACCGCGCCGGATTCATACTGCGCCTTCGTGACCGGCTCAACCAGAGTGCCGACATTGGTGATGAACGCGGCATCGCCCGCTTCAAATAGAGCCTGCAGTTCGGACATGCTGGGGTGGAGCCCGAGGGACTTGGCGGTATAGGTGAGAGGGTTGATCGGAAGCAGGTCGGCCTGGGCCAGGGCGATGTCGCCCCGGACGGCCGCATACTCCACATACTCACTGGCGCCTCTCGGCACCAGCATGTTGAAGGAGTCGTTGCCCCCGGCGAGGAACAGGCAGACCAGGGCCTTGTAATCATTTCCGGGGGGGAGGGTCTGGGCCGCTGCCGTTCCGCTCATCCGGAGATTCAACAGGGTGGAGAAGAGGGAGGTGCAACCCACGGCGGCGCAACTGGCCTGGCCGAGAAACCGGCGGCGGGAGATGTTGCGGGGCGGTTGTCGGGACATGGCGGGGTGCTCCTATTGCTGGATGACAAACTCCGGGGACGTGGAAAGAAGGTAGACCGCGAGACGAACGCGATTGGTCGTCAATGAAACATGGTATCGCTCAACGGCTTCCCGAATGACCTGGTGCTCTTCGGGGGAAAGAGTCCCGTAGGTGAGAGTCCGGTCGAGAGCGGATACAAGCGCATCCGGATTGCCGGCGAGGGCGAGGTAGGGTGTGTAGTCGAACCGCACCGCCTCGGTATCGCTGGTCGGCCAGTAGTTCACGCTGTTGACCACGGCATAGTAGTGATGATTGGGAACTTCGGTGCTGGTGACTGCGGTGGTGATCTGGAATTCCGGCGCGACCAGGCCCTGCTCCTTGATCTCGCCCGGAGGTTGGTAGGTCGGCTGGAAGAAGTTGAACACGCTGGGCGAGACGAGGGGCTCCTGCTGATACCCGTAGCCGAGATACCAGATGTCATATTCGCCGTTGTGCTGTGCAGGCGGCGTTTCCAGGGCCCGGGCGAGATTGACGATCCGGAGGTAAGGTTCACGCATTTTGCCGTAGGTCGGGATCTCCATGAACGACGGGTCGCGGGCTTCGGGGTCGAGGAGAATCGCCCGGAGGACCGTGCCGAGATCACCCCTCACCCCGCTGCCGTTGTCGTTGAAGGCTGCGGCCACGCGGGCGACATACCCGGTGGTGGGGTTGGAGGTGACAAATCGTTGGATGAGCTGGCGCCCGATGAACGGGCCGGTGTTGGGGTGAAGATACAGGTTGGATACCGCCATCTGCACATCGCGCATGCCCGGTTGCCCGGCCGGTATGAAGCCGCCGTTGACCAGGTGTTTGGTATTGGTGTCGTGAAACATTTCCCACATCGCCATCGGCACAGTGGCATCATAACGGGGCGGCCAGTAGAACTCCCACCACAGATTGGTGTCGCCGGTTCCATAGCTCAGTCCGGTGAAAACGCGGGCCATGGCAGTGATGTCGTCGTTGTCATAGGTCGGAATCGGCTGGTTGTTGGTATCGGTCATCTGCGTTCCGTCCTCGTTCAGCATCCATAAGCCGATCGAGAACAATTGCATGACCTCCCGGGCGTAATTCTCATCGGGAAAAGCACTGCCGTCCTCCGGTGTCTTCTCGTTCTGAAGGTGGCTGAGATAGATTCCCATGACCGGGTGCGAGGAAACCGCGAACAACAGGTCATAGTAATTGTCAAAAGCATGTTCGACGAGCATGTCATAGTATGCGGCCAGGGCGAGGGGCTCTCCTTCGAGCGCGGAGTTCTGGGACACCACAAAGATTTCACTGAGCGCGAAGGCCATCCGCTGGCGCAATTGATCGTCGGCCTGCATCGCCCGTTTCCACCAGCTTGAGATCCGGTGCTGCTGGTAGGTGGCGAGCATGGCGTTGGTCCGGGCGTCGAGATCGGGTTTGTGGAATGTGGGGGGGAGGGAGAGTTGTTGATCGATCCAGTTGGAAATACCTGCCTGCATGACTTCCGCCACCGAAGACGTATTCGGCCCGAACGATGCCTGGACGAGGAACCGGGATGCCTCCTTCGCGGTGGGCCCGTCCCCGGGCTGGTGATCAGCAATCTGAACCGAGGCGGTGGCCGGACCGGACACAACAAAATCTGCTGACGGAACGATGGATACCTGAATGGTCTCGGTGGTTTCGACCTGGGCATCGGCCAGCGGTGTGAATCGCAACCACGCTTCCCGGCGGCCGGGTTCAAGAATCGCTACCAGGTTGGTGGGAGGGACATAATCGAGTCCCGGCGACGCGGTGCCGGCAAGGGTGACGGTGACGGCAAGGGGATGAATTCCCCCGCTTCGACGCACGGCAATGATGCCCGGATCCGGCCAGCTTTCGGATGTATTGGTATCGATCCCGACCAGCAAAACGCTGCTGGGTGTGACCAGCCCGCCGGCTACCCGGGTGTAATCATCCTGCGGATAATTCTGGGTATGGTCTTTCGCCGGATCGAAATCGATCATGATCTCTTCCCAGTCCGACAGCCCGTCCCCGTCGGTGTCAAGATCACCTGCCCGCAGACGAAGGATCCCTTCATTTGTGGCAACGCCGGCGAGGTCGGTAACCGCAATTTCGCCGGAGGCCTGAAACGAAAGCAGGACCGACCAATGACTCATCGGAAATGATGGATTCTGCTCCAGAATGTAGTGCTTGCCGGGGGAGGTATCCCAGCAGATGGCATCCATGCCGCCGAGAACGTCAAGGCTCAGGGCGTCGTTTGCGTCAAACGGGTTGGTGCCTGCCCGCTGCTCATCGACATTGGATACTCCGTCACCGTCGCTGTCGATCAGCCCCTCGAGCCCCTGTGCGTTGTACAGGATCTCCCAGACATCGCTGTGGCCGTCTCCATTGAGATCAATCGCCGCGAATACCGGGGACGCGACGGCCAGGCATGCAGCGAGGATGCGGCTTGTTCCAACATTCATGTGAACCATATCCGTGATTCTTCAGCAACTATCGTACCGTTTGGGCCAACCATGCTATGAAACGGTTGGATACACGGTTTATTGCCGCGTGATCAGGGAAAAACTGATTATTTCTTCTACCAGTTTCGCGAAACATCTACGTTGATCGCAGAACCGTGTTACGCGTATGAATGATAAACATGTGCAATCAGTTACCATCAGCGAGGAGGTCCGGCCATGAGTGATATCCGCTATTCCCTGTCCCAGAACGAGATGCCCGAGGCGTGGTACAATCTTCCCGCTGACCTGCCGGAACCGATGGCGCCGCCTCTTCATCCGGGAACCCGGGAGCCGGTCAAACTGGAGGACATGACGGCCATATTCCCGGAGAATATCGTCATGCAGGAAATGTCGTCGGAACGGTACATTCCGATTCCCGAAGAAGTTCGCGACATCTATGCCCTGTGGCGTCCCACTCCGTTGCTCCGCGCTGTCCGACTGGAGAAGGCTCTTCAGACCCCGGCGAAGATTTTCTACAAGTATGAAGGCGTCAGCCCCGCCGGCAGTCATAAACCGAACAGCGCGGTCGCCCAGGCGTATTACAACCGCGAGGCCGGGATCAAGCGGCTGGTGACCGAGACCGGCGCCGGACAGTGGGGATCGGCCCTTTCCATGGCCTGCAAACTTTTCGGCATCGAATGTGTGGTCTACATGGTCAAGGTGAGTTTTACCCAAAAGCCTTACCGGAAGCTGGTTATGCAGACATGGGGCGGTACGGTGTATGCCAGTCCCAGCGAATTGACGGAATTCGGCCGCAAGGTGCTGGCCGACGATCCGGACTGTCCGGGAAGCCTCGGCATCGCGATCAGCGAAGCGATCGAGGACACGGTGAAAACCCCCGGAACCAAGTATGCACTCGGCAGCGTATTGAATCATGTTTGTCTGCACCAGACGGTGATCGGTCAGGAATCCATCAAACAGATGGAGAAGGCGGGTTGTGATCCCGATATCATTATCGGTTGCGTCGGCGGCGGGAGTAATTTTGCGGGCATGGTTTCACCCTGGCTGGAGCGAAAACTGAAAGGCGGGAAGCAGTATCGGGTGATTGCGGTCGAACCATCCTCCTGCCCGACCCTTACCAAGGGCGAGCTGAGGTACGATTTCGGCGACACCGCGATGATGACCCCGCTGATGATGATGTACACCCTCGGCCACGATTTCATTCCGCCAAGTATTCATGCCGGCGGTCTGCGCTATCACGGTATGGCGTCGCTGGTCAGTCAGATGTACAAGCTGGGCATGGTCGAGGCCCGGTCCTACGGTCAGTTGAAGATCTTCGAAAGCGCGGTTCAGTTCGCCCGCACCGAAGGGCTTATCCCCGCGCCGGAACCGTCACATGCCATCGCGGCTGCGATCGATGAAGCCGTTGCCGCGCGAGAAGAAGGCAAAGAAAAAGTCATCCTCTTCAACCTTTGCGGCCACGGCTTGCTCGACATGACCGCCTACGACGCCTTCCTGGGAGGAAAGCTGACGGACGAAGCATAACCCAAACCGTCACAACACCCCCAAAAAGAAACTCAGCGAGTGTCCGTCCGTGGCCGTCTGTGCCGCCCGTGCCCGTCCGTGTCACACCACAACCGCCGCCGACCCATACCCCCCGGGTCCGTCATACCCCCCGGGATCGTCCACTCCCTCCACCGCATACAGGTCAAACTCCGGTCCGAAGCCCCGCATGAACTCCACGCTCCACAGTCGCATCAATGCAGTGATCGGCAGGGTGACAACCGCGCCGATGTAGGGGAGGATCACCAGGATCAGGCCGCAGCAGCAGGTGACGACGCCGAACAGGAGAATGGCGATGCTGCAGGCGAGGGTGACCAGAATCTTGAACAGGCCGTACAGCACGATATGCCAGAAGTGCCGCTTGATGGCGGGCATCGCGAAGCGCCAGGCCTCCCGGGCCCGGTATCCATGCTTGAACATGACCGGAACGATGAAATCAATCAGCATCATCCACACCAGCGCCATGGCCAGCACCGCGGCGAGGAACAGAGGAACCAGGATCAGGATCGCCGCGACGAGCCCGCTCGTGTTGTCGGAGAATATCGCAATGCACGCTCCTACGGCGCCGCCAAGCAGGATCAGAACGCCCAGCATGATGAGTCCGAAGCAGAGTGCCCACAGAAAGAGGGAATTGCCCTGAACTGCGTAAGCCCGCCATGGAGCGGAAATGCCGGTGCGGTTGTGGACCAGATTGTCCAGCAGCATGAACTTGCCGCGGGAGGCAATCCAGGCGAGGACGATGAAAATCATGATGAACAACAGGATCCCAAACACCAGCAGGGTGATGAAGAGCGATGCGTTCTCGCTGATGAATTCGCTCACCGATGCAAAGACTTCGCCGAAGAACATGGTCGATTCATCATCGATCGGCAGGTTGAAATTCAGGTTTCCGAATCCCTGGTCCAGCATCGCCAGCCAGGCGCAGAAACCGATGCCGAACCATTTGCCGATATCGAAAGGTCGGAACAGGATGGCCATCATGCTGTTCCAGGCGCGGGACAGAGCATCAAACATCGAAAGCGGTACCATGGCCAAAGACTGCTTTCCGCCGGATAAAAGCTCAAGGCAAAACGCGGGGTTTTCAACCCCGGAATTCATGGTATGGTGCATGACATGACATCAGCATCCTCCATCGCCATGCCCCGCCGCCGATTCGGCCGCACGGAACTCCACATGCCGGTCTTTTCCTGCGGCGGTATGCGGTATCAGCACTCCTGGAAAGACGAGGACAAGGACGGGATTACCGATGAAGGCCAGCAGAATCTCGAGGCCGCGATTCACCGGTCCCTCGAGCTGGGCATCAATCATATCGAAACCGCCCGCGGCTACGGGACTTCGGAAATCCAACTGGCTCCGGTTTTGAAGTCCATTCCCCGTACCCGCTATATTCTTCAGACCAAGATCGGGCCGAAGGAAACCGCCGCCGAGTTCCTCGAGGTGTTTGAAACGAGCATGAACAACCTGCAGGCCGATTACCTCGATCTGCTTGGGATTCACGGTATCAACACCCGTGGGCTCCTCGAGATGACCCTGAAAAAGGGCGGCGTCCTTGATGCGGTCCGTCAGCTTCAGCGGGAGGGACGGGTTCGGCATCTCGGTTTTTCAACCCATGGCCCCTGTGACGTGATTGTTGATACCTTACGAACCGGGGAGTTCGACTATGTCAACCTCCACTGGTATTTCGTCAACAACAGCAACTGGCCGGCGATCCTCGCCGCGAGAGACGTGGATGCAGGAGTATTCATCATCAGCCCGAACGACAAGGGAGGGAAGCTGTATGAACCGACGCCGATCCTCGAAGAGTTGTGCGCACCTCTGACCCCCATGGCGTTCAACGATCTATTCTGCCTCAGCCGGGATGAGGTTCACACCTTGAGCCTGGGCGCGGCCCGGCCCGGGGATTTTGACGCCCATATAGATGCCCTCGAGCATTTCGACCGGCGCAAGGAGTTGTCCGATGCCATCGCCGCCCGGCTCACCGGGGAAATGGCAAAACGTCTGGGTCGGGATTGGGTGGACCATTGGGACAAGGGTATTCCTGAGTTTGAGGACGTGCCCGGCCACATCAATATCTGGGAAATTCTGCGCCTGTGGACCTTTGCCAAGGGGCTGGATATGATCGACTTCGCCAAGATGCGATACAACTTGCTCGGCCAGGCTGATCACTGGTTTCCGGGACAGAATGCCGCAGAGGTAAAGGATGAGGACCTCAAGCCGGTCCTCGCCCAAAGCCCTTTCGCCGATCGCATCCCCGGCATTCTCCGTGACGCCCACAGCCTTCTATTCGAAGCCCCCAAACAGCGCCAGAGCCAGAGCTGACCCTTCGGGATGCCGAAACACCACAAGCGAAATCAGGCGGCGTAGTCCGCATATCGCCTGATCGATCCGTGCACGCAGCACGTAATATCTTCCCGGCATCATCGAGCAGCTCCAGAGGGAAGGGAATCGCGATGCGTTTTTAACCGCCCGCGATATTCGGCGGCTGTGGAGGAGTTCATCATGCCAATAGCGGAATTTGAGCGTCGGATTCTCAAGCTGCTTGCCGACAATCGAAACCCCGAAAGCTTTGTTGCCGGCGGTACCGGCGCTTGATGAGTGTCGTGAGAAGATCGATGAAGTATTTGCTGATGCTCCCTATGGGTGTCTGTTTCTGGACGAGAGGGGCGTTCCTCAATTGCCAACGGCTGATACGCTTGGTTCACTGACTCCACATCATGGCTCTGTTCGGGGTTGTTTGCCCCGAATTCACGAAGAATAGCAGACAGGCCCATGCCGGTCTTTCCAATTCCCCGACCATCGACAAAATCAGTCGGCCACTGTACGTTGTTAATAATGCGCTTTACCGACCTCGTACCCCTGATCACGCTGCGCCATGCCCTGTACCGGCTGGTTACCGGTTTGGCGCTGGCCGCCGGACTTGCCGGACTACCAATGGACATATCCGCCGCGGTTCAGACCAATGAACATGTCGTCTCGTACATCGTCGAGACCAATGGGGCGGGCAAGGTCAAGGCTACGTTTCAGCTAGCGCCCACCGGGGTGGTCGAAGTTGTTCCGTTCGCCCCCGACGTGATACGGGTCCGCTTCCATTTCGGTTCGCTGTATCCACGTGAAGAGATCGCCATCGACAAGACCTATGACGAATGGCCGGTCTTCCCCGCGTCCTTCGAGGAAACGTCCCCGACCAACCTGATCCTCGAAACCCCGGCCCTCCGGGCCACGATTGTCCTCAGCAATCGCTTCCAGGTTCACTTTCAGGATCTATCCGGCTATGACCTGCTCCGCGATCTTCAGATGGAATTCGATCCGGCGTATCAGCAGATCGATGACACCAACGCCTATGCCCAGGTCGTCTGGCCGGGAGAATCCACCGGCGTCTCCAATGCCCCTTCCGGCTTCAAGCTGAAGGCGATCAAGATGATCCGGCCGAATGAAGCATTCATGGGGTTGGGGGATCTGGGAGGGGCTCTGAACCGGCGGGACAAACAGGTGCAGTTCTGGACTCAGGACACCTATCAATTCGGCGAAGACCGCAACCCGAAATACACCGCCCTCCCGATGCTCTACGGTCTCAACGGGGCGGAGACCAATCATCCCGCGTTCGTCTACGGACTGTTTTTTCACAACCCGGCCCGGCCAGTCTTCAAGATGTTCAGCGGGTTCGGTGATACCTGGTCCTTCGAGGCCGGCGACGACCAGCTCGATTACTTTTTCTTCGGCGGAGGAACCAATCACACGATGGCCGGGGTCGTCAGCCGGTTTGCCGAATTGACCGGCCGACCCGCGATGCTCCCCAAATGGGCTCTCGGGTATCATCAGTCGCGGCATTCCTATTTCAGCCAGCAGCGCGTGCTGGATTTGATCGAGGAATTCCGGACCAATGATTTTCCCTGTGATGCCATCTACCTGGACATTGGCGTGCAGGACCAGATTAGCGGGCAACCGGTTCAGTTCTCGTTCAACAACGACTATACCAATGTACCCGCTTTATCCAGCCACGCCGCAACCAATGGGATACGCCTGATCCCCTTGATTGAACCACTTCTTACGGTGAGTGACCCGCTTTATGACGAAGCCGACAGCAACCTCTATTTCATCAAGAACCGAGATCTATCCACGTTCGCCGGTTCCAATTTCCTCGGGCGGATCTCCTGGCTGGACTTCTCTATCACCAACGCCGCCGGTTGGTGGAGAGGCAAGGTCGAGGACTATATTATGTCCAACGCCTTCGAGGCCGTATGGAATGATCTGAACGAACCCAACGAGAATGCCATGCCCCTGGACAGTCTCTGGTATCTTGACGGTGTGTATGGAGATTTCACAACCAACGACACCCGGAAATGGCACGCCATAAACCGTAATACGTACAGTGTCTGGCAGGCATCAAATTCATGGCGGGCGATTCAGAATGTTTATCCGGAAAAGCGGCCGTTTGTGTTGAGCCGTTCGGCGTGGCCCGGCATTCAGAAGTATGCGGTAGGATGGAGCGGGGATAATCGTTCAACCTATGGTCACCTGAAATTTAATATACCCATGGGTTTGAACGTGATGCTTTCCGGTCAGGCGCTCTACGGCCATGACGTAGGCGGCTTTGTCGGTGAACCCGGTCCGGATCTGTTAACCCGCTGGATTCAATGGGGAAGCCTGACGCCGTATTTCCGGAATCATACCGATAATGATGCCCTCGTCGACCAGGAGCCATGGATCTATGCCGGTACGTACGAGGAGTGGAATCGGCGGTGGATCAAGTACCGGTATGAGATCATGCCGTATCTGTATACGTTGATGGCGGAGTCGACGACCAACGGGATTCCCATGAACGTCCCGGCGGCATTCTATTTTTACGCCGATACCAATACCTATTTCCTGAACGACTACGATTTCATGGTCGGCCGCGACCTGCTTGCCGCCCCGGTGTATGAATCCAACACTGTACAGCGGACGGTCTATCTGCCGTTCGGCGCCTTCTGGTATTTTCGCGGCGATGGCCGGCGCTACAATGGTGGCCAGACTCTCACCGTGCCTGCCTCGGCCGGGGATATGCCCTTGTTCTTCCGCGATGGGGCGATCATCCCCATGGGACCGCCCCAGCCGCACGTGGATGCCTTCACCCCGGATTATCTTGACATTCATCACTGGCCCGGCGATGCCAACAGCTTCACCCTGTACGAGGACGATGGAGAGACCATCGCGTACACAACCGGCGCCTATGCCCGGACCCGGTTTTCAACCGTCAGTTCCACCAACAGCCTGACCCTGGCCGTCGGGGCGAGGGAAGGGGACTATGTGCCCGGCCCGCGTGCGTTCTATTTCATGATGCATGATGCGCGACCGGTACTTGATGTGCGGGTCGACGGTCTGTCCATCCCCCGGTTTGCCAACCGGGCGGCGCTGGAACAGTTCGCCACCAACGGCTGGTCCTACCGCCTCTCCAGCCGGCAATTGATCGTCAGGCTGCCGGATGACGGCACGGCACGCACCGTAACAACGTCATTCCAATCCGATGGGGATGCGGACGGCGACGGCATGCCCGACTGGTGGGAGCTGGCGTTTTTCACCAACGAGGTTGCGGGTCTGCCCGGCGGGGATGCCGATGGGGACGGCCGCCTCAATCTCGATGAGTTCCTCGAGCAGAGAAATCCCCTGACCCCCGATGCGTTCATCTCGTCCTATTCCAACCTGGCCGTAGCCGGCACGTTCAACTATTGGAACGAGGCATCCCGCAATCTCCGGCTGGTCGGGGATCACCAGTGGTCCGGCACCTTCGATCTCACCGGCTGGACCAATATCGAGTTCAAATTCGTGGCCGATGACTCGTGGGCCCTGATCAACTGGGGCGACAATGCCGCGGGTTCGACGACCGCACCACTCAACGATACCGGCGACGTCAGCGGGGCCAACATCGCCCTGACCAGTATTGGAACCGGCCCCTTCACATTCCGCTTTCACGAGACGACGCTCGTTTATCAGGTCGATGCCGCCGCCTCTTTCGATGATGACGGCGATACCCTGCCCAACGACCTTGAATGGACATATGGCCTCGACAGCCGGAACAGCGCCGACGCAGCCTACGACCTGGATGCCGACGGCCTCGCCTTCACCAACGAGCTGGCCGCCGGCGGCTCTCCGCTGCTGGCCGACACCGACGGGGATACCGTTCCTGACGGCGATGAATTCATCGCCGGCACCGCCGTTTCCAATGCCCTCGACTACTTCACCGTGGAGATCCAGCCCGATGGATCGCCCGAAATCCGATGGACCGCGGTCTCCGGCCGCATCTATGACCTTGTCGGAACCACCAACCTCCCCGCCGGCGCCTGGTCGGTCATCCCCCCCCATACCAACCTGACCGGCTCCGGTCTCACCGGGGTAACCGGTTCTGCCGGAGCGCCCTACCTCCTGTACCGGATCGACGTCCGGCGGGAATAACCCGCATCTCAGGTTCTCGTGGGTAATTCCCTGAGGGGGAGGTACATGGATTGCATGATTAACTGAAATCCAACGGTTTGCCTATTGACGCTCTGAAAGCCATGCGGTAAACATGACGGCTCGCATGTCGAACCCTTTTTCCTCCTGTAAAAGGGCCGATACTGAAGCTTATACGTAAGGAGTTATCTACCATGGCAGTGAAAGTGGGAATCAATGGATTCGGCCGTATCGGCCGGCTGGTGTTCCGGGCCAGCATCGGCAACCCGGATATTGAAGTCGTCGGGATCAACGATCCCTTCATCGACGCCGATTACATGGAGTACATGCTGAAGTATGACACCGTGCACGGCCGCTTCAAAGGCGAGACCGGTGTCAAAGACGGCAAGTTCACCGTGAATGGCAAGGTTATCGCGAATTACGCGGAAAAGAACCCCGCCGACATTCCGTGGAAGGAATGCGGAGCCGAATACATCGTCGAATCGACGGGCGTATTCCTGACCGCCGAAAAGGCCCAGGGTCATCTCGACGCCGGCGCGAAGAAGGTCATCATGTCCGCTCCGTCCAAGGACAGCACCCCGATGTTCGTCATGGGCGTGAACCACGACAAGTACACCTCCGACATGAAGTTCGTGTCCAACGCCTCCTGCACCACCAACTGCCTGGCTCCGCTGGCCAAGGTTGTGCATGACAACTGGGGCATTCTTGAAGGTCTGATGACCACCGTCCACGCCGTCACCGCGACCCAGAAGACCGCGGACGGTCCGTCGGCCAAGGATTGGCGCGGCGGCCGGGCCGCCGGCTTCAACATCATCCCGTCCAGCACCGGCGCGGCCAAGGCCGTCGGCAAGGTCATCCCCGACCTCAACGGCAAGCTGACCGGTATGGCATTCCGGATTCCCACCGCCGACGTTTCGGTTGTGGACCTGACCTGCCGTCTCGAGAAGCCCGCCTCGTATGAGGACATCAAGGCGAAGATGAAGGAAGCGTCGGAAGGTGCCCTCAAAGGTATTCTCGGCTACACCGAAGATGCGG
>JAUIHQ010000067.1 GCA_030432155.1 bacterium | reverse complement strand
GATCCCGATGGGGACCGGTACATGAACTGGGAGGAAGAATTTGCCGGTACCGATCCCAACAACGCGGCATCGTTTCTGCCCGACGTCGTCCTCACCGGACATGCGACCGGCTCCGTCGATATTCCCACCACGGTTCCCGCGCGATGGTACGACATCTTTTCCAGCACCAGCCTGACCGAAGCCGTGTGGACCCGGATGGACCGGGCGATGCAGGGCTCCGGCGGCCCCCTCTCAATCGGGATCACGAATGACGGCAACCGGGTGTTCTACCGGACCGGCGTGGTGGAATCACCGTAGCGGATGGGAGCAAGAGGGCAGGCGGAAGCTTGCCCCTCCGGGTTGTTGATACAAAGCTGGATGTTGGATCAGAATGCGCCGACCGAACCGCCGAGAGGCAGGGTGCCTTCAAACCCGAACTGATCCTGGTAAAAACCGTCGCTGCTGCGGAAGACATACCAGTTCCCGCCCTTGGGATAATAGACCGCGAGATCCGATTTTCCGTCGCCATCAAAATCACCCGAGACCGGTATGGTGCCCGCGAAGCCGAACTGATCCTGGTAGAATCCGGTGGACGATCCGTAAATATACCAGTTCCCGCCCTGCGGATAATACACCGCGAGATCGGATTTGCCGTCGCCGTCAAAATCACCGGATACGGGATAGGTACCGGCGAAACCGAACTGATCCTGGTAGAAGCCGGTGGAGGATCCGTAGATGTACCAGTTCCCGCCCTGCGGATAATACACCGCCAGATCGGATTTGCCGTCGCCGTCAAAGTCACCGGGAACCGGATAGGTACCGGCAAAGCCGAACTGATCCTGGTAGAAGCCGGTGGACGTTCCGAAGATGTACCAGTTCCCGCCGTCGGGATCATACACGGCAAGGTCAGACTCTCCGTCGCCGTCGAAGTCGCCGTTCACCGGATAGGTGTTCGCATAGCCGAACTGATCCTCGTAGAACCCGTTTGACGAACCGTAAATATACCAGTTACCGCCGGGCGGATAATAGACCGCGAGGTCCGAGAACTGGTCTCCGTCGAAGTCCCCGGGAACCGGGATGGTTCCGGCATACCCAAATTGATCGGTCATAAAACCGCGACTGCTGCGAAAGATGTACCAATTTCCCCCGGGCGGATAATACACGCCTAGGTCCGATGCCCCGTCGTTATCGAAGTCGCTGAGCACGTATCCCTGGGGACGCACCCGCAGCTTGACATTCACCACCCGGCTGGACGGAACAGCGCCGGGCGCCGTGATGGTGATGGATCCGTTGTAGGTACCGGTGGCGAGGGCGGTCGAGTTGAAGGTGACGGTGATGGAATCCCGCTCGCCTGCACTCGTGCCCGATGCGGGATTGATCGAAAACCACGGCGTATTCTCCGACAGGGCATAGGTCATATTCGACCCGCCGTCGTTATACACTTCGAATCGCTGGCTGACTGCGGCATTGCCTACCTTCACCACCCGCATCACCGAGGAGGGCGAGACAGCCAGGGAGGGTTTGGACGACTCAACTTCGATCGAATCCACATTGAAGCCCGGCTCCACGACCATAAAACGCAACGTGTGGAATCCGGCGGACAACGCGATGCTCTTCACCGAATCTTCCTGCCACACCGCCATGCCTCCGGTGTTGGGGACATCCCGGACGCCGGTCACCATCTCACCATCGACCGAGACATAATACTGCCCGGCCCCGGTCGCGGACGCCACGCGGGTATTGATGTTGAACGTCCCCGGTGCATCCAGCCGAACCGAGAAATCCAGGAATTCGCCGGCAGCGAGCCAGCCGACGTAGTAGCCCCCGCCCGCACCGCCGTCAGGGGCAATATCAACCTGCTCCCCGGTTCGGAACGTCCCACCCTCGTTGGGTGTGGTACGGTCGTGATACGCCAGCCGGGAGCCGCCGAGGTCATACCTCTCCGCTTCGAGTGTGGCCGGCAGCGCCACCGGCCCTCCGCCATAGCCGTACCCGGTGAGACCATTCCCGGTCAGGGTGACCACCGCCGTTTCATCCGGAAACTGGGTGTCCAGCGTGTAGGTGGTCGTGCCGGTGATCCCGGCATCCAGCACCGAACCGGCGGAGAAGCCGCCGTCGTTGGGCAGGTTTCCGATCCTCGGACTGATCGAGGGCGAGCTACGCGGCATATTCAGGTACGTCAGGTAGGCCCGGTTGCCGATCGATAAGGGGGGGATCGCCTCCAGCACCGACTCGCTACCCGTCCCCACCCCGCCATTGTAGGCAATCTCGGTATTGACAAAGATCGGATTCGGGGGCGAAGGCACGTGGTAATCGTCATCGGTCGTGCCTGCGGTATTCCCCACGATGTACGAATCCCGCAGGCGGAAAAAGGAGTTCTGCACCATGGCAAATCCGCCGCCGACATATTCCGCGGTGTTGTCGAGGATATAAAGATTGGTCACCGAACAATTGGCCAGCGCGAGGAACATCCCGCCGCCGTTTCCATAACTGTTGTTGGCGAGAGTGGCCCGGCAATTATCAATGGTCACACGGTTCATATACAGATTGCCGCGGTAAGAGGAGGATGTCCCGCGCGACACATCTCCCTGAACGAAGATGCCGCCGCCGACCGGAGCCACGCTGTTGCGGATCAATGTATTCTCGATCCACACCGTGGCCACCCGGTAGTCCGCGGCCGAATCATCGGATGAGTTGATGCCGACAGCGCCGCCGAAGCCGAACAGGTCTTCACCCGTGGCATCGTTGCTGTCGAACACACTGTTCTGGATCCGCAGTAGCGAACGATAGGCCACGATCGCCCCGCCGGACATCGCGTAGTTGTTGGTGAAGAGGCACCCGTCAACCGTCACCGTGACATTGTTCTCCGCGGTCATCGCTCCGCCCTCGGTGGGCGGGTAGGTCGGCGGCGGGGCTGTTCCGGGCCAAGGTTCGCAGAAGTTTCCGTCAAACGTGCATCCGCGCACTTCAACGGTATCGGCCGGGCTGGTGAACTGGGTAAGAATCATGATCGCCCCGCCGGCGTAGGTAGTGCTGTTGTTGCGGAAGATGCAATCGATCACCTTGCCGCTGCCGTCGCTGAACGTGATGGCCCCGCCCTGGTTGAACGGTGTTGAAGACGATGTTCGGGTCGTGTTGTTTTCGAACAGGCAGCCCTTGAAATAGGCCGTGGGGTTGTTGCCGTTCACCAGGACCGCCCCTCCTACCCGGTCCGATCTGTTGTTCCGGAATATGCAATTGAAAAAGGAAGGTTCGGCCGAGGCGCCGTAAATCAGAACCGCTCCGCCCTTGTCGAAGGATGCATTATTCTCGAACACGCAATTCAGGAACACCGGTTTGGAGCTGGCAATGGTAACCGGGGAATAAACCCCGTTCACCCCGCGACCGTTGGCGAAGGTAAATCCGTCGATGACGAGATTCTTGAACGGATCGCCGCCGGTCACGCCGTTTTCGATCTGAAGAAGACGGCCGCTGTTATTGCCGGTGATCACCGTGGACCCCGGCCCGTTCACCGACTTGATGTATAAATCCTTCTTCAGGTTAAGAGCGGCGAAGTATCCGTACGTTCCATCCGACACCAGGATCGTACTCCCATCCGGAGCAGCATTGACCGCCTGGGCGATGGTCCCGTAATCCTGAGGTACCCGGACCACTGCGGCATCAACCGGCCCGGCGAGAAAAACCGCCGACAGAGCTAAGAATATGGCTAAATGCTTCATTTTTAAGAAACTACACACCTTTCCTGATTTTGTGAGCATCTTCACAAACCAATACCCGCGCAGCGTTGCCGTGTAAATCTGTCTATCGTGCAGATCTGCAACTATTTATGCACAGATCGTGCCAATGTAAGCGCAGGAGT
The DNA here is from genome assembly GCA_030432155.1 of bacterium. GTDB lineage: Bacteria > Verrucomicrobiota > Kiritimatiellia > CAIVKH01 > CAIVKH01 > JAUIHQ01. The sequence continues at coordinate 10,304 of JAUIHQ010000067.1, read as the reverse complement.
GGAAATCCGGGAAAAAACCCGTGGGATCAACCTTTTCGGACAAGGCGGGTGAGAAGTCCGCGGAGCATCTGACCCAACCGGCTGTGTTCGAGGCGAACCGCCATACCTCCGAGGACCGGCGTTTTACGTATCGCGAGGCTCAGCTTGTAGGCAAGACGCGAGTTCGGGAACAGGAAGGCGGAAAATTCGGGGCGGGCGTGGGGCATCTGCCAGTTCAGGCCGAAATTGCCGACGGTGTTGGGAAGGGTCAGAAGCTGCAGCCATGCCCGCGCTTTGGCCGCTTCCGTTTCGTTCGCGGCCCACTCTTCGGCCATGCCCATGCGCAGAACCGTCTCGTTGATCGCCTCCCATGCATGCCCGCTCCCCTCTTCCAGCCAATTCTTCCATCCTTCCCGGTCCGCGTCCACGATCGGACAACCGGACGGCGCCTCGAGAAGTGGTCCCAATTCGAGGATCGATTCGTAGCTCGCGGTGAGCTGGTCGATGATATCCGTGCTGCGGTCGGTGAGATGTTCCAGTGCGTGATCCGTACCCGGCCAAGCCCTCATGAACTCGAGAGCCCTGAGGAATGTGGAGTGCTCGTTGGGTACAAACCCCGGCCGTTGAATCGCCAGCAGCGTCAGCATCCGCCCGACCTTACGCTGCCGATGGATAAAGGATGACGGTTTCATCTCGTGCAGATGGTATCCGTTCGCCTTTTCCAGATACCGCAACACCATGCCGCGCAGATGGAGCCGGTAGCCGAACTCGACATCCTCATACGCCGCATACCGGTACTTGGTACTGAAGAGGATCTCTTCTTCGATCACAAACGCACGCTTCAGAGAGCAGTTGGAGGTATACAGACGATCGAACGCCACCGGCTGGTCATCCTTCATATCGTCATACTTGAACTGCTGACCGCCTTTGCCGGTGATGTAGCGCATGAACGCGGTATCGGGCAGGTCCTCATGCCAAAGGGTAAGTCCCACGAATGCCGTTTCCAGCTCGGGATGGCGGCGATGACCTTCGAGATGCTGCTCCAGGAAGTCCTCCCCCGGTACGATATCGTCGCCGGTGATCAGGACCACCGTACCCTGCGATTGTTCCATGGCGAGATTCCGGGCCGCCGCGGGCCCGCCCGGGCCGTGGTTATCGAGGATCCGGATGGGCAATGACGGGTGCTTCGCTGCGAGGGTTTCCAGCGCCGGCAGATCTCCGTGGTCGTTGACGATGATCAGCTCATAGGTCCCGGCATCGATCGTCTGTTTTTCATATGCGTCGAGCGTGACCGCGAGGATGTCCTCACGGTCCTTGGTCGGAATGATGACCGACAGCTCGAAGGCATCGGGACGGCGGCGGCGGGCCACCCGGGCGAGCCGCCGGGATTCCCACATTTCAAGCGACATCATTAGCCGGTCCGCGGCCTGGTCCCACGAAAACCTTCCCCGGGCGTGGGCAAGACCGCGACGGCCGATCGCGGCCAGCTCCTCCCGCCTTCCCGGCAGGCTGCGCAGTATGTCGGCCATGTCATCGACCCGGACTTCACACCAGTACGCACCTTCGCCGATGTAGTTGTTGTCGCGATCATAACAATCGCCGACCGGGACCTCGTCGAACGGCAGCGGAAGGAAGGTGCCGTCCGCGGCAAACTCCACCGGACCGCCGAACAGCGGCATCATCGTGGGCACGCCAAGGGCCATCGCATCCAGAATCTTCATCGCAAAACCTTCCCCGCGGAAAGGAGCGAGCTGGACATCGCACGACGCGTACAGCTTCAGCAGATCCTCTTTTGGCAGGAACGTCCGGTGCCATTCCACGCGGGGGAACTGTTTCTCGGCGGCGATCCACTGCCCGAGCGGATCCGCCTCTCCGGGGTGGCCGTAATCCTTGATGTGCAGCACCACCGGATCGTCGGGACCGAAAGCCCGGCCCAGCGCCTTGACTGCCAGATCGGTGCCGTAGCGGTTGAGGTCGCTGGAATTGGTCACCAGCAGAATATGCAGATCCTTCCGGTCGGTTCGCGGCGACACCCGGTCCGCGGGAAACGCCGCATCAATTTCCGGCGAATACCCCAGCGGCATCACCGCACAATCATCCGCGGGAACACCCACCTCCTCCAGGGCATCAACATTGAATCCCGACACCGCCAGCTTCCGGTATTCATTGACCTGGACATGCCGCATCCAAAGGTCGAGATGACGCCCTTCTTCACGGTACCGGTAATTCGTGCAAAAGAACTCGGCGTTCACATCTCCGTGAAGCGGTTGCTTGAAACAGAACGGCCAGTAATGGGTCCACTTGATGTGCCAGGTACCGCACATCGGCTCCCGCATCATTTTCCGAAGCAGCGACGCCTTGTCCGGTTCAATGCTCTTGTCGAGGAACGGGGTCACGGGAATGCTGACCGCCACGCCTTTACGATGGAGAGCCATGATCAAATCGACCGTCGCCCAGGTGAAGGCATTGGCCTTGCTGAAATCAACCGCGAAGTGAATGCCGCGCCGGCCCGGAGCCCGGTTGCGGGGCATCCCGAGCAAAGACCGGTTGAATTCATTATCGGCGGAGAGCAGGTCCTGCAGGTTGCACCGGACCTTCCCGCCCCACCGCTCACGGAACCGCTGCCAGTTGGCGTCGTCATGGTCTTTCCGGCCGGGTGTGGACTGACCGTAGTGATAAATCTTCCCCGCCGGCGTATAGACCACCCGGTATCCTTTTTCCCCGGCCCGAAGACAGAAGTCGCAGTCCTCGAACCCATTCCGGTATACCTCGTCGAGTCCCCCGAGCTCCTCGAACACCCTGCGCGGGATCAGGACACAGGCGAACGTAACACAGTCCAGCTCACGGGTACGGTTGACCGCGGGCAGCTCCGGATCGGTACCGGGATGAAGGTGCAGCGGAAAACCCTCGGCGTCGAATGCCATACCGGCATGCTGCAAAAGGCCGGAATCCGGATACAGGTGCCGGTTGCCGAGTACGCCAAGGCGTTCTTCCGCATCCGCGGCATCCACCAACGCCCGGAGCCAGCCCGGGGTCACCAGCGTATCATTATTGAGCAGACAGAGGTAGCGGCCGGCGGCTTCCCGGGCCGCCAGGTTGTTGTTTGCGCTGTAGGTGCGGCGTTCATGGTTCCGGATCACGCGATGGGGGATACCCGCAAGCAGGCTGTCCGCATCCGGATGTTCATCCCCGGCGTCATCGATCAGGATGACCTCGTATGTGACTCCATGGGTGTTCTGCCGGATCGACGCGAGACATGCTTCGGTCAGCGCCCGGCACCGGTAGTACGGGATGATGATGGAAACATTCGTCCTGCATGTTACTGCACATAGTCAATGTGAATGGTCGCATCAAGATTGGCCAGGCCGTATGCGCGGCGGTCGGATATGGCCTCGAAGGCGATGGCTTCCGATCCCCCCAGGGTCACCGGCATCTCTCCCCGCATATCCGCGACGCCCAGTCCGAGGCGGAACGGACCCGGGCAGATATGAAGGTGCAGATCGCAGACAATTTCGACCTCATCGCCTTTGACCAGCGGCCGTACCGGTTGATTCGCAACGAGGGTGCTGTGGTCATACACCACGAAACCCATCATTGTCTTGAGCTGAACACTGATCACCGGGTGGACGATATCCACATGCGTCTTGAGGACGGCTTTGACCCGGTGGAACTCGCCCGCCCGCGGGTTCGCGGTTTGACGCCCGTCTTCATCGTATAGGGCGACATCGGAGAATGTGACTTTGGCCCCGACATCCTCGGAGGCCAGCACCCCCGGGAGCTTCTGCTGCTGCATGCTGACCATCTCGAGAAACGTGTCGGTCACGTCCTTCGGCTTGCCGCGGGCCATCATCCGGCCCCGTTCGAGCAGGATGGCCTCGTCGCACAGCATCTGGACCGCACTGAGGTCATGGGATACGAACAGGATGCTGGTGCCGGTTTCCTTGAGTTTTTCGATACGGCGATAGCAGCGGGCCTGAAACCCGATGTCGCCGACCGAAAGTATTTCATCCACGAGGAGAAGCTGCGGATTGACTTCGATCGCCACCGCGAAGGCGAGGCGGGCGAACATACCGGAGGAGTAGGTCTTGACCGGGTGATCGAGATGGGCGCCGATATCGGCGAACTCAACGATGCGGTCAAACCGTTCCTCGACTTCCTCGCGGGTATAGCCGTAAATCGTTCCCGACAGCATGACATTTTCCCGTCCGGTAAAGTCCGGATTGAAACCGGCTCCCAGCTCAAGAAGAGCCGCGGTTTTCCCTTCCACTTCAACCGTGCCGGTCGAGGGCTGCAGCAACCCGGCCACCATCTGCATGAGGGTTGATTTGCCGCTTCCGTTGCGGCCGATGATGCCGAGAACCTTGCCCGCCTCCAGCTCGAATGAAACATCGCGAAGCGCCCAGAAGTCGCCGTCGCGCGACCGCAGGTTGAACGGGAAAAGGTAGCGGAGAAGGTTCCGGGTATGCAGGGCGGGGTAAAATTTACCCAGCGATTCCGCCCGGACCAGGATTTTTTCGCTGGAATCAGATGACATCGGCGAACCTTTTGCTGACCAGCTTGAACCAACCGGCGGAGAAGAACAGCAACCCGATGTTGCCCGCCATCAGCCATCCCCACATCGGGTAATTCAAATGCTGACCCAGCACACAGGTTTCCCGGATCTGTACGACGGCAACCGCAATCGGGTTGAGCCATAGCAGCCAACCGGCCTTTTCGCTGATGAACGCGGCGGGATAAATGATCGGGGTAAGGAAAAACAGGATGTTGCCGAGCAGCCCCACCCCATGGCTGAGATCGCGCATGAAGACACCGGCGGCCGAGACCAGCAGGGAAATCGAGAGGGCGAAGAGAATGAACGGCAACCAGATGAGCGGCAGGTATAGCGCAGTAATCGGCAGACCGCCCTGAACGAGGACGATGAGGATGAGCAACAGCACGTGACTGATCACGGCATGAAAGAGCGTGGAGCCGGTCACCACGGTGGGAAGAAGCTGAACCGGAAACGCAATTCGCTTCACGTAGTTCGGCGATTTCAGGATCAACTCCGGACACTTGGTCAGCACCTCGTTGAAAAAATTGTAGGGAATGATGCCGCAAAACAGCATGACCACGAAGTAAAAGCGGCTGTGCTCCTCGGCGTTCCAGCGCATGGCGAAAAAGTATGAAAACACGAGGGTGTAGGTGGCGAGAAGCACCAGCGGGGTGATCAGCGACCACAGAATGCCGAAGGCCGACCCCCGGTACCGGGCCGCAATGTCGCGCTTCAGCAGCGCCGACAACAGTTCACGGTACCGGAACCACGACGTGATCACGCTCAGGGCTGCGCGGTAGAATTTGACGAGACGGGTTACCATGTGAACGACATCTTACGTTGACCAGTGATAGTGATGAAGACTTAATCTTCGGAGCATCCACCGGGGCATCCGGTCGGCAAAATGACCGGCGATCGTCCCCGTGGCTTTCATAAAGGTGTAGGCGAGGTAATAGGGCAGCCACAAAGGATGCTTCAGCAGGATGAACTTTGCCTCGCGGAAGAGATAGGACAAACCCATCGAGGCGCTCGCTCCCATATCATGCTTCGGAAACACGATGGTCAGGGAGTAGACACTGTCAAAGTATCGTTTGAAGACGACGGGCAGAGTGTAGTTGTGGGAATGGATGACAACCGACGCCGGCTGGTACACCACGGCATAGCCCGCCATAAGCAGGTCGCGGGACACCTGCTGATCCTCGCTCATGATCAACGTTTCATCAAAGGGATGATCCAGCAGGGCCTCCCGGCGGAACGCCGCGCTTACATTCGAAAAAAACACATCTTCGAAGGTCAGCGGTGCATCCTTTGTCCGCTCCCTGCGGTGGGCGGGGCCGGACGGAAAGTGGGTTTGAAGAAAATACCGCTCCATCGGGCTGGCATCGGGGTATGGAACCTGGCGGGAATACACCCCGGCCACCGATGCATCTTCAAACGGCAACAACAGGGTCCTGAGCCATGTGTCATCCCGGGGCAGCGCATCCTGGGTCATCAGAATGACAAAATCGCCTTTGGCTTCACGCACCCCCACGTTACGCGCTTTTCCGTGCGAGAAGTTCGGCATATCCACGACCCGCACCCGGTCATACCGGGCGGCGATGGCCCGGGTGCCGTCGGTGGACATCGAGTCCACAAGCACCACGTCCGCCGGCGCGACCGGCTCCTGGGAGAATATCGCCTGCAGCAATGTCTCCAGGTACGCCTCGGCGTTCAAGACCGGGATAACGACCGACAGGCGGTCGCCGGCCGGAAGCTGATCGAATGGGTCCGGTTTCGGGTTCATCGTGAAATCGGCTAGTCATACCCAACGTATGCCCATCCCACAACCACATTCATGGCCGGGAGGCGGGTCACATGACCTTGACGCCCTGCCGTGGTATACCCGATAAAGGGTCCAGCAAAAGGACAGAACGGCATGGCATCAAAACAAAAAGGTTTGGGACGGGGACTTGGAGCGCTGATCAAGGATTCCTCTCCGGCGGAACCCGCCCCGGCAGCGCAGACCTCGGACGGCGTCCGCCGGGTTCCGGTGAACGGCATCCGGAAAAGTCCGTGGCAGCCGCGGCGCCGCTTCGAACAGGAAGCGCTCAACGAACTCGTGGCCTCGGTTCGCGAACGGGGCGTGCTTCAACCCCTGCTGGTCCGGGAACAGGACAATCACTTTGAATTGATCGCCGGCGAACGACGGCTGCGGGCCGCCCAGGAGGCCGGGATCGTTGATGTACCGGTCATCGTCATGGATGTGACGGATCGGGAAGCACTGGAGCTTGCCCTGGTCGAGAACCTGCAGCGTTCCGACCTGAACCTGGTCGAGGAAGCCGAGGGATACCGGCTCCTGGCGGAAAAATTCAACCTGACCCAGGACGATATCGCCCAACGGGTCGGCAAGGCCCGGTCGTCGATCGCCAATGCCCTCCGGTTGCTGGACCTGCCGGATGCGGTCAAGCGCCATGTGGCGGAGCGATCCCTGACCCCGGGACATGCCAAGGCCCTGCTGGGCCTGCCCGACCCCCTGGAGCAGGAGAAGCTCGCCTCCCGGGTCATCGAGGAAGACATGTCGGTCCGCACCCTGGAACGGGTCGTGGCCCGGGCCCGCAAGGTGCCGAAAAAAGCGAGAGCGGAAAAGCCGGACGTGCCGTCCTCTCATATCCAGTACCTGCTGGAGCGGCTCCACCAGCACCTCGGCTCCCAGGTTCGCATCACGCCCAGCCGCACCCTCGCCAACGGGAAGAAAGCCAAGGGCACCATCGAGATCGATTACTATTCCAGCGACGACCTCAACCGGATTGTGGAAGCGCTGGGGCTGAACGAGGAATTGTAATCCTCCCGACGGTCGTACCCGGAGAACCCACACATGACCTTCTGTCTCGGTATGCGTGTTAAAGAAGGGCTGGTCGGCATCGCCGACACCCGCGTGACATCGGGCAGCGAGTGCATCATCGCCCGAAAAATCAATTCCTATTCCGGTCCCGAGCAGTCGATGTTCCTGATGACGTCGGGCCTCCGGTCGGTACGGGACAAAGCCCTGACCTATTTCGGCGAAGTGTGGGAGGAACGGAACGAGAGCTTTGACCGTCTGTTCAAGGCCGTCAACGCCTTTGCCGATCAGATCCGCCGGGTGGCGAAGGAGGACAAGGAAGCCCTGATTGAAAGCGGCCTCCATTTCAACATTTTCAGCCTCATCGGCGGGCAGATGCGAAACGACCATGAGCACAAGCTTTACATGCTGTACCCCCAGGGGAACTGGGTGGAAGTGGGCATCGGCACCCCCTACTACATTATCGGCGCCACCGGGTACGGGAAACCGGTGCTCGACCGGACATTGAAATACGAGGACACCATGCGTCATGCGCTGAAGGTCGGATCCCTGGCGTTCGACTCCACCCGGATCAGCGCGGCCGATGTCGATTTTCCCATCGACGTCATCCTCTACCGGCACAACAGTTTTCAGCTCATCGAACACCGGTATGAAAAAACCGACCTGGCCGACAAGTCGGCGTGGTGGCAGGAGCGGCTGAGAAAATCCGTCAGCGAACTGCCGTCCGAATGGATGGAAGATATCTTCACCAAGCTCCCGACCGGGGAGCCGACCGAAAACGGGTCTCACACCATCGAAGACCGGGTCGAGTAAATCCGGGCAAGGGTCGCGCGATACGAGGGTTACCCCCGACGGTATTCCCGAAGCCTTCGGCGCAGCGGGACGAGACTTTCGGCGAGACCGCCGGAACGGTTGCGGGCGAGCCAGCAGGCACGAAATTCGCCGATGATATCCTCAACATCACGATGCAGGGCGCCGGCATTCTTTTCGGGTTTCCCCTCACGCCACCAGTCGCCCCGGTCACAGGCATGGAGCAGCATTCGGTACGCCAGCAGGACTTCCCGCTCGGCAAGGGTCCGGCCTTCTCCTTTGTCCTTGGTCACCGAGGACGGAACCGCATCGAGGATCGCCCTCCGAAGGCGATCCATCGCTTCCGGAGGCAGGTCATCAATCAGCGGACGCGGATTCCGCATCAACAGCAGGCGCCCGGCCACACTCGCATTGAAGATGCTGTGTCCGGCCGCCGGATCCACATCGGCGAGGCCGATCACCGCGCAGGCAATGTCGGGCGACTCCCCGCCCAGGCCGTGAAGTGTCAGAGCCTTTGCCGGGTCCGCGCTCAGCCCGTCTTCTCCGCCCCAGGCTGCGCCGGCCCCGAGGGCGATGGCGGCGAGGGAGAACGGGAGGGTTTGCCAGTGTCCATTGTCCCCCCACTCGGTAAGGAGATATCCCTCCGCTCCCCGGGCCATCCCTGCCGCGGCGGCATTTCGGATATTCTCCCGGGCATTGGTCAGGCGACCCGTAACGGCATTCCAGGTGGATGTTCCCGGACAGACATAGAAGGGGCGACCGGCGTTTTGCATCGCTGCGCAATCCCGGTCGAACGGATGATCATGCTCATATCCCCACACGCAGCAGATGACGTCTTCCGGCAGCTCGGGAATGAGCTCCGGATGGTTAAGGACAATATCGCCCCAGATTATCATCCGCCGTTCGCGGCTGGTCACCAGGCCGTGAATTCGCTGTAGAAATTCGAGGTACACCCGGCCCTTGCCCCGCGCCTCGCACGCGACCCTGCTTCGTCCCTGCCCGAGGTCAAACGTCTCATCGCATCCCACATGAAACAGGGCCGATGAAAAATGCGGCAGGAGCTCGCGGTACAGCCCGTCCAGCAGCTCGAGGCTGGCCGGATCGACCGGGTTGAGGCTGAACGGCGTGCGGCGGGTTTCCCCCCACGGGGTGGTGAAGCCGTCCGGCGCCTCGGCAAGATGGCGTAAACGAGGTGTCTTCATCCAGCGGGCGAGGTGGCCGAAGGAATTCTGGTTGGGGACAAGGTCGATATGGCGTTCACGGCAATACCGGTCCAGCCGCTCGACCTCCGCGCCGGTCATCGGACTCGACCCCTTCCACACGTCGCGATGATTCCGGTAGGCAAACGTATGTTCGGTGTAGAGCTGGAGCTGATTGAACTTCCATTCCGCCAGCCGATCAACCAGCCGGAACAGGGTTTCCATTTTCGGAACCTTGTTGCGGCTGATATCGAGCATGAAACCACGGACCGGAAAGACCGGCTCGTCCTCGATGGTCATGGCCGGCAGGGCGTCCGGATAGATGCGGCGCAGTTGACGCAATGTCTGCCCGGCATAAAACCGCCCGGTATCCGAGCCGGCGGTTATCCGAATTCCGGCCCGATCCATTTCCAGCCTGTAGGCATCCTTCGGAAGGTCTGCGCGGAGCATTTCCGCAACCGCACCGGCAGGGCAGAAGCCCTCACCCATCCGGAGGTGACGGGGATATGGAAGCAATTCTGGACTCGTAGAACCGGGATTGGACATACTTTGGTCAACAGTCTATGGAGCCTGCATGAAGAAACCAATCGGCAATTGAGGCAAAGGCATGTTTCTACCGACCGGTGACACACCCAATCCGCGCAACTTCACCCCCTGGGTCAACTGGACCCTGATCGGGATCAACGTGGCGGTTTACCTGGTGATCACCCTCCCCCTTTCCTCAACCGGCATCGATCCCCGCGACCCGCTGGTCATCGAATACATCCGCACCCTCCTGCCTCACCTGCCGGCCGGGACCTCCCCCGGGGCTGTTCTTCAGCAGACATCAGCCTACGATCTCTTTGTTTTCAGCCACGGCTTCAAGCCGGGAGCGGCTGATGCCGAGGCGCGTCAGGTAGTTGACAACCGCATCCGCGCGGCGCTGGCCCGAAGCGGTGTTGTACTGGTTGGAGCCGACAAGGTCCGT
>JAUIHQ010000409.1 GCA_030432155.1 bacterium | reverse complement strand
GGGCGTCCATTCCTCCCGCGGTATCTGGCGGCGTATTGCCAACTATGTCAGCGTCACCGTGATTGTTCCCGTCCTGATCACCGCGGCATTCGCGGTCAGCGCCACCCTGTCAAGCGACCGGGTGGTATCGCATCTCGGCAACCTGGCCGGCATCTACCTGACCCTGCTGAAGGCAACACCTCTTGTTTCGGTGGCCGTGGCCTTTTTCTTCCTGCTGATTTTTGTCCCGAGTACCCGGGTGCGGGTGAGGCCGGCCATTGGAGGGGCGTTGATCGCCGCTCTTCTCTGGATCTCGTGGCAGAAGCTCTACATTACCCTCCAGCTCGGTGTGGCCCGGTACAATGCCATTTACGGAACGTTCGCCTCGGTACCGATCTTTCTCGCGTGGCTGTATGTATGCTGGGTCATTATTCTGCTGGGTGCGGAAATATCCTTTGCCCTCCAGAACCATGAGACCTTTCATATGGAACGGTCCGCGGGCAATGCCAGCATGAGGAGCCGGATCATGCTCGCGTTTTCCATCGCCTATCACGCGGCTCGCGGCTTTCTGAATGGAGAAGCCCGGTTCGACCTGGAGGCCTTCTCCCATTCCCGGACGATCCCCATCCGGCTGGTGCAGGATATCGTGCGCCAGCTTGAGAGGGGCAACATGCTGGCCCAGGTTGCAGACGCGGACGGATGCTATGTGCTGGTCCGGCCTCCCGACCGTATACGACTGAGGGAAATCGTGGATCTGATTGCCGAGGAAGGCAGCGGTCCCGACGTGTTCGGTTTCGACCGTAATCCGGAAAAACCCGTCGCGGCGGCGATGGAACACTGGGAACAAAGTTTGACCGGCGATCTCGATTCCACCACGCTGGCTGATCTCGTGAAAACGGAAGCATAAGCCGGCATGACATCGATTGCGTTTGAAAAAGAATTAAATGAGGAACAGTACCGCGCGGTGACCGCCCCTGACGGGCCGGTTCTGATTATCGCCGCCGCCGGGACCGGCAAAACCCGAACCCTGACCTACCGGGTGGCCTATCTCGTGGAGCGGGGGATCGATCCCCGCCGGATCCTGCTGCTGACATTCACCAACAAGGCCGCACGGGAAATGCTTGAGCGCGCGCAGGGCCTGGTGGGCGAACGGGTCGGCGGGTTGTGGGGCGGTACCTTTCATCACATGGCCAACCGGATGCTCCGCCGGCATGCGGAAGCGGTGGGCTACCGCGCGGACTACTCCATCCTCGACCGGGATGACTCCCGCCGCCTGATCAAGGCCGCGATGGAAGAATTGCAGGTCGGGGGGAAGCAGTTTCCCAAGCCGGATGTGCTGATGGGCATCTTCGGCCTGGCCTCCAGCCGCGAAACATCGGTGGAGAAGGAAGCCGAGGACCGTTTCCGCGGATACGAAGCGGATATCCTGAACATCAGCCGGGTTCACGGGGTGTATGAGCGGAAAAAGCGTGAGCTGAACGCGATGGATTTCGACGACCTTCTGGTCAACGGACTGAAGCTGTTCCGGGATCGCCGGGATGTACTGGACAGCTACCGTGAACGCTTCCTCCATGTCCTGGTCGATGAATACCAGGATACCAACACCATTCAATCCCAGTGGGTCGATACGGTTGCATCCTGTCACCGGAATCTCCTGGTGGTGGGTGATGATTTCCAGAGCATTTACTCGTGGCGAGGTGCCGACTTCCGCAACATCATGTCCTTTCCCGAGCGCTTCCCCGACGCGCATGTATTCAAGCTGGAGACGAATTACCGAAGCGTGCCGGAAATCCTCGAGGTTGCGAATGCATGCATCGCCGGAAATCCGGAGCAGTTTCAGAAAAGCCTGCGCCCCGTGCGGGATGCGTACCGCAAGCCCTGCCTGGTAAAGTTTCGGGACGGCGACGAACAGGCATCGTTTATTGTGCGCAAGGCGCGTGAGCTGATGCGGGAAGGCTACCCGATGAAAGAAATCGCGGTGCTCTACCGTTCGCATTTTCATGCGATGGAGCTTCAACTTCAGTTGGCGCGTGAACAGGTGAAGTATGTGATCACCTCGGGCGTCCGCTTTTTTGAACAGGCGCATATCAAGGACGTCACCGCGCTGGTCCGGCTGTTCGGCAATCCGCGTGACGGGTTGGCGTTTACCCGGTTGTTGGAGCTTATGCCGAAAGTCGGCTCGAAAACCGCGGCCCGAATCTGGGATCTGCTGGACGGATCGTTTCATCCCGCGGATGCGGAGGCGCGGTCGCGGCTGATGAAGGCGTTGCCGAAAGGCGCCCTCGCGGCCTGGAAACCGGTGGATCGGGAATTGGACAAACTGACGGGCAGCGGGGTCGAGATCCATCCCGGCGACCTGATCGCCCTCATTCAGAATGCATTTTACGATGAATATGCGGTCAATACGTTTGATAATGCCGAGCGGCGCCTTGAAGATGTCGAGGAACTGATCAACTTTTCGGTCCGGTATGAATCCGTCGAGGCGTTTCTCAACGAGGTGTCGTTGCTCACCAATATGGATGCCGAGGCGGATGACCCCCATGGCGAACCGGAGGATGCCATCCGGCTCAGCACCATCCATCAGGCGAAGGGCCTCGAGTGGGCGGCGGTATTCGTCATGTGGCTGTCCGACGG
>JAUIHQ010000066.1 GCA_030432155.1 bacterium | reverse complement strand
TATGGCGCTTTCAAACGGATGCCTTGGTCGATCTACTGGGTCCACATGGACGGGCAGCGAATTGCGGACCGGATTCGGGCCCACGGGTTTTCACCCGCCGCCCCCGCCTTCCATGTTGAGGCAACGGCAGCCATGATCCATGCATTCGAACTGCTGATGGAGCTCGCGCAGGATGCGCCTTCCGGACGCTCGGATCTGGCCATCTGCACCCAGCTTGCCGCCTACCTCGGATTGATGGCGTCCCGACAGGATCCGTATCATCCTCAAACCAGACACACCGAAGCCCGGGTCCTCAACACCTTGGACCTGATGGCATCCAGCCTTTCACGCAGCCTGAGCCTGCGCGAACTTGCGGCAGCGGCCGGGGTATCGGTCCCTCATTTCTGCGCGGTGTTCAAGCGGAAAACCGGCCGGTCACCGGTCCGTTATCACATTGATCTTCGGCTCAAGCGGGCCGCCCACCTGCTACGCAACTCCGCCATGCCGGTGCAGTCCATTGCCGAGCAACTCGGCTTCGAGAATCCCTTCTACTTCTCCCGGCTGTTCAAGAAATATGCCGGACAGTCGCCGGCGCAGTTTCGCCGGTGCGGCCACCAGTCGAACCGGTCGTGATCCGGCGCAGCCTGATAGAATGCAACCTCGTAGATGTTCATAACCTCAAGGCCGAAGTTCCATACATCCGGCAAACCGACAGGCATCCCATACGGCTCGTTTTCATCGTTCGGGCTTCTATCTGCTGACATCATGGCGGATTTCCCTTCACCGCAGCGGATTCGCTGATGAGCGCCCATCGCCTGCACCCATCGATACACAATGTTGAATTGCGCTACCGGCGATTTCTATACAAAATGGGTACATGCGTATACGCGATGCTCAGCGTTTCGATTGGGTCAGCCCGGCCGCCTGGGGTTGTGAACGGGAAACCTACGGTGACGAAGCCTGCCTATACGCCGGGATTCATCATGTCGGCTGGTCACACTTCGCCAGGGCTGAACCCCATCATCTCGACGAGCACCGCCATCCCGGCGCTTATGAGATTTGTTATATCGTCGAAGGCGAAACCACCTGGTGGGCCGGGGACTCGGTGTATGAAGTTCAGCCCGGATCCCTGTTCATCAACCGGCCAAACGAGCCGCATGGCGGGGTTGATGGCGTCATGCAGCCCTGTGAACTTTACTGGATCCAGGCCGGACCGGTGGCGGAGGACGAAATCCCGCCCTCGCTATGGCAGGCGATCGCCGGCATCCCCCTGCGAACCTGGCCGGGATCCCCCGGGATCGCGCGTCCCTACCAGCGCATGATCCTGGAAATGCGAAAACCCCGCGCATTCTCCTCGGAGGTTGTGATCGCCATGCTCCGGATTCTTCTCATCGACATCGTCCGGCTGGCCGAACAGCATATGACAGACTCCGGGGCAACCAGCCGGGGCCCGTCCCGCCGCATCCAACGGGCAATGAAATGGATCTCCGAACAGATCGGAGAAGCCGTCTCGGTAACCAGGGCCGCCGAAATCGCGGGACTTCGGCCGACCCATTTCCGCAGCGTGTTTCGCGAGGAAACCGGATTCAGCCCCCAGGAATACATTCACCATGTCCGCATAAGGCATGCCCGCAAATGGTTGATCGAAAGTGACACATCGATTACCGCCATTGCCCATCGCCTCGGCTATAGCTCAAGCCAGCACTTTGCCATCGACTTCCGGAAACGGACGGGCCTTTCTCCGACCGAATACCGCACGCGAAGGCGCATGGATGATCGACAATCCGGTACATGAATTCATATTGTTCATGCCGGGTTCGCAGGGGGCGGAAAGGCCGGATGACAAGCTTCCGGTTGGCGATCCGTAAAGGAAAGGCCGCGACACGGCTCCACGAACCCATGATGACAACCAACACCGCCGGGAAGGAAACGTGATCATGCTACCCTCAAATCCATTACTGCAACTGACGCCCGCCCGCGCTCGCCGAACGATGGAAAGGGTTCGGGATCGGATCTGGTCGGAGCCGGTTCCGCTCGGTGTTTCATGGACCGGGGCTTCGCGTGAACATGTTTCGTGGAAGGCTGCTTCCGGGCGGAAACTGCGCCGGATCCGCCAACCTTTTTTCTGGGGCGGGATGTTTGACCAGGCGTGGTTCAAGGTCGAAATCCCCGCGGAGGTGCGCGGCGGGGCCTGGTTCATGGAGTGGAAGGAACAGGGGGAATCGACCGCCTACATCGGAGGGGTGCCGTATGCGGGTCTCGACGTAGCGCATCACACATGCCGCATCCCCGCGCGTTGCCGGGAGATATGGGTCGAAGCATTCTGTATGGAAACCGGGATCTGGGAAGGCTCGGCCCGGCGGGGCGTCACCGCGGAAGGATGCCGGTTCGAGCGGGCGGCCGCACGGCAACGAAATGACCGGGCGTGGAAGGTTTTTCACGATCTTGATGTTCTGATCCGTCTGCTGGCCTCGGAACACGCTCGGGAACCGGGATTACGCACGCCGTTTGAAGCAACCTACAACTACAATTCACCCCTGGAAGATGTCAGCCCGCTTTATCGCCGCCTCTCCCGCCATCTCGATGAAGCCTGCGATGCCTTCGATACCGGAGATCTCGAGGCGGCGGATATCCGTCTGAAGAAGGCCTACCGTGATCTCGCGGGTTCATGCGAATCCATCCGCTGCCGCCTTTCCGGCCATGCCCATATCGATCTGGTCTGGTTGTGGCCTGAACGGGCGGCCGAAGCCAAGGCAGTGCACACCTTCGCCACGGCGAACCGGCTGATGGATGACTATCCGGAATTCCGGTTCGGCTACAGCCAACCCGCCAGTTACCGGGCGGTGGAGAAACGCTGTCCGTCGATGATGAAGATGGTTCGCGAACGCATCCGTCAGGGCACGTGGGAACCGGTCGGCGCATCCGAAGTGGAATCGGATACCCAGCTCGCCTGCGGGGAAGCCCTCGCCCGCAGCCTGCTGATCGGCCAGGCGTATTTCAAGACCCTCCAGGGCAAACCCTCCCCGGTCATGTGGCTCCCCGATGTCTTCGGCTACACCGGGTGCCTCCCCCAAATCCTGAAGCAAACCGGTGTCGAGTATTTCTTCACCACGAAACTCACCTGGGGTTCGATTACCCCGTTCCCCTACAGCAGCTTCCTCTGGAAGGGTCCGGACGGATCGGAGATCCTCGCTCACGTCGCCCAGGGCATGGGATACAACCAGAGCGTCACCCCGGAAGAGGTTCGCTCAGGAGCACGGAATTACCGGCAGTCCGACATCCATGACGAATTCCTGATGCCGTCGGGATATGGCGACGGCGGAGGCGGACCGACCCCGGAGATGTGCGAGCGGGCGCGGCGGATGGCCGATCTCGCCGGCACCCCCGCCACCGCATGGGGACGAATCGACGATTTCTTTTCCGGTCTGGAGAAGGTACGGACCCGACTTCCGGCCTATCGCGGGGAGCTGTATCTCCAGTACCACCGCGGCGTTCACACCACCCACGGGAACCTGAAGGACGCATTCCGGGCCGCTGAGCGGGGGCTGCAATGCTGGGAAGCGGCTCACTGTCTTGCCGGGAAAGGGGCCATTGATGAGCAGGCCTGGCAACGCATGGTCTTCGCTCAGTTCCACGACTACATCCCCGGCAGCTCGGTCCGCGAGGTGTATGAGGAAGCGCTTCCGGAGCTGGAACATCTTCGCCGCGAGTCCGTCACCCGGGCATCCAACCTTGTGAAAGGCCGCAGCCGGTCCTCCTGTGTGTTCAATCCCCTGCCCCTCCCCCGGATCGAACCGGTTGTTGGCGTGCTGCGGCGGATTCCTCCTCTCTGCGTGATGCCGGTCAGGGAACTGGAGCGAGTCGAAGCGCCCGCTGTCCATGCCGCTTCCGACCGGATCGGCAACGGGCGGGTCGAAGCGCGCTTTGACCGCAAGGGACGCATACGGCAGTTGACGGTCGACGGCCGGGAGATCGCGAGTGCCGGCCCGCTGGCCGACCTTGTGATCTACCCCGATCAGCCCCACGCCTTCGATGCCTGGGACATGGACCGCGCCACCCTCTCGCTCGGCGCCGCGGTCGAGTCGCCGGCATCGGCGACATTTGAATCGGACAAGCATGAAGCCCGCGTCCTGTTCTCACGCGAGCTTACCGATCAGAGCCGCGCGGTGATCCGTTATGAAGTACGGGCCGGCGAGCCGGTTCTCCGGATCACGTACCATATCGAATGGAAAGACCCGCACACACTGCTGAAGGCAACCTTTCCGACCCGCTACAACGGCGAGTATACGCGCTACGGCGCACCCTTCGGCAGCACCCTGCGATCCCAGCAACCCGGCCAGCCCTATAACGAGGCCCAGTGGGAAGTTCCGGGAAGCCGGTATGCGATGGTCACCGACGACGGAGAACGCGAAGGACTGTTCGTCGTGACCGAAGCGAAGTACGGCTGGAGTTGCCGTGAAGGTTGCCTCGGCCTCAGCCTGCTCCGTTCGGCCAAACTGCCCGTGCGTTCACCTGAAGGAACCGAACCCGGCGGCACGGGGAAAACCGAATACTCCGATCTCGGTCATCACACGATCCGTCTGGCCATCGGACGATATGACACCAGCGCGCCCCGCGAGGAATTGCCGGCCGCCCTTGCCGATACCTGCTTCACCCCGGTATTTCCAACCATTGGAAAAACCATGACCTGCGGTTTCCAGGGATTGGAAAACGGAGATTCCCTGATCCCCTGCTGGGCGAAGCCGGAAAATCCCGGATCCTGGGTATTGCTCCTGCACGAGACCCTCGGCCGACGCGGCAAGGCGAAGCTGCTCCTCGAAGACGGCTGGCAAGCCCGGGCGGTCGATCTGTCCGGCCACCCGGTCAAAGGCATCCTCCGCGGACACACCATCTCCTACACCCCCTATCAGGTCGTGTCTATGGAGATGAAAAGGGATGACAAGCCATGATCTTGTTTGCCGACCGTCATTACGGCACCCATGCCGGGCGGTGGATCGCCGGGCATCTTTCCGACCTCACCGATGTCGTGTTTGTGGAAGAGGACTATGACGCGTTGATCCGTGCCATCCACGACCGGCCCGGAGAAGCACTGGCGTTTCATGCGATCTTCGCCACGCCGGGAAACGAGTCGATGCCGCCGGAGATGGAATCCGTCATCCGGACTCATCTCGATGGCGGCGCCGACGTGTGGATTCTTCATGGCGGCAGTGCCGCGTTCTGGCCGTGGACATGGTGGCGGCAACTGATGAGGGTTCGCTGGGTCCGCAAGGATGATGAAGATGTATCCACCCCAAGCTGGCATCCGGTCATACCCTACCGGATTGAGGTTACCGACACCGGAGAGGCACGATGCCCGGGCCTTGAGAGCCTGGATCTGCCGGAGGATGAGCTCTACGTGAACCTCCATCAGTCGGGCGACATCGAAACCTGGATGACCGCGGAGTACGAGGGAGTCGCATGGCCCCAGGTCTACACCCACCCCGGTCTCAGCGGCGGAACCGTCTACGGCTGGATCCCTGGCCACAAACCCGAGGTGATCCGGTCCGAGCGATTCCGACACACCTTCCGGCAGGTTGCGCAGTGCTGGCTCCGGTCCCCCTGAAAACGACGTGGGTTCCACCGCCCGGGACGGCGAGCGGCTCGCGAGCCGGGATGACATGTCGATGATTCCGCCATTCGTCATGCAGACATTTTCGATATATCGGATTTATACAAAACATTGCTCACCATCCACACACTGCGCAGATTGACGAACAATAAGCAGGCGGGTTAGCTATTCTTTCCTATGAATACCATGAACATGCTTGCCGGGATCCGTCGTCGTGTTGTCTCGCTGGCACAAGTTGTGTCGCCCGCCGTCATACTCTTTCTTCCCGGCCCGGTCGGGGCACTGGAAAATGACAATCTTCGCGCCGACTTCGATGGATCGGGCCTCATCGGCATCCTCGACAAACGCTCCGGCTCCTATCTCAGCTTCACCAACGACACCTTCAGCCTGCAGCTCGATGCCGTGACCCTCAATGGAGCCTCCTTCACGCCGGTGCTGGAGACCAGTACCGCAACCCAACAGGTCTACCGGTACGACGCAACCAACTGGACGGTGCGGGCGGTCTATGAGCTGAAGGATGACCGTGCGTTCATCACCAAACATCTTTGGGTCACCAACAACACGCTCGCCGGCTTCCATCTGGGGACGATGACGGTTCAGGGCGCGACAATCAGTCCTTCCGTCGCAAGCGCCATCGGGGCGGCCGAAGGAAGCTTCCTTCGCACGACGAACGGCTGCCTGCTGCTGACCATGCAGAATCCGTTTCCCGCGTGGACCCGGAATACAAATGTATACACCCTGGGTTACACACCGGATATGGAGTGGGATCTGGCATGGGGCGCATTCGAGAGCGACCGGCTGATCATGGCGCCGTACACCCTGTCCGGTCGGATCTATCCCGCCATGCGCGACTGGCTCTATTACCCGGATTCCACCCTGCCCGCCGGCGGACTCGACGAAGCCGAGGTGGCAGCGTATCAGCACTGTGTGCGGGCATCGATTCTCGAACCGCCCACGAATTCCGTGCGCATCCATGTGGGCTGGACGGTGAACGATTATCAGATTGATGTCGCGACCGCCGCCGGCCGAGAGGAATACAAGAGGATCATCGACCAGGCAGCCGCCGTGGGGTGCGGGTATGTTCTCTACACGCCGGCAAACTCCACGCTCGCACCACCCGCGCAGAACACCGATAACTGGGGATGGGAAGACCTCCTCTGGCTGAACCTCGGCCAGAAAGTCCGGAAAGACGAATGGACGCCGGGCGTCGATCCTCTGCCCGCCGAAGTGGTTGAAATGGTCAACTACGCCGAGAGCCGGGGCGTGAAATTGCTCGCCTATGTTTTCCCGACCCTGCCGTTTGCGCAAAACCCCGCATGGACCGACTGGCCGCGCGGATTGGCTGATACCGGGCAGCGGAGTTTCCAGGACTGGCTGGTCGATAAACTGGAGGCCTTCTACCATGCTACCGGCATCGGCGGGTACAGCTTCGATCACTGGTTTATCCACTATAACGACGCACCGAGCAGTCGGTACGCCCAGTGGTACGGGTGCCGCCGCGTTCTGGAAGAACTGCGCCGCCGTGTACCGGGCATCGTCATCGATGGACGTCAGGCTTATCATGCCACCGGGGCATGGACATGGCTGGCCGGCAATTATCCCCATCCCCTGTTGTCCGACGAACAGCCGGAAAGTTTCGATGCCTTTCCCGATCTCCACTGGAGTCGCTCGGCAGCGGATTTCCAGCGCCGCGTTGCCTGGGAATTGTTCACCGAGGACATGTGCCCCATCGAACTGATGCCGGGATACATGAGCCACCAGACCCCCCGCCGGGATGACAACCTGACCACCCGCCGCGACCGCTTCCGCCCCGCCGATTTCGATTTTCTCGGGTTCAAATACTCGGTTCTTTCGTCCATCGGCACCGCGCCGATGAATCATGTGGTGAATTTCCTTCCCGCCCGTGACACCAATGAATTTGCCGCGTTCACAACCGACATGCAGACCTGGGTGCGGGACTGGCTGGACTGGACGGATGAACATTTCGACGTTCTTTCCCACCTGCGCCCCATCATCCACCCGCCGCAGGTCGGCAAGGTGGACGGCACGGCGGCCCTGACCGGCGGCGAGGGATTCATCTTCCTGTTCAACCCCAACTACCGGATCCGGCCCGCGGTATTCGCCATGAATGAGTCGATCGGGTTCGATGCGGCCGGGCCGGTGACGTTGCGGCAATTGTATCCGGATGATGAGAAGGGCAAGCTGATCGCACCTTCCGACAAGCCGGTCTGGATGTACGGCGACGTGGTCGAGCTCGACATGCCGGGCAAGGAATGCATGGTGCTGGAAGTCGCACCGGTACCGGCCGCACGGCCTCTGCTGTTCAACCGCCTGGGGTATGTGGTCAAAGTGGATGATCGATTGCACATCACCGATGTATCCGGCGAGCCCGGCGACGAGATCAACCTTCATGTCCTGCTCGCCGACTCCGCATCCATCAGCCAGGTCGTCGTCAACGGCGTGGAATGCCGGTTTCTTCAGGACGGTGATACCGTGACGGTTCCGGTGCGTTTCCCGGGTGAACCATTCGGCCGACGACAGCAGATCGGTGAGTATGATCCGGATTTCACCGGCGGCGCCTTCACCGCGGAAGCCGTCATACCGCAGGCGGTTGTCGAACAGATTGCCGACCGGACCAACCAATGGCCGGTGACCTATACCGAGCAGGAACAGCGTGCACCCTGGCTCAGATCCGATCAGCTCCTCCTGTTTGTTCATATCGCGGACCCCGCGGATACCTTTGATGTGAAACTGACCATCAACGGGGAGACCCAGACCCTGACCCGGGCCTACACAAGCATTTCCACGTCCCTTGTCCATCGCACATTTGTCGGATGGTATACCGACGTGTCGTGGCTGCCGGCCGAAACATCCCACACGTTCGAGGTAACAATGCCCGCCATGGCAGCGGGACGGTTCCAGGGACTGTTTCTGGATACGGTTGATGCAACCTTTCAGAACCAACTCGAGACGGGAACCGAACTGCCCCGGTCGATTACCGCCACCAGCGACTTCAGCACCGCCCACAACTTTCTGACCGAGGGGCCGGGGGACTGGGACGGGGTCTATACCATGGCGGGATCCATCACCAACCTCGCACTGGGATCGAACGGCGCCGGGACCACCCTGGTCGCCCTGGCCACCGGCGGCAGCACCGGCCAGCTCGTCGTGACCACCCGGGCGACCGATTGGGAAAACAACAACGACGACGGATTTTTCCTGTACCGTTCGGTCAATGGCGACTTCCGTGCGGAGGTCGACATCGTTTCCCACCAGGTTGCCGCGTACAATTTCGCCGGGATCATGGCCAGGATTGAGGATCCGGCGGCCGGCGGCGCAGGTGAGGATTACGTCATCTGGGCGGCGTTTGATCAGTTCGGATGGGGAAACTATCTGCGCTCCGTTGACAACGGAAGCACCGGCAATGCGACCTCTCCGTTCGGAACGCCCCGAAAGCGCCATATCGCGCTCGAGCGTTCCGGCAATACCTTTTCTGCTTATGAACGGGCTTCCGAGTCCGACGCATGGGAATTGTTCGACAGCGTGAGCCGTTCGGACATGATCGGCCTGCCGCTCCAGGTGGGCCTGATGCATGCCACCTTCAGCGGAAACAGCCGGACGACGGTATTTGATCAGTTCGTACTCACGGAAAGCGGCGTCCCCGTCGCCCTGCCTTCGCCGTTCGAGCGATGGACGGAGATTTCGTTCGGCACGAATGCCGCGAATCCGGCGGTGGGCGGGGCCGATGCCAATCCCGACGGTGATGCCTACAACAATACCGAAGAGTTTATCGCCCTCACCGATCCCATGGACTCGGCCGAGTATCCCCTCGTGGAGGTTGAGTGGTCCGAGGACGGCCCGTTGTATTCAACCGACGGGCGGGCGGGTCGTATCTATGCCGTCGAAGAGCGCAACGACTTCACATCCGTCTGGGCCACTGCGCAGACCGCCGACCCTCTGCATCTCGACAGCCGGGTACAATTTGCCGCCCCCCAGCCGTTCCCCGCCGAAAGCTACAACCGCATACGCATTTCACGGCCGTAAATCCCCCCCCCTTCCCGCCCATGGCAAACCGCCCGGGAGGGCGAGCGGCCCGCGAGCCGAGACGACTCGATCGATTGAATACGAAGATAAATCTGCAACCACGGAAGGCACGGAACTTCACGGATGGGACGTCGCCATTTCCAAGGCTTCAACGGGCGGTCCACAGTAAACATGTAAGGCATGGCCCTTAGGGTGTGGCTTGTTGACCGCACATCATCTGTATGCGTCGCGCCGGTCATCGAGTGAAAGCATAAAGATAATGTGTTCAGCCTGGTCGACCATGAAGAACACCCGAAACTTGCCGATACGATACCGCCACGTGGCGGGATCGTATCCCTTGAGTTTCTTGATATTGGGCCCAAGAAAAGGATCTTTTCGCAGTTGGGGATAGACATACTCGATCAGCTTCTTCCGGACGAAACGAGAAACCCCTGTCGGGAGCTTGTCGAGGCTCTTCCGGAACTCATCGGTCTCGAATATCCGAAACTCAGACAAAGCGTCCGCGTCCTGCCTTGGCGTCCTTGATCCCGCGTTTCAGACTCCGCTTCAGATCGGCGTCGGCTTCGATCTGAGCCATTTCGAAGTCATCCACGAACTGTTCGGTCTCGACATAGCGAGAGGCGGCGGTCTCGATGAAATTCGAGAGAGGTCGATTCTCACGCTGGGCGAGCGTGCGGAAACGCTCGTACGTCTCCTCGGGCAGTCTCAGGGTAACGATCTTTGACATACTATACCTCGCATGTATTTCCTTCTAGGAGAATACATTAGAATACATAGGGTGTCAATTGTATGCTCGCCCCCCCCCCGTGACTGTTAGGCGGTGGAGGGCTGGATCCTTCAGTTATCCCCCATCCCACCCATGACGAACAAACCCGGGAGGGCGAGCGGCTCGCGAGCCGAGATGACTCGATCGATTGAATACGAAGATAAATCTGCAACCACGGAAGGCACGGAACTTCATGGAAAGGAAAATAGTTCCGCCCATCCACTCGTGCAATATCCGGATTAGAATAAGGTTGGCCTCTATGGCTTCGTGAGCGGCGCCTGTTGGCCGGCCATGCATCAGAATTCAGGCTGGGTCGTGAAGAGCACCCGGTAGATGCCATGGTTGCCTGCGTCCTCCGGCAGGTCCATCAGGAGTTGTTCCACCTGAGACGGGGACGGGCCGGTGGCCAATCCGGTCCATGTCCCTTCGGGCTGCGGTAAACCTTCGACCACCGAGGTGAGGCCCGGGCCGGACCGGACCTCGATCACGATCCCGGTTTCCGAGGATGTCACCCCATGAATCCGGTCGTCCACCACCACCACGGACACCTGCCCGGTGGTGCGGTTCCCGGCGGAATCGTAAACGACCAGCGGTCGGGTGTTGGTGCCCACATGGTTGGTTGTGAATACGAACGGGCCGAACGGCTCCACCAGCGGAACGCAATTGTCCGACGCTACCGGGGGCGTGAGCAAACTCGCCGATACCGTGACCGCACCCGTTGCCACCGAAACCACCACGTTCTGCGGGCGCACGGTGGGGACTGTCCCATCCGCCACGACCACGGTCGTGGTTTCCGAGCGCGGCGCCGGGGGAAGGATACAGGTCTTGAAGTAGCTTACCACCACCTGATTGGATCCAAGATCCGAGCAATCGAAGACGAATGTGCTCAAGCCGAGAAAAGCGGGATTGCCGCAGGCTGCGGCAAGATGATTCGTGATCGCCGTGACCAACTGCGCATGAATCCCGTTGGTATCGAGGTACAACGTCTCCGGCCAGACCGGGGGGATCAGGTCGTCCGCATCCAGTTGGATGAGCTGGACCGCGGAGGTTGCGTTTCCGGAGGTGTCGGTGGCGGTCCATGTGCGCTGCACGGTCTCCCCGCAATCTCCCGAGACCGCGTCGGTGAAGGTCACGGAGATCATGCCGGGCTCATCGTCGTCGTCGATTGCACTCGCCGTCCCGGTCACCGCGAGGTTGGTGCGATCATGACAGGGCACCGAGGTATTGGGCGGGAGAATCAGGACGGGAGTTTCCGACTGGATCATGGTGAGCACCAGTCGGCCTGGCGCTCCGATTCCGAATTCAATCGGGAGGTGGATGGAGGCCCCGCCCCCGCCGCCGCCGGGAGCAACGCCGGGCTGCGCGGAATACAGAAAACCGCCGTACCCGCCCGCACCCTCCCCCTCCCCGAAAATGACGCCCACGGCATCCATCCCGTTGCTGGTGGCCCAGGCCGACCCGCCGCCACCACCGCCATATTGCGTGCCGTCGCCGCCGTTGCCTCCGGCAAAGATCACGTTTCCGTAGCAATTCGATGCCTGACCGCCCTCGCCACCCGTGGAACTGATGGAAGGCGAGCCCCCATCGGCCCACATAAACGTGCCGCCGCCAACAGGAACAAAAAGGCTATCCGTATCGAATACATCGTCCAGCCCGTTGGTATCACATCCATCTATATTCTCCGTGATCGTCCCGTCGAGATGCAGCCGGTAGCGAAACGTACACTCTGCGTCTACGGGAGAGACCCATCGCCGCCCCCCGATGACGAACACATTGGTTGAGCCGGGTGTGGTAGAAAAAACCGACTGAACATACGCTCCGCCGCCCCCGCCCCCGCCGCCGAGCGTCTCGGTGCCACTAGAGCCCCATCCGCCGCCGCCCCAGATCTCCACGGTCAGGCTGGTGACCCCGGGCGGCGTGATGAATTCACCGTGCCCGGTCACATCGTTGGTGATGACGATCAGGGTCCCGGCCCGGGCCTCGCCCGCGGCAAGACCCGCCGCCACACCCGCACAAACCGCAACGCACCGCAGTGTGCGCATCCATGCCTTAAACGCAGTGTTCATGAATGACCTCCTCGATCTCCCGAACCCGACCGGCGCCTCCGCCACCAGTATGCTCACGCGCCCTATACCCGAAACCGGGAATCCACCGCCACCCTTTTTTCCGCCGGGGCGCAAGGATGAGGGTATTCAGGGCAAGGGTTCTGCGCGGACTGCTGCGTCACGTTCCCTGGTTCAGGACAGTCAGGTACGGGATATAGGCGAAGACGCGGTTGCGCTTCTTACCGGTGATTTCCCGGACGAGGTCGAAATCCTCGAGCTGGGCCATGCATCGCGATACCGTCTGGTGGGTAAGTCCGGTGTCGTCCGCCACCCGGCCGATATTGACGACCGGCGCCCGCATCAGGACGCCGTGAACCCGGACAAGCGAGCCTGCCCTTCGGCCGCTTGCCTGAAGCCGCGCATGATGCTCTTGTCCCATCCGGTTCAGCGACCGGACAGTCTCCACGGCGTCGGCAGCCGTCTCGCTCACCGCGTCGGCAAAGAAATCGAGCCACGCCTCCCAATCGCCGGTGGTCCGGACTTCCTGCAGCAGGTCGTAATACCGCTGACGGTTCTTCTTGAAGTAGAGACTCAGATACAGCAGGGGCTCCGAGAGCACGCCTTCGGAGAAGAGGATGAACGAGATGAGCAGGCGCCCGACACGTCCGTTGCCGTCAAGAAACGGATGAATCGTCTCGAATTGCACGTGAGCAAGGGCGGCCTTGAGCAGCGGAGGAACGGATTCGGGATCGTCGTGCAGGAATTTTTCCAGAGCCCCCATACAGGCCATGACCTCGTCGGGCGGCGGCGGAACAAACAAGGCATTGCCCGGCCGCGTACCGCCGATCCAGTTCTGCGTGCGCCGGAACTCGCCGGGTTCTTTGCCCTCGCCTCTCCCGGACTGCAGCAGAATCTCGTGAATCTCGCGAATCAACCGCAGACTCAGGGGGAATCCCTCGCGAAAACGCCGGATCCCGTGATGCAGCGCCGCGACGTAGTTCGATACCTCATGGACATCTTCAAGCGGGGCGCCCGGTGCCTGGTCGAGTTCAAACAGAAGAAGGTCGGACAACGAAGACTGCGTCCCCTCGATCTGCGAAGACAGAACCGCCTCCTTGCGCACATACATGTAGAGAAACAGCGACGGGTCGGGCAGCAAGGTTGTCACACTGTCCAGCCGCCCAAGTGCCAGCAACGCCCCGTCCAGCTTCTCGCGCAGCGCCGGCCCTATCGCGAGGGAAGGCCTCGGAGGAAGAGGATCCGGAATAAACGCCCGACAATCCTCCCCGGTGGCCGAAATAGCCCTGTATCGACCCGTCTCATTGCGTTTCATGGTATGTGATGAAGTAGAATAAGCCGAAACCTTGTGATGATTTAACTTCTTAATCACAATAACGAGCCTTCTAATCCATTATCAAGCTCAATAAGTGTGCAAAAGGAGAAGAAGGATAAGGGACAGAGATGCTCCAGATAAGGGAAACTGACGCCTATCCGCTAGGGGCTGCGAATGTTGTAGAACCTCAGCGGATGGTTCGTGGCCTGAGGGTCAGTGAACTGGAAGGCTCCGGGCGGGTTCTCGGCGGCGGGTCCGAGGAGCATCCATTCATGCAGCGGCATGGTCAGGTTGGTGGCGGCGAAGACGGTGAACGGAGCGCCGGGGAGGTTGGTGAAGACGAAGGTCGGGATGCCGGCCGATCCGATCGCGGCGGCGTCGATGACCGGCGGCGGAATCGGATCGGCGTCCACCTCGATCGACAGGTTCCGGATGCGCCATATATCTTCCAAGCCAAA
>JAUIHQ010000065.1 GCA_030432155.1 bacterium | reverse complement strand
GCTGTGCGCATGTTCAACCTGGCCCAGTTCGCACTGGGGATCCTTGGGTTGATCGCCGGCGTGGTCTATCTGTTGATGCTGAAATCCAACGGCGACGCCGAACTGGATACCCAGACGATCGCCATGTATGTGCTGGGACCGGGTGGTGCCGGATACATGCTGCCCAAATACTGGGTCACGCGGCGGGTCGAAACCCGCAACAGCATGACCGACCGGGCGCCGCGACGCACCCTCACATACTGTCGCTCCGAACCGCGCCGGGCAAAGGCCTGCAGTCCGGTTGATGCATCCACGGTCATTCCGGCAGCTTGAAGCAGCGCCCGCTCATCCCGGTTGAGGACATCCGCCGCAGCCATGAACATCCCCGCGCCATGGAGGCCGGGGGGCACGCGGGTCGCGATCACCGCCTGGTCAAATGTACCCGCATCCGCCGATGCGCCCTCCCACATCACGGTATCACGGCATGACACATGGTTCTCCGGCGCGGTGAAGCCGGGCGACCAAGCCCGGGCGAAGCGGCGATCTCTTTTTCGGTAGCGAAACCGGCGGTGGGCGTCGAGGTACTGGTCGAGTGTACCGATGTCATGCCAGATGGATTCCTTGATCTCCACCGCACGCACCGTTCGACCGGCCTTCATTGCCCGTTCATATCCGTCGATCACAGTTGAAAACCCACGGGCAGGAAGATACCGCAGAAGGTCCGGCGATATGATCTGGAGACCGCAGAAGGTGGCCGTGCCCGACGCACCCGCGGTCCGGGAACGAAAAGACGTGATAACACCCCGAGAAACATCCACCGTGCGCGGGCCGGCTTCGGGCGTCACCCAGGCCGAGGCGATCACCCCGGGATCCCGGAACGCCCGGACCAGCGGGCGGGGTTCCACCTCCATCAGGACATCCGCGTTCACCAGCCAGCACGGTCCGCCGGCCACAAACCACGCCGCATTGACCAGCGCACCCCCCGTTCCGAGAATCTCCGGCTCATACACCAGGCTCACCCGCAGGCGGTCCGGTTTACGGCGGCGCACATGGGCAAGGATCGGATCAGGGTGATGATGAAGATTGATCAGTACGTCCCTCACCCCCCAGGACGCAAGACGGTCGAGGACGTGGTCCAGCATGGTCCGGCCCCAGACCGGGAACAGAGGTTTCGGCCGGAGGCGGGTCAAGGGCTCGAGCCGCGAGCCGAAACCGGCCGCCAGCACCACTGCACGTTTCGGAACATCGGTCATGTCAATCCGGATACAGCCGGACGTGATCGCGATCACGCAGGAACCCGGTAAAGTCCCAGCTTTCGACAACCTCCCGCCACTCCAGTCCCGTCTGCAGATCCAGCCGGACACGATCCGTTCCCATCAATTGGTCAAAGAAGGCCTCCCGCGAATCTCTGTGATGCCATAATTCATCCGATCCCATGAATTCCTGAAGACACCACAGCAGGGCCACGGCCGATACCACGGGACGATATGTCCGGGGATCGGTCACCGAGAGCCGGACCCCGCCGACCGGTTCGTGATTGCTCATGAACCAGTCGGGATGAAACGCGATTCCTTCCAATCCCTGTTCCTGCAGAAGCCGGCACAACTCCCGGGCGTCATGAAGATGGGAGGACGCGATGCATTCAAACGGTTCCCCGCTCCCCTGCCCGTACCATACCGACGGCAGGGCTTCGAATCCGACCGTGACCGGATAGCAGAGGGCGGTGTGAACGCGGCGTATGCCGGGCGAGGGCGGACGCCACATCGCAGGACGTGGAGACACCTCACCCCGCGGCCAACCCTCCACCGGGGCAAGGTGCAGTTCAACCCCCAGCCCGAGCTCGCGCCGCAGAAACGCCGCGGTTTCCGCCTGGGTCATGCCATACACCAGGGGAGTATGGATGCTGCCGACAAAACTTTCGAGATCCGGGTCCAACTGAGGACCGTCCACCACCCCGGCCAGCGGCGTCATCCGGTCGGCCACCACGACCGAAACGCCCGCCCCGTCCGCCGCCTCAAGGATATTCCGGAGCGTGGATGCGTAGGTGTAGCAACGAACCGACAAATCCTGGAGATCGACGATGATGGTATCGAGATCCTCCAGTTGTTCGCGCGACGGGATCCGGTCCTTGCCGTACAGCGAATGCACCGGGATGTCCCAGGCCGGGTGCAACTGCCGGGGAATCAGCTCCCCGGCCGGCGCCTGGCCGAAGTACCCATGCTCGGGACTGAACAACGCGGTGAGTTCGAAATCGGGATGCTGATGCAGCCGTTCCGCGGCATGGACCCCGCCCTCGCAAATACTCGCCGGGTGGGCGACAAGGCCGACTCGACGGCCCTCGATCCATTCAAGATGTCGGTCCAGCAACACATCCATGCCGGTTCGATAGGATTTGGTTGTCATGCCGTGCAGTTTCATCGGGTTCCGTTCTTTTTTCGAGAACATTTCCCATCGCAGGTTTGGCCATGACCCGGCACGAACATGCTGATAGGATGCGGGCAGCGATGAAACCGCGGACGTCAACCATCCTGATTGTCCTGCCGGCGGCCGGCATGCTGGCCATCCTTACCGGCTGTGACGGGCTGCCGCCTCCGCCGGTGCGGGAACCGCCGAAATCGGACGCGGCGCCGGCGCCGGAGACGCCCGCTTCCGGTTCGGTGGAAACACAGATCGTCGAGGCGCCTCCACCCTCTCCATTGGAACAGGTATTCGCCCCTCCCCGTCCCGGCGAATACATGGAGATTCAGACCACCGGCGGTACATCCTACTGGGGCTACTACCGCGAACAGGATGACGTGAATGTCCGGATCGTGGCCAGCAACCGTTTCATGACCATCCCGGTGCAGGACATCGCGACCGCTACACTCGAGCGAATCGATAAACGGACATTCGTTGAAGCCGTCAGCAAACGTATCGATACCCCGTCGCCTGAGGGAGAAGCCGGACATGCAAACCCGCCGGCCCCGGAAAAACTGCTGGAGCTCCGCCGCGAAGACAGCGGGCCGTGGGCCATGAGGATCATGCGGGCCGACCTTGAAGCCCTGCGCTGGGGACCGGGACTTGCCTTCGGCAACATGCCCGAGCGGCGGCTGTATAAAGGGGACCGGGTTTATGAAATCCGGACCGAGGGCGAGTGGATCCTGATCGCCGCCTCCCCGGAAGCGGCGAGAGGCATGGGGTGGATCTCGCGATATGCGGTCATCCGACCCGACGAGACAGATCTCGCCGTCATCCTCAACGAAGTTGCGCGGTTGATGCGAAGCGGATATGTCGAATCGATTTCGGTGTCGTCCCGCGAAGCGAAGGTGCATCCCGACGCGTGGCTGGCGGATGTCCCGGTGGCACGGGAAGGCAAAACCCGGATGCTATCCCTGTACTGCACCCTTAAGAGCGGCGGCCGCGCGGCTAACCTCCGGATCCGCCGCGCCGACAACGGGGAGCGACTTGCCGACTACAGCCGGTCTCGCGGGTTCCGGGAGGTGGTGCCGTGAAGCTCGGGGCGGTATGGCTCATGCTCGCGGCCGTCATGGTATGGCCGGCGACGGCGGCCCCTTACGATGTCCGTGCCGACCCGGGTTTTCGAACGTGGGTTCAGCAAAACCGCGCGTCCATTCACGCGGTGGACCGGGATCTTGTGCTCGCGCGCTCGGGAAGGCCGGAGCTTCACGTGTATCCCGGCCGGACCGGCCTGGTGGTGGAGGCCCATGCCCGGATCGACTTCGATCTGCGCAAATACGGGTATGCCCTTTATCAGTGGACGGAAGGACTGAACCGGGAAGGGGTGTTCCGGTCACCGGTGACCATATACAAGGTCGAAGCGGCCAGCCTGTGCCATGAATTGGCCTATCCGTTCGATGTACGCGCGTTCGACCGCGCGGTCGACCTGATCGACGATGACTGGCCGGCATTCGCCAAACGTGTGGAGCAACTGGAGAACCATCTGGTGGTCGATCCGCCGCAACCGTTGGCGGTGTGGAAGGTCCGACTGGAGCATGACAGCGCCATCGACATGATCTGGATTCCCCCTACCGTCTCTCCTTGGTGGCGGGAGCGCAACCGGGGACAACAGACCTTCGAGATCGGTTCCCCGCATGACGAACCGTTGCGGGACGATGATGAAACCCTGACCCCGGTCCGGCTCCGGGACGGGGTATGGCTATCCCGGACCGAGGTTACCCAGCATCAATGGGAAACCATCGTTCACGGCAATCCCGCGCCGTATGATGATCCGGACAAACCGGTGGTGCATGTGAGCTGGAACGATTGCGATGAATTCATTCGCCGGCTGAATCTGCAGTTTGCCCTTCAGGGCTTCCGGTTGCCCACCGAGGCGGAGTGGGAGTTTGCGGCCAAGGGAGGACAGTCGGCTGACCGCTACCGGTTGCTGTCGGGCGAGCAGGGCCGCCCCCCCGATGCAGGCATGCATCCGCCCGATGACTGGGGCCTCCGGGGTTTGCTGGGCGGGGTCTGGGAATGGTGTGACGACTACTACGCCCCCTACCCCGGCGGCCTTCCCGTCGATCCCCGAGGCCCGCCCCGGGGCACCGCATGTGTAATCCGCGGCGGCGCCTGGAACGTCGACCTGCGCTACCACCGCCCACCCTACCGGGGCGCCCTCGATCCCGACGCACGCCGACCGGATGTGGGGTTGAGACTGGCCTGCGGGCCGAACTTCTGATGCGGGGTTGGGGGGCCGATTACACCCGACCTGACGAGAACCACGGATCTTCACTCATCACGCTGGTACCTTTACGTATTGGTATTTGATATTACCAGTCCGAACGCACGGTGCGAAAACCCATGGTGCCGGCGGCGGCAAAGGTACTCGTGGGAGCGGCCTGAAACGCCGGTTCATTGATCAGGCGAAGGTATTCCGCCTCGTATCGCCAGGATCCTCCGCGGTACAGGCGCAGGGCGGTGTTGGTGTTGCCGGTGGGGTTGACCGCATAGGTGGTGATGCGGGCGCCCCCTGGATCCCACAGCCACTCATCCACATTTCCGGCCATATCGTACAATCCGAATTCATTCGGCGGGAAGAATCCGACGGGCAGGGTGTACGGGAAATCTCCATCGACTGCGGCGGGGTGGAAGTCGTTGGTCGAGGCCAGATCATAGGAATACACATTCGTTGCCCCCTTGTAGTTTGCCTGTTCGAAACCGATGGTCGTGGCGCCTCCCGGGAATCGATAGCCTTCCCGTCCTCCGCGTGCCGCCTTTTCCCACTCCGCATTCGTGGGCAGGCGGTATCCATTCCGGTTGTGGATCATGGTAACCGAGGCAAGTTGGCCGGTTTTATAGGCAAAGAGCCCGGAGAAGTACACCAGGTTCAACCCTTCCCGTTCGCTGCGGGCGTTGCACCACTTGACTGCATCGTACCAGCTTACATCAATCACCGGGTGGCGGTTGGATACGCCGAATCCCGGATTGTCGAACTGGTATCCGTTGGTGATCGCCCATTGGAATACATTGTTCCACAGGTCCAGCGTGATCTCGGTACGGTCGATCCAGAAAGGGCTGATGTAATTGGTGAAACCCGGGTCGGCAAAGCCATCCTGCCCGAGCCGGGAGTCACCTCCCTCGATGTATGCCATTCCGAGCGGGACCGGCCCGGTGGACTGTACGGCACGGAAGAACATCGGAACACGGGCGACGAATTGGGTATCGTTGAAGGCGTCAATATGTTGAAGATTCTGAAAGGTCCTGTGCCACGGCCCGCCGGCATCATAGGCCCACTCGATATCATATCGTGCAGCGGGGTTCACCGGTGCGGACCAGGTCAGAACCCCGTTGTCATGCACCCCGTCTACGACAACCTCGCCGATTGCGCCCACGACCCACAGTCCTACGACCCCCAACGCCATCAACCGCCGCATCATGATCCGTCTCCTTGTTTCGCGCGAAGGAGATACCCGGAACAGGGTCACGTCGTCAATAGTCCGATCCGGGCCTGGTTTTGTGGGAGTTCAGCCGGGAACGGAGAGGGAGGATCCGTTGGCGGCGGGGGTGAGGCGGGCGAAGAAGGGGCCGGCTTGCTGGACCCATGCTTCGGGACCGGGGAAGGCGCCGGCTTCGTCCGCCCAGCAGGACCGCAGCATGTCGGTATCGATAATCCCGGGGTTGACCGCCACGGCGGCGAGGCCGGGGGGCAGCTCCTCGGCGAGGGCCCGGGTCAAGCCCTCGATCGCCCACTTGGTTGCGCAATAGGGAGCGACCCTCGGGGAGACGGAACGGCCCCAGCCGGAGCTGATGTTGGCGATCACCCCCGAGCCCTTGCCGATCATGGCGGGGACGATGTGACGGATCACGTTGACCGTACCCTTGATGTTGACGTCAATCACCGGGTCGAACTCTCCTGCCGGCATTTCCCACAGATGCTTGTCGGGATTGATCAGGGCGGCGTTGTTGATGACAAGATCCGGGGTTCCCACGCCGTTGACCACGTTCCCGATCCATGTGGACACCTCGTCATCAACAGCAACATCCACCGCGCAGAAGGCATGGGGCCGGCCGAAGGTTTCCTGCAGCTCGCGCACCTGGCCCGCATTCCGGCCGCAACCGGCCACCGTCCACCCCTGCTCGCGGAACCAGCCGGCGAGGGCACGGCCGCATCCCCGGGTACACCCGGTAATCAACACGATCTTCCGGTCGGTCAACGCTCCTCCCGGGCCAACATCACGGTGACCGAACCATTGTGGCGGCTGTCGTCACCCGCCTGCATACTCAAGCGGGAACGGAGCTCGGGACGTACCGCATGCACCACGGACAGCAGCGATGCCGCGCGGGCGATGCCCTCCGGACCTTCCCCGGTCAGGGTCGCGGCAAGCGGTTCCGGCCGGTCGGCCATTCGCTCGGCCAGAATCCCGGCAAACGCCCGGCCTTCGGGGCTCAATGCCTGGTCCTCAAACAGTGATTTGCCGCACACCAGGGTCAGGACCCCCGGTCCGGCCTCAGCCGATGCACCGGGAAGACCGAACGACCGCATCCACGCCCACTGTCCATCGATACCCTCCGCGGCTTCCCCGATGTCGGCAACCGCCGCGGCCTCACCGGCAAACGGTTCGGGGGTCCGGAAAAACAGAAGCACGGTGGTGATGAGGAAGAACAGGGCAAGCAAGGCGAACACGAGTACGGCATGATGATCTCGGGCGGCATGATCGGCCGTTTCGGCTTCCGCCGCGGTTGCCGGGACCGGCTCAGGCGTCGGCAGCGGCGGCACCAGGCGTTCCACCTCGTCGGCGGGCCACAGTTGATTCTCGGTCATGTACGAGCGGATGGCGTTCCGAACATCCTCGTCTGCACCCTGGGACAACCGCTCTTCGGCATACAGAAGAATGGCATCCTTGTCATCCAACTCGACCACCCGGGCGGGTACGGCGGTGAAACCGGCCCGGCAGGCTGCGGTAAACCGGGTGTGACCGTGGAGAAGCACATACCGGTCATCCCCGGACTTCCGGATCAGCACCGGCTCGAGCACCCCGTGACTGCGGACCGATTCGGCGAGCCGCTCGACCCGGCTGAGATCCGGCCCCGCTTTCTCCATCCATGGTGCGGGTTCCAGGGCCTCGACCGGCGCGAGAATGTACCCGCCGCCGGAGGGACGGCTTCCGGTACCGGCCCGGATCAGCGAAGCCTCGCCGAGCATGTCGTTGAGCCCGCGGCCCAGCCTCGGGCCTTCCTTCTCATTCATGGCCCGCCTCCTCCATGGCCGGAGCCGGCACGGAAGGGGAAGATGACGGCACAAACGAGAGGCCGGCGCTGACATCATCCCGCGGCTTCAGCTCCAGCGTCGATCGCTCCGACTCGTTTCGCCGTTCGAGAAATTCCCGGGTGAACTGGCGGTAGGCCGCGGCCCCGGTGCAATAGGTGTTGTAGTGAATGACCGGCTTGCCGAAGCTCGGGGCTTCGCCAAGGCGCACATTTCGGGGAATCAGCGTTTCATAGACCTTGTCGCCGTAGTGGTTGATCACTTCCTGGACGACCTGCTGGGACAGGTTGGTCCGCATGTCATACATCGTCATCAGGATGCCTTCCATGACGAGGCCGGGGTTGGTGCCGCTGGTCCGCAACTGGTCGATAAGGGTGGTCATCACGCTCAGGCCTTCCAGCGCATAATATTCGCACTGGATGGGTATGACCACTGAATCGGCCGCAGTGAGAACGTTCATGGTGAGAATACCGAGTGAAGGTGAGCAGTCCATGATCACGTACCGGTACCCACCGTCCCGAACCAGCCCTCCGATCACGCCGCGAAGCCGATGGAGATAGTCATCCATGCGGGCGATTTCCACCTCGGTTCCGGCAAGGTCGATCTCCGAGGGAATGATGTCGAGGTTCTTGAACGCGGTGGTCTGGACCGATTCCCCGGCCGGACGGCCGGCGATCAGCGAGGGATACAGGCTGGCGCCGGGTTGTTTGGGCAGCCCGAGGCCGCTGGTCGCGTTGGCCTGGGGGTCGAGATCGATCAGCAGCGTTCGCCGGCCCCGCTCGGCAAGGCAGGCGGCGAGGTTCACCGCGGTGGTGGTTTTTCCGACGCCGCCCTTCTGGTTCGCAACCGCGATGACCGATGCGGGGTTCATCGCGGACTCAACTTGAAGGAGCGGGCAGCCATGCGATCAGATGTCGTCTTCAAACGTGAAGGCGAGGAGCTGGTTGCCGGAGTCCGACGGATGGAGCCCGTCCTCCAGGAGGAACGAACGTTCCGAACCGAACTCTTTGCGGACGTCAGCAAGGCGGACATTCATTTCCCTGGCGAGGGAGCGGATGGCGCTGCTATAATCGGCGGCCCGGCCTTCGGCATATGCATGGCTGTCGTACATCGGAAGCACCGTGCCGACAATGGCGACCGACTTATTGGCCTTGACCGCACCGATCACACTCCGCAGGCGGTCAATGAAGGCATCGGTACCGTACCCGAAGATCGCGTCATTCGCTCCGTAGAGGATCAGGACGTATCCCGGTTTATACTTCGAGAGAACCCCGCCGATCCGTGCCGCCCCGCCGCTGGTCAGTTCGCCGCACTTGCCCTGATTAATGACGGTTTTCCCGGTCAACCCGGCCACCCGGGACGGATAGGGAGCGCCGGCGGGTACGCAGCGTCCCTCGGTAATACTGTCGCCGATGGCCACGACCACATTCGGGTCATTATCGCCGAAGTCCGGGGCGGAATTCGACGACCCGCCCCCGTCATCGCCGCCGCAGGCCGTCAAGAATACCGCGACCAGCGCCGCGAGCAGCAAACCCTTCCACGTTGTCCATGCATTCATCATCAACATCCCATCCTTTTGACCATGGCCGAACGATCGCCGGACGGCCGTTGAAATCCCACCGCCCCGCAGTATGCCCGGGCGGATACAAGCCCCCACTACATAACGGCATCCAACGACGGTGTAAAGGCCGGGAAGTGTGGTTTTTACGTGGGGGGACTTCTGCGTGGCGGCATGACATTCCGTCCTGCCGTCTTTGGCGCAAACATGATCATGCATTCCGCCGGGAACATCTGCGCGAGAACAGGGATACCCGAGGATGTTATAGGGGATTTCCCGATTCGGCGGCTTTGTTAGGATTTTGTTTGGAAGCGGGTCGAATTGATAAGTATAATCAATAAAGTGGTTGCCAGGTACTGTTCCGATACCCGATGACCAGGCAGGTCGTATTGGCCAAGATGAAACAGAATCGATCAGAGCGGGGTTCCTCCGGGGTGCGTGAACGCTCAAGCTATCTGCCTGAAGGGCCGAGGCTGTTGGTGACGTGCCTGCTTTCGATATTCGCCACGGTGCTGGTCCTGATGGTGATAGCCGGGCTGGATTTCGATCCGGCTTCGGATGAGGCCAACCTTGTGGTGCTTCTGTTCCCCGTCATCATCAGCGCCTATCTCGGCGGCTGGTTGTCGGGCCTGGCGGCGCTCATGGCCGCGGCGGCGGGATCAGCCTATATCCTTCTGGCCCCCGCCAACTCCATGCACATCGCGTCAGGGGATCACTTGGCGGAATGGATTGTGGTTTGTGCGGCGGGCGGGTTGACCGTTCTGCTGACGGAGGCGATTCGACGGCACCGCAACCGGTATCGTTCGCTGTTCGATCACATGGTGAACGGATATGCCTATTGCCGGATGATTTTCCGCGACGGCAAGCCCGTCGATCTGGTGTATGTGGAAACCAACCCCGCGTTCGAAAAACTGACCGGTCTGAAGAATGTCGTCGGCCGCCGGGTCAGCGAAGTTCTCCCCGGCCTGACCGAAACCAATCCGGAGCTGTTCGAGCTGTACGGAAAGGTGGCATCCACCGGTCAACCGGAAACCCTTGAGACTTACATCGCTCCCATCGATGTCTGGCTGCATCTGTCAGTCTACAGCCACCGTCGAGGTTATTTCACCGTGATCTTCAACAACATCACCGAGCAGAAGAAATCGGCGGAGAGCCTGATCGCATCCGAACAGGAAATGCGCTCGCTGTTTGCCGCCATGTCGGACGTGATCTTTGTACTCGACCGGGATGGCGCCTACGTCCGGATCGCCCCCACCAGTCCCAATAACCTGTACCGGCCCAGCGAAGAACTGATCGGCAGAAAAGTGCACGACGTTCTACCCGCCGCGGATGCGGATGCCATCCTCGACAACATTCGCAAGGCGCTGCGGCGTCAGGAAACCGTCATCTGTGAGTATGAATTGAAGATCGGCGGGCGCAGCGTATGGTTCGAAGGCCGGATCTCGCCCCTGACCGAATCCACTGTGTTCTGGATCGCCCGCGACATTTCCGAACAGAAATCGCTCGAGAAACAATTCCTCCGCGCACAGCGGCTGGAAAGCATGGGCCGCCTGGCCGGCGGGGTCGCCCATGACCTCAACAACATCCTGTCCCCGATCCTCATCGGGGCGCCGATGATCCGCGACCGCATCCAGGATCCCGACCTCCAGGGGTTGCTCACCGATATGGAGTCCAGCGCACGCCGCGGGGCTTCGGTCATTCGCCAGCTCCTCACATTCAGCCGCGGCGTCGAGGGCGACTTCGCCCCGGTCTGCCTGGCGGTACTCCTGCGGGAACATATCCGCATGGTACGGGAGACCTTCCCCAAAAATATCACCATCCGGGCCACCATGCCCGACGAAAGCCTGCATGTTCGCGGCAACCTCACCCAGATTCACCAGATGCTGCTCAACCTGTGTGTGAACGCGCGGGACGCCATGCCCGAGGGTGGCGAGATCACGATCTCGGTGGAAGACATTGATGTGGATTACGAACTGGCCGCCGCCCAGCCTGAAGCCGCCATCGGACCCCATGTCCGACTCCGCGTGCAGGATACCGGTCATGGCATTCCGGCGGATATCATCGACCATATCTTCGATCCCTTCTTCACGACCAAGGATCTCGACACCGGTACCGGATTGGGCCTTTCCACGGTGATCGGTATTCTCCGCAGCCATCACGGTTTCATCCAGGTGGCAAGCTCGCCGGGTGAGGGCACAACCTTCGACATCTACCTTCCCCGAAGCGCAGGGGCGGCGGAAGAGTCCCATGAGCCCGACATGCACGAACCGGTCCGAGGGCATGGCGAATGCGTCCTGCTGGTCGATGATGAAAGAACCGTTCGCCGGGTGACCCGGCGCCTGCTGGAACGAAACGGCTACAGAATCGTGGAAGCGGCCAACGGGGAAGAGGCCCTGGCTGCTTACACCGCAAACGAATCGCGGATCCATATGGT
This sequence comes from bacterium, assembly GCA_030432155.1. GTDB lineage: Bacteria > Verrucomicrobiota > Kiritimatiellia > CAIVKH01 > CAIVKH01 > JAUIHQ01. The sequence goes on along the minus strand of JAUIHQ010000065.1, from coordinate 2,747 downwards.
GGTGACCGACCTCGCGATGCCGCGGATGAACGGCTATGACCTGATCCGGGAAATCCGCCGGCGAAACACCGCCATTCCGATCGTTACCATGAGCGGTGAATCATCAAGCCTCACGCCGGTCGACTTCGACACGTCCACCATCAGTATCCGGCTCAGCAAACCCTGCACCGAAACCGATCTGCTCAAAGCCCTGCAGGCGAAACCGGCCTGAATATGACTCTTATCTTGCGTCTCTTGGTAGGGGCTGTTCTCCGGGCGGCTCGTGTTGATTCGGCTACAGTTTAACCCGAACCGCACACGTCGAAAAAACGGCATTCTCCCAATCCCCGCGGTAATACGTTCTTTCAGGTCGTATGCGATGAAAAAAGTAGAGCCGCACGAGCCGAGACGATCAGGAATGTCGACTATGGCCGCGGTTCGGCTATGATTCCGTCCTTCATATGAAGAAGACCCGCAAATCGTCGGCGGCAATCAAGATATCGAAGGCGGAACTGCGATGGGCTGAACACGAGGGGCCGAAGGTTCTCGACTACTATCGCCGCTACGGGCTGAAAGAAGGGACGTCGAGGGCGGTTAACATCGCGATCTCCGGAGCGATTCCCCTCGCCGGGATGGCGTTTCTCGGATGGAACGCGCTCTCCATGCTCGCATTCATGGTGGCGGATGCCGTGATCACGCTGATGGGCGATTTCATCCGTTACCCGATCGCGCGACACCAGATTACCGCCAGCCATCGCCGGGATTTCACCGCCGGCCGGATGCTGCTCATTGTCGACGGTCTTGAAGACGGCAGTGGCGAGCGCGCCGACAATGGCAAAGGAGCCGGCCCGGGAGTCATCCTGTTCTTCGGATTTGTTTCCACCCTCTTCCTCCTGCCGATCGTCGCCGCGGCAACCGAACACACGGGAATCGCATCGTTCCGCGACGTCATCGAGAACCGATCGTTTCTTATCCTGATCTCCGTCGATGCGGCATGGCGCTGGACCTCCTCGCTGATCAAGGCAATCACCATTCGCTTTTCGAAACCGGACGAGACGTTTCTCTTCCTCGAATCAGGCGGCATCGCCGTCCTCTATGCATGCCTGTTAATCCTCATCTGGCTGCCCATCAAGTGGGGCGACCCGGGATTGCTGGCGATGTTCATCATCATCTATACCGTGCGACTGGCCTTCGGAATTTTCGCCTACATCTGGACGCCGCGAGTCGTCAACGCGCTGCAACGGCGCATCGAGAGCGGCGATTGGAGCGTGAAGGTAAAGCCGGGGGAGCAACCGCATCACCCACCGATCTGACCCACGCGGGACGGGCGCCGATTCCGTGCGCATATACGCCGGGCGTCCGCCGGGGCTCCACCCCGATGATGATGCTGACGTTCGGCCCGCCCGGGAGACTGACGTCTTTCCCTTGCTCCGGGCATAGCGTATAGTCTCCCCGATGGCGGAGAAGACGTTTCAATTCGACAACCCCCGGGAAGCGCAGGATCTGGCCGGATTCCGTCCGGAGGTCATGGAGCGGATGGAGCATACCCTTGGTGTGTCCCTCACCTCCCGGGACACCTGGCTTTCCATCGAAGGCGGCGAGGAGGAGGTGGCGCGGGCCCATCGTTTCTTCGAGCTGCTCCGCCAGGCCCGCAACAAGGGAATTTCCATCCGTGAGCAGGGGATGCAGTTCATCCTGACCTCGTTTCTGGAAGGCCGCGAGGTCGACCTGACCGCGATGTTCAACACCCGCATCGATGTCGCCCCCGGCAAACCATCGGTATTCCCCCGCACCTTCGGTCAGCTCCGGTATTTCGAGGCCATCCGCCGCGATGATCTTGTGTTCAGCATCGGCCCCGCCGGGACCGGCAAGACCTACCAGGCGATGGCCATGGCGGTCTCGGCGTTTCTGGCCGGCGACGTCAACCGTATCATCCTCACCCGCCCCGCGGTGGAGGCCGGGGAAAGCCTCGGGTATCTGCCCGGCGACCTGCAACAAAAGGTGCTGCCCTACCTGCGCCCGTTGTATGACGCCCTCTATGACATGATGGATGCTCCGGAGATTGAGGTTCATATCGAGCGCGGCGCCATCGAGGTGGCGCCCCTGGCCTACATGCGGGGCCGGACGCTGAACAACGCCTTTATTATTCTGGATGAAGCCCAGAACACGACACCGGAACAGATGCTGATGTTCCTGACCCGGCTCGGTCACGCCTCAAAGTGCGTGGTGACCGGCGACCTCACCCAGATCGACCTGCCCTCGCACAAGGTTTCCGGATTGCTCGAAGCACGGCGGACCCTGCGCAAGGTCAGGGGCATCTCGGTGATCGAGCTGGACGAAGCGGACGTGGTCCGGCACCCCCTGGTCCAGCGCATCATCCGGGCCTACCGGACCAGCCGGGAGAAGGCCCGCGATACGGAGACCGAAACCGGTGATGAAGCCGGAGATTGACGTCATCAACCGCCAGCGGGCGGTGACGGTGGATCCGGAATCGGTAGCCGACCAGGTTCGCTATTTTCTGACCCGGGCCGGCGCGGACCTCGACGCATGGGAAGCGGTGACCGTGATGTATGTGCGGGACCGGGCGATGGCGCAGGCCAATCGGGCGTACCTCAACCATACCGGCCCCACCGACGTCATCACCTTTACCTACCCCCCTCCCCCCGGGCTGTCGGGCTCGCGCGGCGATATCCTGATCAATGTCGATGCTGCACGGCGTGAAAGCGGAGACAGGGACATCCCGGTGGAACACGAACTCGCCCTCTATC
>JAUIHQ010000408.1 GCA_030432155.1 bacterium | reverse complement strand
AAGGATGCGGACAAAGTCGGGAACGACAAACGGTTCCCCGCCGGTGAAGGAAAACTGTTCGACGCCGAGGGATACCGCTTCATCCATGAAGGGTTCGACATCCGGCAGGGTCATTCGTTCGAGTCGGTTATCGCCGGGTTTTGACCCCTCCAGGCAGAACGGGCAGCGAAGGTTGCAGATGGTGCCGGTATGAAACCACAGCTCGCGCAGGGAGGACGGATCGATGTAACCGCGGGGATCGCCGGCGGAGGTACGGAGCCAGTCCGGACGGTTTATGTGATGGAGCCTGGGATCGGTCATGGCAGCAACCTAGGGAATGGACGCATTAAAGAAACACTCGCGATGAATCCGGGTAATGGCGACCCCGCGGCCTTCGAGATGATCGGTCACCTCATCGATCATCGCATCCAGACCGCACAGGTAGTAATCGATATCCTTGCCGTCCGGCAGCATATCCAGAAGCCCGGTGACCCGGCCGTGATACACCCCGGGGGCGTCTTCCCGGGAGACCGCGATCCTGACATCGCACTGAGCGGCCAGCCATTCGGGATCGTAAAGGTCCTCCGCATCCCGGACACCATACAGGATCATATGCGGGGGACGTGCGGAATCACTGCGCAAGCGGCATAGAAACGGCGCAATGCCGGTGCCGGTGGCGATGCAGACATAAGGACGCAGCTCCGCGTGTTCGCCCGGACGGAACCAGCCGAACGGAGGACTGACCCTGACCTCATCGCCGGGAGCCCGCTCCGACAGGAATCCCGAGACGACACCGTCCGGCATCCGGCGGATCAAAAAACGCAACACATCCTCGCCGGTTCCGGACGCAATGCTGTACGGCCTGGAAACCCGGCCGTCGGCCGCATAAAGGGCAAGGCAGTCGCCGGGCGAAAACGGGAGATCCTTCCGCTCCAGTTGAAGCTCGAACACTCCGGATCCGATCCACCGGACGGTCCGGACCGGCAGCCGATCCTGCTGTGCAGATTGCGTCATGATATGATCTCCTCCCGTGCGGCGGTTTCCGGCCCAAGGATCCTGACTTCCCGCTCCAACGTCAGGCCGAATTGCTCCCGCACCGCCCCGGCCATCCGGTCGGCCAGTTCCAGGACATCCCGCGAACGGCAACCGGATTCCGCGATGATGATGTTGGCATGCTTTTCAAACGTGCGCGCGCCGCCCACCCGCATGGACTTCGCGCCCGCCTGCTCGAGAAACCATCCCGTGGCCTGGCGGCGGCCGGCACGGGAGCTCGGTTCCACATTTTTGAAGAAGCTCCCTGCGGTCCGGACAATCCGCCAGTCGGGGTGCCGGGCCCGCCGCAGCTCAAGAATCTCATGACGACGGTCACGCAACACCTCACGATCCTCTCGGGGAAGACGGAGGACGGCGGAAAGCACGATATCCCCCCGATCCGGCAACGCACTGCGGCGGTAGGCAAACCCGACATCATCGGGGGCCAGCCGGACGTCCCGGCCGGCCCGGTCGAGTACCGTGACCTCCTCAACCCAATCCCCGATCTGTTCGCCGAACGCTCCCGCATTCCCCACGATCGCCCCCCCCACGGTACCGGGAATGCCGGAGCAGTTGACGATGCCCCCGTAACCTTCGTCGGCCGCCCATGCGGCAAAGACATCCAGCCCGGCGCCGGCATCCACGAAAACGTGGTCTCCCTCCCGCGACCAGCCCTCCGGGTGCTCTGCATATCGAATCACCGCGCGATCCACGCCGTCATCCGACACGAGCAGATTGGAACCGCCGCCGATGAGGTAAAAGGGCCGGTCGGCGGCCAGAAAATCGCGAACGGCCTCCCGAACTTCGTCTGCGCTACGGCAATCGGCCAGGATGGGACAGGGTCCGCCAAGGCCAAACGTGGTATATGCGCGCAACGGTTTTCCGGCTTCAAGCGATACCGTCATCAGGAACCGTCCGTCTGCCGCCGGTAGATCCGCTGGACAACCCGAAGGCCCCGCTGGGCATCGAGATGGCGGGGGTTGCGCTGGAGGACTTCGACAAAAAGTTTTTCCGCCTCCCCGTACCGTCCGAGACGCACGTAGACAAACCCGAGACCGACCCGGGCTTCCCCCTGCTCCGGGTCGATTTCCAGCGCCCGCAGAAACGCATGCTCCGCCTCCTGAAGCTTCACTTCATTCAGCAGAATCTCACCCAGAAACAGATGGCCGGCCAGCAATTCGTCGTCGAGGGCGACCGCACTCCGGAACGCAGCCTTGGCCTCCTCGATCTGGTTCATCGAGAACTGGGCGCGGCCAAGCCCGAGGTAGAAAATGGCGAGACGGTGGCCGTGATCGAGCGCCTGCTGAAAGGCCGCCGCCGCTTCCTCCGGACGACCGCCATCCATCAGAACAAGTCCCAGGGGCCCATAGAGATCCGTGCGGTCGGGGTGCGCGGAAATGGCCTTGCGGTATTGCTCGGCGGCGGCCGGCCAATCACCGGCACGAGCGGCGGTAACCGCCTCTCGCACGAGGTCGCTCTCCACGGTCTGCTGAGAATCCTGTACATGGATCATCGAGAAGAGAAGCCACCCCGCCAGCAAGGCGGCGACCCACCGGAAAAGCGATTTCCGGTCATCCGACTGGATCCATTGATCAAATCGAGACAGGGTGACAGCGCCGAGCAGGAACACCACCGGCAGCATG
>JAUIHQ010000064.1 GCA_030432155.1 bacterium | reverse complement strand
CGTTGTTTCGGAAAAGGCGGGTCATGCAGCGCACTCGGTCGCATCGCACCGGTTGATGGGCTCCATTTGTGGTGACGATCTCGATTTCCCGGCATCGTCGTTTCACCTGCAGCATGCAATCGCGCTGGCGGATGCCGCGCAGCTTCGGGTAGAGAAGGCCGCCGCCGAAATTGCCTACGGGTGGCAGATGTATACACGCGGAGTTCTGGATGATCAGGAGCCGATCGCCGCCGCGGAATATTTTGAAGGATTGCTCTACAGCATCCGGCCGCTCTCCAACAGCCGGCTCGAGTGCGAGGCGCTTCTCGGCCTTGTATGGTGCAGGTCCGCGGGGATGGCGGCTATAGGCCGTATCCACGACCTTTTGCAGCGATGTCAGCGACTGCGTGTTTCCTATCGACACCTGAACGTCCTGACAGATCTCGGCCGGGCACGATATGAGCACCTCTCGGGCAGACTGACAAGCGCCGGGGAACTCTATGCAGGCATGGCTTCCGGGACGGTTGGGGAAACGTCGCTTCTGGCGTGTCATGTGGACGCACTTGTCGGCTGCGGTTGTATCGCCTGGCACGAGGGGCGTCGAGACGAGGCCGAGCAGGTATGGGGCCGGGCGGTCGCTGCGGCGTCAAGATGTACAAGAGCCCGCCAACGACTCGTTGAGATCAGCATACGGGGAGCAAGATCGAACGTGCGGTACGTGCCCCGGTGAGCCACGGAGGCACATCAGCGCCGGCACTCGGAACGACTCACCCGCTGGGGGGCTGCGCTGAATACGTCGTGGCGGATCTGCGGTTCGATATGAACGTACGAGCGGGGAGACTCGGCGAATTTCTGTAGAAAGATCATGGCGGCGAGATCGGGCATCCACCCCCTCTCCATCTGGTGTGCAAGCGCCGCCTGGCAGGACGTAGCCAGCAATGTGCAGTGACCCGGAAGTTTTGAACGCAACGCGGGCTCGAGCTGTTCGTAGATGGCATTGGAAACCCGTGAAAAAGCGCCTTCCTTCCGAGCTGCCTCCAGCGCGGATGATTGCGATCCGACAAGGGTGTTGATTGTATCGACAAGGGTTTTCCCCTTCATGGCCGCCAGCTTCCGGGACAACTCTTCCTTGGATGACAGCAGGGACACCACGGCCAAGGATTGTTTCTGGTCATTCTTGTGACCGGCGGCGGCATACCGCTTTGCCACGGAGGCGATCGATTTGAGAAATGGGGGCGGCAGGGATGCCAGCGCCTTCTGCTCGCATTTGTCCAGCCTGGCGAAAGCAGCAAGGTATTTTGCGCGCCTTCTGGTGTACGACGTTCGAACCCATGTCAGGATCCGTTTCATTGCCATGCATGCTATCAGGCTGGTTCCCGAAGTCAATTCGAGAACCATCGGGAGGGTGTGGGTACAGGCGGCCGTTGGCAGGCACGCACCCGATTTGCGAAGCCGCGTTCAGGGCAGTTGCAGCATGTAGCCGACGACGCTGGCGCAGTAGCCGGAAAGGCCGATGATGAGGAGGAGGAAGGCGGCGTGGTAGCGGCGGGTTCTCTGGTTGCGTCGGCGGATGAGGTTGGCGAGGGATTGCTGAATATCCTCGCACCGCCACTGGGTGGCCCAGCGGAGCTGGAGGGGGCCGAGGAGGGTGACGATGGCGGAGACCAGCACGAAGATGAGCCCCATGATCATGGTGTACCGGGAGAAGTGGCTGGAGGCGGCGATGGTCGGCCCGGAGAAACCGGTCACGGTCAGGCAGATGGTGATGAGGCTGATCAGCATCTGGGCCCGGCCCTGGAGAATGGTGAAATTCTCAAGGACGTGGTTGAGAGTTTTGTCCCTGCTGTTGTCGTAAATCTCCAGCAGGTATCGGATTTCCTCTTCGGGCGTGAGTTGGCGGTTGCGGGAGGCGGGCATCAGGCGGCCTTCTCGGGATAATCGACATTCATGTCCGGCTTCGCCTCCTTGAGGAAGAGGAACTCGATCCGGGAGACGCCGAAAGCCTTGGCCATGGATTCGAGGACCGCCTTCGCGGAATTCTGCACCTCGGGCTGAAGCTGGTCGATCAGGCTGCGGGCCTGCTGCTCGGCATGTTCCTTGGCCGCGGCGATCAGCTTGTTCTTCTCGTCCTCGGAAAACCGTCCGCCGAGAAATCCGTTGAGAAGGTCGGGCAGGAGAAACGGCATCAGCTTGGAGCCCTGCTCGTCGTAGAACTTGATGTCGCGGATGTGCACCTCGTGAAAACAGGGGGGAACGGTGATCCGATAGCCCTCGCCCTCGGCCTCGATGGTGAAGTCGTCACGCCGCAGATCGTAGCGGAAGTCGATTTCGAAATCGAAGATCATGGCCATCTTCCGGTTCGACAACACCCAGCTCAAATACCGTTTGCCGAATTCCCCCCAACTGTGGTCGGTCTCGGTCACGATCTCCTTGGTCACCGCCTTGAAGACAGAGAGATGGCCGACAGATTTCAACTGCTGGATGGTGGAGAAGATGGAGATCTCGGCCGCGGGTTTTCGGCGACCGAGAAAACGAAACAGAACGGCCAGCGCGAGAATCAGCACCACCAGCCCGGCAAGCATCAGTATTTCAGTCATGGCATCACCTTCAATGTGGAATCGTAGGCGGTTTCAGCGGGTAAGTAAATCAGGCAATACGGTTCCACCACCCAGCCCGGTAAATCATTTGCATGGGGAAAAGGCGGGTAGTAGACTGGGCAGGTACGGGGTGATTCATGACGACTGCTGATACAACGATGTTCCGCCATGTCGGGAAGGGGGTAACCCGGCTGGATGGAGACGAAAAGGTTCGCGGCATCACGCAATATGCCGATGACCTTCCCATTCCCGATTGCTGGTACGGCGTCGTCGTACGGTCCCCGGTCATGAAGGGCCGCCTGACGTCCCTCGAGTTTGATCCCGCCTTTGACTTCGACCGCGTGTGCGTGGTTACGCCGGGAGACATCCCCGGCGAGAATGTCGTGGATATGATGGGCCGCGACATGCCGTTCATCGCCCATGACCGCATTCAATATCGCGGGGAACCGGTGGCCCTGGTCGCCGCCCCGACTCGGCGCCTCGCGCGGGAAGCGGCCGCCTGCATCCGGCCGGTGATCGAGGAGGAGCCGGCCATCCAAACCATCCGCGAGGTCGTGGATACCTATAAGAAGAGTCCCGACCGGCTGGAAAAACTCAGCGGACAGACCATCCGCAAGGGATCCATCGAGGCGGGCTTTGCCGATGCCGATATCGTGGTCGAGCGGGAATACTGGTCGGGCCACCAGGAGCAGCTCTACATCGAACCCCAGGGGATGGTGGCGATTCCCGAGAAAGACGGCGGGGTATTCCTGCAGGGGAGTCTGCAGTGTCCGTATTATGTCGGTCCCGAGCTGGTCATCACCCTCGGTCTTCCCCTGGAAAAAATCCGGGTCAAGCAGTCCGCGGTCGGCGGTGCATTCGGCGGCAAGGAGGAATTTCCGACCCTGGTCGCCGGGTACTGTGCCCTCCTCGCGATGAAGTCGGGCAAGCCGGTGAAGATCATCTACGACCGTCACCAGGACATTCTCTACACCACCAAACGGCACCCGTCGTGGAGCCGTCAGCGCACGGGCCTGAAGAAGGACGGAACCATCACCGCGATGGCGGTGGACTTCATCCTCGACGGCGGGGCCTACACCACGCTGAGCCCGGTGGTTTTGTACCGCGGCATTCTCCACACCACGCTCGGATACCGCTGCCCGCATGTCTCGGTGGACGGCCATGTCTTCCGCACCAACACCTTTCCCAACGGCGCATTCCGCGGATTCGGCGCGCCCCAGGCGATCTGGGCCCTCGAGTCGCACATGGATGAATGTGCCGAGGCCCTCGGGATGTCCCCGGTGGCGTTTCGCCGCAAGAACTGCCTTCATATCGGCGACACCACCGGCACCGGCCAGGTGATCGAGCAGAACATGGATCCGCCGGTGATTCTCGAGCGCACGCTGGAAAAAGCGGACTTCGAGAACAAGCGCAGGCAGTCGACCCGCGGGGTGCCGGTGAACGGCGTGTACCGCGGTATCGGCCTGTGCTTTTTCGGTCACGGGTCGGGCTTCACCGGCGACGGCGAACGGCGCCTGCGTTCCAAGGCCGCGCTGGATCTCGAATATGACGATCACGGCAAACCGGTGGTCAACATCCGCATCAGCTCCACCGAGATGGGGCAGGGCACCCTGACCATCATGCCCCAGATCGCGGCGGATGGCCTCCGCACCTCCATGGATCACGTCCGTTGCCCGCTGCCCGATACCAAGTTTGTTCCCGATAGCGGGCCGACGGTTGCCTCACGCACCGCGATGGTGGTGGGCAGCACGGTGTACGGCGCCGCGGAATTATTGCGGCACGACCTCGAGGTGTTTGCATCGGAGACCTTGTTCGGCGGGGCCCGGGTTGAGCTCGACGATGACCGGTTTACCTCGGCGGTGACCGGAGACAGCCGCCCGTTCATTGAAGTGGCGGAGGCCTTCCTGAAGATCAGGGGTCCACACCGGGTATACAATCAATTCAAGCTCCCCGACACGATCAAGTGGAATCAGGAGACCTTCGAGGGCGACTCCTATCCGTCGTACTCGTGGGGCTGTAACATCGCCGAGGTGGAGATCGACACCCTGACCTGTGAGTTGAAGGTCCGGCGGGTGACGGGGATTTTCGACATCGGGCGCCTGATCAATCCCGTGCTCGCCAAGGGACAGATCGAAGGCGGCCTGACCCAGGCCCTGGGGTATGCGGTGATGGAGAAGATGAACATCGTGGACGGTCTGTACGATGCCTCACGCATGCAGACCTATGTCATCCCCACCGCCCTCGACACCCCCGAATACGATTTGGGCTTTCTTGAGTATCCCTACACCCACGCCTCTCCGGGCGCGAAGGGGGTGGGCGAGATTCCGATGGACGGCCTTGCGCCCGCGATTGCCAACGCGGTCAAGGATGCCATGGGGATCCGGTTCAACTCCATACCCATTACCCCGGAGATGATCTTTGAGGCGATCCGTGCGAAGGAGTCTGCAGCATGAGTACGTCCCCGCGCATTCAGCGCACCTGGATCATCAACGGCGAAACGCGCGAGGTTGCCTTCGCCCCGGTTCGCCGCCTGCTGGATGTTCTTCGTGAAGACCTGCACATGACCGGAACCAAGGAAGGCTGCGGGGAGGGAGAATGCGGGGCCTGCACGGTCCTGATTGACGGGCGCACGGTCGTCTCCTGCCTGATGGCGGCGGGTCAGGTGCCGGACGGCGCGGAGATCATGACCGTCGAAGGTCTGGAGCGCACCGAGGGCGGGCGGCTTCTGCAGCAGATGTATGTTGAGAAGGGCGCGGCCCAGTGCGGGTTCTGCATTCCCGGCATGATCATATCCTCGTATGCCCTGTTGAGCCGCGGCGAGGCGGTATCCCGCGACGCGGTTCGGGAATCCCATGCCGGGAACATCTGCCGCTGCACCGGGTACGAAAAGATTTTCGAGGCGGTGGAGGCGGCGGCCGAGCAATGGCCGCGCGAGGAGACCCCGGCATCATCGTGAGAACCTTTGAAGATATCGATTGCGCGTTTCCCTCGAACCTGTCCGAGGCGCTGGCGCTTCTCGGCGATGAGGCAACCCGCGGCAAGCTTCTCGCCGGCGGAACCGACCTGATGGTGCAGTGGGAATCCGGCTCGGTGGATATGCCGGTCCGCGCGATCAGTGTGAAGAGCCTGCCCGAACTGCTTGTGCTCAAAATCGAAGGGGCGCATGTGTCCATCGGTGCCGCGGTTACCCATTGGGACCTGCGAGCCGCGCCGGTTGTTCGTGACGCATTGCCCTCGCTAGCCGCGGCGGCGGCCACGGTGGGCGGGCGGCAGATCCAGATGATGGGAACGATCGGCGGCAGCATCGCCAACGCCAGTCCCGCCGGTGATCTCGCCCCGGCGCTGCTGGCCGATGATGCATCGGTTGTCGTGGCCAGTGCGGCCCGCGGTGAGCGGGTGATGACCATGGAATCGTTCCTCCTCGGATATCGGAAGATCGATCTTCAGCCCGATGAATTGATCGTGCGTTTCGAGGTGCCGGTGCGGAAGGAAGGCGAGAAGGAAGGTTTCCGCAAGCTCGGACCCCGGGCCGCCCAGGCGATCTCCAAGATCATGGGAAATTACCGGGGAGCGATCGCCGGCGACGGAACGGTCACCCTGTTCCGGGTGGCGCTCGGCAGTGTCGCCGAGACCGCGGTGCGGCTGCACAAGGTCGAGGACGCGGTGACCGGACAAGCCCTGAACGACGGGCTGATCGCCGAGGCCGAACGAATTGCGTCCGACTCCATCAAACCCATCTCCGACATCCGCTCCACCGCAGACTACCGCAAATGGGTGGGCGGCCGTCTCATCCGCGGCTTTCTTGAGGATTTGAAAGCATCTCCCTCCGGTTGAACATGCGGACCTCCTCCTTGAAGTGGACGTTCTTCCATCGTCCGATCCGTTTCACGAGCAGCTCCAGCGGCTGACCGAGAGCCTCCGGATGTCGCCCGGCGACTGGACGTACCTCGCGGGCGCCGCCGTCTATACCGCGATCATGGCCGTTCTCGGTTATCTGCTGATTCTGTACAGCCTGCGCCGCCGATCGATGACCTGACCCGGATCTCATCGCGGAGATCGGCCATGGCACGAAGACCGGATCCGTGGTATAGTGAAATCAGTAGGCAACGATGAAATTCAACGTTACCCTGGAAAGCGGCGAAGACGGCTACACCGCGGCCTGTCCCGACATGGGCCTGTCCGTCAGCGGTCTCAGCCCGACCAACGCCCTCGATGCTCTCAAGGAAGAAATCCGCTACAATCTCGAATACTGTCCCTGTACATCCGTCGGTGATGATTACGTCGAGTTGAGTGTCAGCGGGTTGTAGAGTCCCCGCCCCGGAAGGCTTTAGCGGAACATCACGGAATGGTTTCGTGCTTGATAAAGCTTCGCATGGGAGGTGGAAATTCTATATTTTGTTCTATATAGACATATCTTCACGTTGTAGTATCACGTATGTGAGAGATGGGCAGTACAACCTCTATCATCGCTGGCTTCTTGCATTTGCGGCGGTTTTGATTTTCACCTCCTCGGCACCGGCCGCCACCCGGTATATGTCGCTTTCCGGTAACAGCACGCCTCCTTATACAAACTGGGCCGATGCCGCCACGAACCTGTACGATATCCTGTCCGTATGTCAGCCGGGAGATGTGGTTGTCATCACCAATGGTACCTACGAAACCTTGCGACCGTCCTTTGTTGAGGTGCTTGAGCCTTCCGGTTATCTCGCGGTTTCGAATCCGCCGGTCGTGATTCCCGATGGTGTAGCGGTAACGAGTGTGAATGGTCCGCAGCAAACCGTGTTGAGGCCTGTCACGCATGTCATCACCAATCCAACCCGGTTTGATCTGAATATCGAAGTACGGCCCGGGGCTTCGCTGGATGGAATTACGCTGGCGGATTGTGAGTCGGATACGCCCATTCTGAATGTTGAAAGCGCGACGGTCTCCAATGTTCGGCTGGTGGACCTTTCCGCCGGCGGTGTAGACCCGGCAAGCTTCACGGTGATACAGGCCTACCAGTCGGTCTTGTCTACCATCACAATTGACGAGGCTTCCGGGAACGGCACATTCTACACGATGATAGATGCGGACCAATCGATGGTTCGGAATGTTTTTATCAACGACGTTGTTGCATTCGATACAAGCGTGGGAGGAGGTCCGGGAGTCGTTATCGCGTTTCACGGATCTTCATCCCAGGTTGAATCCTGTACTTTCAACGTTGGTGAGATCCGGGGAACGGCTGTTCAAGTGCTGAACTCCGCCCTGAATGCCGGGGCGACGGACGATCCGGGCGTTGGGTATATGTTCTGCTCTTCTCCGAATCCCGTCCCCGGAACGGGGAACATCGTGACTGATTGTCCTTTGGCCGTTCTATCCAATCAGCTTGTTCTGGCCTCCAACTCTCTATGCATCAACATGGGGTTGAATCAGCCATGGATGTCCGGTGATGCAGACATCAATGGAAATGCAAGGATCCAGCAGGGAGCCGTAGATATTGGCGCCGTGGAATCACCCTATCAGCGGGTATATGAACGAACCTGGTATGTTAACCCTGCCGGGTCACATGTGTTTCCATTTGAAACCATGGCCACGGGCGCAGACTCCATTTCGGCCCTTCTCGATCTGACCTTTGATGGTGATCGGATCGTTGTGGCGCCCGGTTCGTATATCGACAACATCGTTTCCTCTCAGGCGGTAACGATTGTTTCAGCCCTTGGCGCATCGTTCACATTTCTTGTTCCGTCGAACCCGGCCATGCCGGTCCTTGATCTCGATGGAAGCACGATTGTCCGGGGGTTTCATGTTGCGGAATCCACCGCCACCGGGGGTCCGTCCGTACATCTCCGGGGACAGGCAGAGCTGCGGGATTCGATCCTTCAGGGAAATGATTCGGATGCCGGCTGTGTTGTGCGCGTGGAGGGAGGAGGGCTAGTCAATTCGCTGGTGATGAAGAATGCCGCCAGCAATGCGGTCTGTCTTGTCGCCGGGTCGATTGAGAGCTGCACGATCGCGGAGAATGGCGATGTCGGCGTTCACATGACCGGCGGAACCATGATCAACAGCATTGTGAGCGGCCACCCGAAAACCAATGTTGCCTGGTCCGGAGGGACGATATCCTATTCCTGCTCTGAAGACGTTCTCGCGGGCACCAACAACGTTGTCGGCGATCCGCTGTTCGAGAATCCGGCGGCAGACAAATTTACCCTGCATACGGATTCGCCCGCGATCAACGGGGGAACAAACCTGGCGTGGATGACGTCCGCCACGTCGTATGACCTTCGTAAAGAATTCCGGATCCGGCAGGGCACGGCGGATATCGGAGCATACGAACACTTTCAGCCGCTTCGCACTCTTTATGTTTCGCCTGACGGCGGACACCTTCCGCCCTACACGAACTGGGCGGGAGCCTCGACATCGATTGTCGAAGCGTTGGCGATGTCGTCCGATGGCGACCGGATCCTTGTCACCAACGGGACCTATCGGGAATCGCTGGTTATGAGCAATGAGGTTCTTGTCGCCAGTGTGAACGGACCCGTTCATACAACCATACAACCCAACGATTCGATCCCCAACTATGATCTCATACGCCCCACCCGGCGGGGTGCAACTCTAACCGCCGGAGCTGAGCTGACGGGATTCACGATTACGAAAGGATATGCGGCCGGCGCGGATGATCCCGAATCAGAAGGAGAGCAGGGCGGAGGTCTGTTGGTCAGCAACGGCATTGTGAGGACCTCGGTTCTTGTGGAAAATCATGCGGGGCTGGCGTCCATCTACAACGAGTCTCTGGTCGGTCTGGGGGGAGGCGTTCTGCTTGAGGATGGAATCATCGAGAACTGTCTCATCGTTCAGAATACGTGCGGCGACAACCCTTATGCCGGCCGGTACGGAGCCGCCGGAGGTATCGATGCCCGGCGTGGCATTGTCCGGTTTTCAACGATCGCCGATAATACAAGCGGTCTACCCGGCGCCATGCGCGCACCTACATCCGGATCGTTCTCGGCGTATGGCAACATCATCATGGGCGGCACGGCGGGTGAAGATTTCTACCTGAATCTTCTCGATACAGGGATGGTGCTCAACACCATGTCCTCCTATTTCACGTTCCACCCCGGATCCTATCTTCCGGCACAGAGCTCGGGCGCGATTGATATGCTGCCGTGGGGACCGGCCGCCGATATTCTTGAAGACGTCAGGCCCCGGGATGGAGACGGAAGCGGTCTGGCTGAATGGGATGCCGGAGCGTTTGAGCTTCCCGACATGCCCGCCCCCGCGGGCGACCTGGAATTGACGATGTTCCCGTCCGCGATGGTTGCCGTAAAGCCTGATGCAGATGCTGTGGTGGATATTGTCATTACCAACGCGGGCTCTGCAGGCATGGATTGTGTTCAGCTTGTACTCTCTCATAATCTGGCCCAGGGGGGAGTCTCTCTAGTCCAGTCGCAGGGATCAAATACACAGGCCGGTACGGTCACGACGGTCTTCTTTGACTCCGTGAACGCCCATTCATCGGTCTGGGCCCGGTATACATTGACCGCGTCCCCATCGGTTGTCGGGACCGCGGTGGTGCAGGGGGTTGTGCATTCCTGCATGCTGGAGACCAATACGCTCAACAATGATGCGGAAAGCTCGATCGAATTCCGGTGGCCTTTGTCGGACCTGTCGGTCACGGAAGAGGTGTCCGACATGTCCCCCGTGGTGTTTACACCGTTGATATACACGATCCGGGTGGAGAACGCAGGATCGGAAATGTCCGTTCCGGAAACCCTGCAGGCGTTCTTCCCCTCCCCGGGATCTTTTCCCCTGGCGACACCTCCCGGCTCGTATGCCCATGGATGGTTCACGTGGAACATTTCCCCCCTTCCGCCGGGCGCCGCGACGACGGTGGTGGTCCGCATCACCGATCCCATGCACCTGATCCCCTATACAAATTGCGCGGTTATCACGGAGTCCTCGCATGCTCCGTCACCCGGCAACAACCGGGGATGCGTGGAGGTTCAACCCGGGAAAAAGAACGCCGCACGGTCACTGACCTCTTCCGCGTATTTCAATACGGACAGCATGGGTGACCCGGCCCTCTACTACGGACCTGAGGCGAAGTGGCTTGTTTCTTATTCCCAGCGTTCCGATGTGTGGTTCACCTACGGCAATGTCAATCTGGTTCCCCTGGCCTGCGATTTCAACGGGGATGACATCCATGAGCTGGTCGCCTACGACCCGGCCACCGGAACGTGGTCACCGCTTTTCACCGCGACTCCCCTCGCTCCGCTGGACGAAATCGAACCGTTTGGATGGAGTGAGGCTGTGCCGGCGCCCGGTGATTATGACGGTGACACATTGACCGATCAGGCGGTGTACCATCCGGCGACCGGGAATTGGTACATACGTTTTCGCCGCGATAACTCCATGAGCCTGATCAATTGGGGATATGCTGATGCGGCACCGGTTCCCGGAGACTATGACGGCGACGGAAAGACAGACCTTGCCGTCTTTGACAAGGGGTTGTGGAATATACGGTTCAGCGGCGGCGGGGCATCCGCGGTTCAATGGGGTTGGGATGAATCGATCCCCGTGCCCGGCGATTATGACGGGGACGCAAAAACCGATATCGCCGTATATCATCCCGCCTCCGGCGCCTGGAACATTCTCTACAGCTCCGGGAAGGCGCCGATGATGGTTTCATGGGGGTGGCAGGCCGCCGCTCCGGTGCCAGCGGATTACGACGGAAATCTCATCACGGATATCGCGGTCTATCATCAGGGCGTATGGCACATCCTGCATGATAACGGGCAGTCAACGGTTGTTGATCTTACCTACACCCTTGGTCCATACGACCTGAACCAGTTGAAGCCGGTTCACAATCAATACCAGATCAACGCCTGGATGAAGCTCTGGCCACCGGAGCAGGAACCACAGGAGACAAGGCTCCAGCGGCTGATTCGCCTGCTCCGGGAGCTGCTCGGACGGTAGTCCCCGCTTATCCGATCGCCTCGGCCCCGGTTTCACCGGTGCGGATGCGCATGCAGTCTTCGAGGTCGAGGACGAAGATTTTTCCGTCTCCGATATGACCGTCACCGGATCGCGCGCCCTGTACGATCGCGTCCTTGACCGCAGGTACGAACTCGTCGTTCACCGCGATCTCCAGTTTGATCTTTTTCAAAAGGCTTCCCGCTTCCTTCACACTGCGGTAGACCGCGGCAATGCCTTTCTGGCGGCCGCGGCCCATGACGTTGGATACGGTGACGAGGTGAATTTCCTTTTCCTCGAGCAGTTGCATGACCGCTTCAAGGCGGTCGGGCTGAATCACGGCAATCACGTATTTCATGGTCGGTGTCCTTCCGGAATTAATCGATGGTCGCGTACGCGGTTTCCTTGTGCTGGGTCAGGTCGAGCCCGATCCGCTCCTCCTGCTCGGTCACCCGCAGGCCGCCGGTCAGCAGACCGGTCACCTTGAGCAGAATCCAGCTCATGACAAAGGCGTATACCATGGTGATCAGGGTGGCTTTGACCTGGATCATGAACTGCTCGGGATTGCCGTAGAACAGGCCGTCGCGACCGGCGGGGTTGACCGCGGTGGACGCCCAGAGGCCGGTGGCGATGGCGCCCCAGATACCGCCGACCCCGTGAACGCCGAAGGCGTCGAGGGTGTCGTCGTACCCGAATTTCACCTTCACGAAGGTCACGGAAATGAAGCAGATGACCGCCGACCCCAGTCCGATCCAGATCGCGTTGATCGGAGAGACAAAACCGCAGGCCGGGGTGATGGCCACGAGCCCGGCCACCGCGCCGGTGATCATACCGAGGGTCGTCGGCTTCTTGTGCCAGATCCAGTCGCAGAACGCCCAGGTTGCGCCCGCCACCGCGGTGGCGACATGGGTGGTGACGATCGCGTTCGCGGCAAGTCCGTTGGCCCCGAGGGCGCTGCCGGCGTTGAACCCGAACCAGCCGAACCACAGCATGCCCGCGCCGAGGATGGCGAGGGGCAGGCTGTGCGGCGGGTAGGTCGAGCCGACCCGCTTGCCCACAACCAGTGCGGCGGCGAGGGCGGCCATACCGGCGTTGATATGAACCACGGTCCCGCCGGCGAAATCCAGCGCGCCGTCCGCGCCCATGAAACCGCCGCCCCATACCCAATGGGCCACCGGGTCGTAGACCAGCGTCGTCCACAACAGGGTGAAAATACAGAACGCGGAAAACTTAAACCGCTCCGCGAACGCGCCGATGATCAGGGCGGGGGTGATGATGGCAAACTTGAGCTGGAACGCCATGAACGCGGTGTGAGGAACCGTGGTGGCATAGACATCGCTCGGTTCCGGCCCCACGCCCTTCAGAAACGCCCAGTCGAGGTTTCCGATGAGTCCCTTGATGTCGGGCCCGAAAGACAGGCTGTACCCGATCACCACCCATTGAATGGTGACCAGGCACATCGCCATGAAGCACTGCATGAGGACGGACAGCATGTTCTTCCGGCGGACCAGCCCGCCGTAAAAGAACGCAAGCCCGGGTGTCATCAACAGCACGAGGCCGGCGCTGGCAAGAATCCATGCCGTGTCGCCGGTGTCGATGGCCGGGGCGGATACGGCGTCCGCGGCTGCGTTGACGGCATCCTGGGCCGGAACGGACGGAGCCATCAGCCAGACCAGGGCGACGATGAGGGTGAACAGGGGGAGGATACGGGGCTTCATGCGATTCGGTAGCTCCTTGGGGTCGGGGCATGGTTTCGGGGGTTGAATCCCGGCGCCATGCGGATGAAACAAAAACCAAACATGGCTGCATTGTATGGATCGCGCGCGAACGCGCAATCCAGTTTCTCCCATCCATGGAACTCCCCCCTCCAGATCCCACCAATTGCGCTGGAAAATGTCGCAAACTCCATATAGTTAAAAGATTACGCGTCCAAACGGTTGCCGGGGAAAATTCCTGACGTCGGGTATGTGATAAAGATGAAGCGCGTTCAGACTAACAACCATTGCATACATTTCTCACGGTCTGGCCTATGATCAAGAATCGGTGGGAAGGACTCAAAACCTCCGTGATAAACCGGATTAGAGTTTTCGGGGATAAAGGAGTAGTGGTTGTGATAAGGCGTATGTTGTTTGTGATGTCCCTGTCGGCGCTGTCGGTCGCACAGGCGGCAACCATCGGTTGGAACGGGGGCTCAGGCGCCTGGGAAACCGGAGCGAACTGGTCGGGAGGCGTCACCCCGACATTGGCCGATCTGGTCGGTGTCAATCCGGATGGCTCCATTGTTCATGTATCGACGGCGGGGAATGAAGCCGGCGACTTTCGGATGAGCGACGGGTCGGGAGATGTGACGCTGAACATCGATTATGCCGGCCCCGGCACTGCGATCACATTCGGCCCCTTGACCGTCGGTCGACGGAACGGCGGATTATCCACGATCAATCATACCAACGGATATGTGCTCTCCGGAAACGTGCAGATCGGCGGCAATGTCGCCGATGGTATATACAACATCAGCGGCGGTACGCTTGAAATCGACAACACCTTGCTGTCCGTCGCCACGACCGGCGGAAACGGGGAGATGAATATCAGCGGAACAGGTACGGTTCTGGTGGACCGGCACTTCAGCCTCGGTACCGGCACCGGCACCGGTACACTGACGATTTCCGAAAACGGAACATTCCGGTCAACGTTCGGCGGCGGTTGGAGATCCGGTATCGGCGACAATGGTACCATGCACATTATGGGAACCGGCGCCACGGTTCGCATGGAGCACCAGTTCCTGATGACAACCGGCGCCGTCCTCCGCTTTACGCTCGGCGACAGCATCAACGGCGCTTCCACCATCACCTCGACTGGCTCGAAACGCTCGTCGTCGCAGAAGTAGCGCGGACCCGGCTCGGTTCCAGGGCGCATCGAGCAAGAGGTCGCACAAAAGGCGCCCTGCGGACCTTCCAC
>JAUIHQ010000063.1 GCA_030432155.1 bacterium | reverse complement strand
CCATCCTAAACGGTGTCACCCTCGAAGTACTCCCGCCCGTTCTCGTCAGCCAGTCGCCGGGATTCGTCAGCGTCACCTTCGGCGGCGGCACCAACGGCGCCATCAGCGCGACCTTCACCAACGCCCCGTTCGCCGGCTTCACCGGGTATGGCTCGACCAACGTGATGCTCCCGCTGGACCTCTGGTCCAGCCTCGGTCCCGCCACCGAAGCGCCGGCCGGCTCCGGTACCTACCAGATCTCCGTACCGGTCGGCACGAATGCGCCGTTGTACTTCATGCGCGTTGATTCGCCGTGACGTGATAACGGTGACTTCCGGGCGTTGGAAGTTCCGCCGCGCAAAGGGGCCGTACCTTAAATTTAGGTCCATCACGGATTAGCGTGGGTAAAGGTCTAGCCCACGGCGAAGAACCTGGGGCTATACCTTAAATTTAAGGTACGGCCCCTTCGGCCGGGGCCCCTTCGGCCGGGTGACAGCCGGTATTTCGGCGTACGCTCGCCGTAGCCGCGCCGGAAGATTGAAATGATTTTGGATTCTGGATTGCGGATTTTGGAGTGAGGCAAGTGCTCGTTCTGTCATCCTGAGAGAAGCACAGCGAAGTCAGAGGATCTGTAACTTGTAATGCCAGGGCAACACGCCGTTAACCCAAGTTCGACAGTTACGCGACCGAAATTGCCGATTTGCTAAGGAACTCGGTTACTGACCCCCGATTTTCTCCACTACATTTTGGATCGTTTTCGGTCTGGTCGGGATTCTCAGGTCCATATGGGCAAGAAGGTCGGACGTAAGCTTTTCGGGCTTGGCCACCAACCGCAGTCTGACGGTGGTGCTCCCTTTGACCGGAAGCACGACATCCATGGAGTGGATCGTAGCCATCTGTTCAAGGACTTGGCGCGCACAGTCGCCAAGTCCTTTCGCGCTCAGCCACATCTCCAGGCAGCGCCACATGGCCAAGGCCAGGAAGCAGACCATGATGTGGGCTTGAACGCGATCCTCGCGTTGATGATATAGCGGCCGCAGCCCCAGATCGGACTTGCCCACCCGGAAGGCATCCTCGATTTCGGTAAGATGGATGTACCAGCGCCAGAGCTTGACAGGATCTTGTTCCGTGCAGTTAGTACGTAGCAGATAGGTGCCCTGTGAAGCCGCAGCCCACTCCATTTTGCTATCATCCTCCTTGATGCGCAGCCCCACCGCCTTGTCGTCCTCAATGAGCACTTCCACATCGAACACCTTTTCGGCGGCGGTGTTGCGACCCAACCATCTTCCGATCCGTCGGCCGACCGGTTCGAGCTTCTGAGGACGCCTCCTCAGCGAGGCGTCGATCTGTTCCAGCTTGGCTCGCAGACGATCCCGTTGCCTGCGCAGCATCGCCGCTTCCTTCTCGTGCCGGGCCTCACTGCGACAGAGTACGTAGCGCTCCCGGCCCTGCCCGTCGGGATGGTCGATCAGCTTGACCTCTACCCCCGGCTCCACCTGCTTCCAGTCGCTACTTTGGTGGAGTTCACGCTCGAACGTTCGCAACCGCCCTTTGGGTGTCCCCACGATATAGAGCGCCTCCCGTTCGCGCAGATAATCGAGGTTCTCTTCGCTGACCATGCCCCGATCCATCGCCCATATCCGTTCGGCACGGCCGTACTTCCGTTCCATCAGATCAACGATATCTTCCACCGTGGTAACGTCGGCCCGGTTGCCCGGGAATACTTCGTAGGCCAACGGCAGACCCTCGGGCGTCACGACCAGACCAATACACACCTGCTTGCAATCGGAGCGGTTGTCGCGACTGTACCCGCGTTGCGCCTGCGGGTTGCGTTCAGCCTGCCCTTCGAAATAGGTACTGGTCACATCGTAGAGCAGGAACTCAAAACGCGATCCGAACAGACTTCGGTAGCGTTCCCGCAGATGTCCGAAGAGTTCGTCCCGCAGGGGCAGCAGCTCGTCGAGACCTCGATACAGACGGTTGTCGTACACGTTCTCCGCGCTGACCCCCAACAGATCGTCCAGCGCCGTGGTCGCATACCAATGCTCACTCAACGCCAGTTCAGATCCTTGGGCGCAGAATCTTCCCAGACTCAGGATGCAAGCGACCGTCGCCCAGTCGACCTGTTCACGACCCTGACGCGCATGCGCCTCAAAAAACTCATGCAGCCCCAAGCGCCGCCACAACGCCAGGCCGAGGTAGACCTTGCCGAACTCGCGTACACGCTCAACGCGCAATCCCTTCAGGTTGACGCACGCCCACTCAGGCGGCTCGGGCTCATCGCGAAACAGATCGCCTTGAGAGGGAGAACGGGGTTGTCCATCGAGAAGACGGGCGATCTCCTCCCAGCCCGCGCGCTCATCCTCATCCAGGCCGGGATGCTTGCCCAGCGTGGCGACGACACGCTGCCGCGGACCGCGCGCCGTTCGTACGGACTCAACCAGCGTCCAGTACTCGTAGACCTCTCCGCCAGCACGCTTACGATTACGTCGCAGGAACATGGCGACAGTATCCGTCACCCACGCTCGTTAAAGCAACGGGATGTTCTCCACTACACGCCTCCCGGCAAATCATGCGCCCGCAATACAGGGCTTTCCTGCTGCGGAGGCATCGAAATAGAACATCCCGATGGCGCTACTGTCGAACTTGGGATAGCCGAGCGGTTCTCGTGAAAGTGGGTCGGTGAAGTGTATCCGGGTAAGGGTGTCGGTTATGACGGAGATAATCGACGAAGACAAGTGACCCACCCCGTCTCCGCTGCCGCGGAGCCACCCCTCCGGCGGAGGGGATCGGGCGTTTGAGGCCCTTTGAACGTTGAAATGCATGACATTCCCGCATAGGTTCCGCGCATGATTCGCGCATGGGTTCACCGGTTTCGCCGTCGCCGCGCCTTCGCCCCGGGAGAATGGGGGGAGGGGGTGGCGGAGCGCATGCTTTGCGCCAAGCACTATCGAATCCTCGGCCGCCGGGTGCGGGTGGGGCGGCGGGATGAAATCGACATCGTTGCGCGTTCGCCGCGGGATGTGCTGGTGTTTGTCGAGGTTAAAACCCGGGCGGATGAGTCGTATGGCCGCCCTATCGATGCCGTGAACCGCCGGAAACGGCATGCATTGTGTCGCGCGGCCATTGCCTACCTCCGGCAATGCCGGCCGGCTCCGCGCCATATCCGATTTGATGTTGTCGAGGTTGTCGGGGTCGATGGCGACCGCCAACCGGTCGTACGGCACATCGAATCCGCCTTCACATTTCCCCGTTCCATCCAGTATCCATGGGCGTCATCATGAAACGTACGCTTCTCCGTCTCGCTCTTCTTCTGCTCGCCGCGCCGACCGTCCGCAGCCAGGAATCCGCAGCGAGCCTGTTCAACCAGGTTAACGACTTGATCGGCGATATGACCGGGTACCAGGTCGATCCCGTCGCGGCCGCCAGCCTCCTGCGCGCCCCGACGCCCGAGGAATGGCAGTCGTTCTGGTCGCTGATCAACCATGCATTGCAGGGGGAGTCCGTCGAGGAGCTCGCCTGGATGAAACCCTACGCGGAAAGCGCTCTCCTCTATCTCGACCAGGTACCCGAGGCAAAGCCCTACGCGGACTGGCTTCGGCAGCGGATGGACTTTTTCGAGGCGGCCGACGAGGCTGTCCAGGCGGTCAAGCCGCCCCCGGCCCGGCCGGCTCCGACTGCCCCTCCTTCACGCCCGAAAAGCGTACTGCCGCCCACGGCTCCGCCGGTTGCGCCGCCGAAGCAGGACCGGGACCATGCCGCGGCTGCGGTTGCGGTGGAACAGGATCGTTGGATGCGAAAGCTGGAGGGCCGGCCGCCGCCGGCCCGGGCCGCCGACTATGTTCCGCGCTTGAAACCGATTTTCGAGCGGGAAGGGGTTCCGGGTGAGCTTGTCTGGCTGGCCGAGGTGGAATCGACCTTCAATCCCAAGGCCCGAAGCCCGGTGGGGGCCATGGGCCTGTACCAGTTCATGCCCGCCACCGCGGAACGTTTCGGTCTGGCGTTGCGGCCCGAAGACGAGCGGCTGATTCCCGAGCGCAGTGCCTACGCCGCCGCGCGATATCTGAAATTCCTGCACGGCCGGTTCGGCGACTGGTCCCTTGCCCTCGCCGCCTACAATGCCGGCGAGGGCCGGGTCGGCAAGCTGCTGAAGCGGCACAAGGGGACGCGTTTTGAAGACATCGCCCCCCATCTTCCCTCGGAAACCCGCATGTATGTGCCCAAAATGCGAGCGGTGGTCAGTGTCCGGGAAGGGACGGACCTGACCCGATTATGATCTTTAAGGACATGGTTCAGAAAACTTGAGTCAAGCGTTTGAATCTCGCTTGACGAAAACCACATCGGATCTGTACTTTTCTTTAAGACTCTATTGGGTTCGAAGTAAGGAAAAAACTATGAGCAAATTCGTTCTGTCTGCGTTGGCCGCCTGTGGTCTGGCCGTATCTTCAGCGTTGGCCGTTCCCACGACGATCATTGATACCACTACGGGTTCCGCTACGGCCGATGGCACCATCGGCGGCAGTGAATATGTCGGTTCAAGCGCCGGTGTCAATTCCGGGTTCGGCGGGGTGATCGGAAACGGGCAGACGATCGGCATCGATTCCAGTGACACCGGACTTCTCAACTTCGGGTTCAATCTCGGCAACACCTGGAATAACGCAATCGTGATTTTCATCGACTCCGTTTCCGGCGGATTTGCCGACACCTCCGGCTTCACGGACTCGGATGACGGACTGCGCCGGGCGATTTCCGGTATCGATGGCGGCGGTCAGCGCTCCACTCTGACGTTCGCCAGCGGCTTCGAGGCGGACTACGCGATCGCGATGAATACCGGCTTCGCCGGCATCTGGCAGTTGGCCAACGGAACGTTCCACACCTATTTGACGAATGCGGTGTTTGCCAACCCCCTCGTCTCTTCGCCGGAAATTGAGCTTGAACTTTCGGTGATCGGCGTGGCCCAGGGCGCATCGTTTGACTATGTGGTCACCTACATTTCCGAGACCGGTTTCCGTTCCGATGAGTTTCACGGGGTGGCGGCCACAACGGTTACCACCGGGAACCCCGGCTGGACCGATGTTGTGCTGGAAGACGGTGACTTCAATACCTTCACCACCATTCCCGAACCCGGAACCATTGTGCTTGGGCTTCTCGGATTCGGCCTCCTTCTGATTCGCCGCTTCCGCCGCGAGTAAGCAGGCTGGCATCGATGGACCAAGCCCGCACCCTTCCGGTGCGGGCTTTTTGTTTCCGCTACGGTCTTGTGAATGTGAACAGGCGGGACCGATTGATGAACCGACGTGTGCAGGAAACCGACGCACGGCTCATACCATTCGCAAATACTTATCGGTATACATGCGCCAGACGATTTGGTTTCAGGTGTCAGTGTTCAGGTGTCATGAGGGCCTGAAACCTGACACCCGAAACCTATTGAGAAAGACTGAAATAATACCGATACGTTCTTCCGACTGGTATGAGCCAATCGGCAATCATCCATCGGCAATCGCCAATTCCCCCTACGGCGTCATCCGCCCCAGCAAGCGAGGAAAGGGAATGGTTTCCCGGACATGCTTCAGACCGCACATCCACGAAACGGTTCGTTCGATGCCGAGGCCGAAACCACCGTGGGGAATGGAGCCGTAACGCCGCAGGTCGAGATACCACTGGTACGGCTCGGGATCCATATTCTCTTCCTTCATCCGCTCCAGCAGAACATCGAGCTGGTCTTCGCGAATGCTGCCGCCGATCACCTCGCCGTATCCCTCCGGAGCCAGCATGTCCATGTTTTCGACGACGCGGGGATCCTGTCCGTTGCGTTTCATGTAGAACGCCTTGACCTCGCGCGGATAGCCGGTGACGAACAACGGCTTATCGAATTGGCGTGAAAGAATGGTTTCCTCGTCGCCGCCGAAATCCCGGCCCCACTCGAACGCGGAGGCGTCGCTCATGTGATGGCGCCGGTGTTCGATATCCGTTTCCAATTCCCGAACATGTTCTTCGAGGCTGCGGATCTGTTGCTCGGCCTTTTCTTTCTGCCAGGCCTTTTTCGCGGTACCCAGGGATTCGACCGCCTCGGCCAGTTCCTCCCTGCATGCCGCAAGCTGCTTTTCCTTATCGGCGAGGTCGCCTTCCAGCCAGCTTCGGACCTTTTCGCTGTGCAGAAGGTCTACCGCCTCGGTGTAGGTCAAAACGGGAAAGGGTGGTGTGATCGCTTCAAGGGGGGCTGTATCCCGTCCCATGGAAGCAAGGTCGTCGCGATGATGTTCCAGGACATCGCGCAGGATCCGGGTTGTCATCTGTTCGGCGTGATGCCGAAGAACGGGCAGATCGGCGAATGTGATTTCCGGCTCGATCATCCAGAACTCGGTCAGATGGCGGCGGGTTTTCGATTTTTCCGCCCGGAAGGTCGGACCGAAGCAATAGACATTGCCGAGCGCCATGCAGGCGCTTTCGAGATAAAGCTGGCCGGTTTGGGCCAGGTAGACTTCTTCACCGAAGTAGTCGACCGGGAACAGGGTGGCCGCGCCTTCCGCGGCTCCGGGCTGCAGGATGGGGGTGTCGATCAGGGTGAAGCCGGCGTCGTCAAAATATCCCCGCGCCGCCCGGATGATCGTGTGGCGAATCCGGAGGATGGCGGTTTGCCGGGGGGATCGAAGCCAGAGGTGACGGTGATTCATCAGGAAGTCGATGCCGTGGGCTTTCCGGGATATCGGGTACTCCTCGGCAATGTGGAGAATCTCGATGCCGGTCACGTCCAGCTCGCATCCCCCGGGCGCCCGGTCATCCGGCCGGACGGTTCCGGTCAGGATGCAGGAGGATTCGAGGGTCAGTCGATCCGCGGTTTCGAAGGCATCGGCATGGGATGCCTCGACGATGCACTGACACTGGCCGGTACCGTCGCGGAGAATCAGAAACCGGATTTTGCCGGACGAGCGCTTCGCGGACAGCCACCCGCGAATCGTAACCTCGCCGCCCGCATGCTCATGAAGCCGGCTGATCGTTGCCGTCTGCATCACCCGCCGGCCGGACCGGTCGATTCGCGCTGGATCAGATCCACCGGCAGGATGTCCTGTACCTGAGGACGTTCCTTCTTGAACAAGGCGATCATACCTTCGACCGATTTCTGTCCGAGCTGGTACAGGTCGTGACGGATGGTGGTGAGGCCGGGGGTGGTAAATTCCGCGGCCGGTACGTCATCCATGCCCATGACCGAAATCTTGCCGGGCACGCTGATACCCTGGCGGTTCAGACAGCGAAGGGCGCCGATGGCCATCTTGTCGTTGCCGGCCATGATCGCGGTGATGTCCGGGTGCCGTTCCAGCATCCACTGGGTACCTTCATAGCCGCCCTGCTCGGTGAACCAGCCATCCGCCCACACCATGTCATCATCCTTGAGCCCCGCGGCCTTGCAGCTCTTCATGAAGGTGTCGCGAAAATCGGTGGCGGTGTTGGTATTGGTTCCGCAGAGGATGCCGATCTTGCGGTGGCCGTAACCGGTCAGGTGTTCGGCAGCCAGTTCGGCCGAGCGTACATAGTCGGCGGATATGAAGTTCATGCTGCTGCCGGGGAAATAGTGGTTCACCAGCAGGTAGGGGTACTCGGTTTTTTCAAGCTGGAACAGGTACTCGTCATGAATCGACGATCCGATGATCAGCAGTCCATCCACCCGCTTGGACTTCATCAGGTTGATGTATTCTTCCGACTGGGTGAACGTTTTGTCCGCAACCTCGAGCATGATTTTGTAACCGAGCTCGGTGGCATGTTCGTAGATGCCGCTGACGATTTCCCCGAAATACGTGTCGGCAAAGACATGGTTGAGGTGGGGCACCACAATGCTCAAGGCCCGGCTGGATTGAGAGGCGAGGCTGCGGGCAAATGCGTTGGGCTGGTATTGATGCTTCTGGACCGCCGCCAGCACCTTTTCCCGCGTACTCTGACTGATACGGGGATTGTTGTTTAAAACAAGCGAAACGGTGCTGAGAGAAACGCCGCACTCGCGGGCGATGTCCTTGATCGTGGTTCTGGCCATGTTATTCTTTCCCCTGAAGCCGGATTGCTTGGAGTCACTCCGGCGGTTTACCCTTTTACCTTCGGATAACTCTGCGTTCGCGGCGTGATCGAAACAAGTAAAAATTTTTACCGGAGACGGGTGAAGCATTTGACATGCGTTTTTCTTCATATAATGCGGTGTTCATGACGCGGATCTCAACGTCACATGATCGGCAGGTCGCCGCCGCGCACAGGGCCTCTTCCCCGGAGGCCGTATGATCGAATGGCTTCAGCATGCCGGCGCGGTGCTCGGAACCTCCTCGGTATACCTGCTGGCGGTTCTGCTCTGCGTGGCCGGCCTGGTTGCTTCCGCCTTCTCGTTTTCCGGGACATGGTTCGTGCTTGCCGCTTCGCTTCTGCTGCAATGGATCCGTGAGGCTCCGTTCCCCGGTTGGGGTATTGCCGTGGTGTTTGTCCTGGCTGCCGCCGCGGTCGAGGTGTTTGACGCGGTCGCCGGTTCCTACGGGGTATTGAAGCGGGGAGGCTCGAAGGCCGCGGGTTGGGCGG
Source organism: bacterium (assembly GCA_030432155.1). GTDB lineage: Bacteria > Verrucomicrobiota > Kiritimatiellia > CAIVKH01 > CAIVKH01 > JAUIHQ01. The sequence goes on along the minus strand of JAUIHQ010000063.1, from coordinate 6,135 downwards.
CCCTCGGCGGCGGCATACTCGGCATGATCCTCGGAGGCTTCATTCCGCTGCCGGTGATCGGCAGTCTCGTCGGCATGATGGTTGGAAGCTTCGGGCTGGCGTTCCTGGTCGAACATCACCGGTTGAAGAAGAAACAGCCCGCGGCATCCATCGCATGGGGGGCGGTTACCTCCCGTGTGCTCGTGATCATCACCAAGATCGCGGTCACCCTCGGCATGATCATCATCCTCTGGGCCGGTATCCTGCTTGATTGACCGCCGCAGGTCCCGGGTGTACATCGAATAGCCATGATCCGACTGATTGTCATCGCATGTTTGTCCGCCGCCGCCATGTCCGCGGTTGCGTCCGGCGGGCCGGGATTCGATACGAACATCCTTGCCCATATGGATGCCGCTCTGCGCGCCAACAATCTCGACCGGGAGGATCTTTCGTTCGCCAAGGATGTTGATGACCCGGATTTTGCTCTCGGCTGGACCCGCGAAATTCTCGCCGACCCGCTTCAGCTTCCCCGTCTGGCTGAGGATGCGGCGGCGGCACTCTCCGGCATCGATTCAGACCCCGAGCCATTCGTGATCTTTTTATACGGTCTGCTTGAAGCCGGTGAACCTGCGGCTGGTAAACCCGGTGCTATCGTGGCGCCTGCGGTTGAACTTACCGCACCTTGGGACAAGGTTCTCGGCGATGTCGTGACCGAGCTTCTCGCAGCGTCGGAGCAATTCCGCATTGCCTCGGAGGCTGTGACCTCGGGCGACCGACGCTTGCTGATCACGCGATGGATCGGCGGCTTCTTCGACATCGATGACGATGCAACCCATCACGAGGAGTTCATGCGCCTCGGTCTCGAGGAAGCCGACATCTCCGAAGCCATCCAGCTCGCCCGGCAGATCGACACCCGGTCCGATGATGATGCCGTGGCGGCCATATTCAGGAACCTTCCCCGGGCGGGCTTCCTGGCCGCCGGGGAGGCGGTCCGGGTTGCCGCCGCCGCGCTGGCTGACGAAGCGGAGGCGGGCGGCATCGAGTGGCCTTCCGAACCGGTGCAGTTGGAGACAGCCCTCGGTCCGGTCGTTATCGGAACGCCGGGAGATGATGTTCATGACGGATATGCCGCGCTGATTGTCGATCCCGGCGGTGATGACCGTTATGTCGGGGATGCCGGGGTCGCCAACGGCCTCGTCGGCCGCCATGTGGCCGTGGTGATTGATCTCGGCGGCAACGACCAGTACCGGGGCGGCCCGGTCGTCGGTCCGGGCTGCGCCCTGTTCGGCGCATCCGTGATCATCGACCGCTCGGGGGATGACCTGTATGACATGCCCGGCGCCGGTATCGCCGCCGCCTGGGCCGGGACCGCGTGGCTGGAGGATGGCCGGGGCCGCGACGAATACCGGGCCCGGTGTGCCGCCCAGGCCTACGCCTGCGCCGGTTCAGCGGTGCTGCTGGACCGGGAGGGAGCGGACCGGTACGACCTTGGCCTGTACGGGCAGGGCTGTGCGGGGCCGGGTGGGGCGGCGGTTCTGGCCGACCTTGACGGCGGCGATATCTATCTCGCCGGCGGTGTCGAACACGATGCGGAACGCAACGACGACCGCTTTCTATCCATGGCCCAGGGGGCGTCGATCGGCATGCGGTCCCGACTCGGCGGAGGTTTCGGCCTTTTGTATGACCGGGCGGGAAATGATCTCTACACGGCCGATATCTTCGGTCAGGGCGTGGGTTATTATTATGCATGCGGGATGCTTCTCGACCTTGCCGGGCATGACCGGTACTCCCTCCACCAGTACGGGCAGGGGGTGGGGGTGCATCTCAGTGCGGGGTATCTTGCCGATCTCGGGGGAAACGACGTCTATCACGGGTTCATCCTCTCCCAGGGCAGCGCCCATGACTATGCCGTCGGTATGCTGCTCGACGACGGCGGCGATGACACCTACACCGGCGATCATCATACCCAGGGCCGGGCGCTGAACAACGCCGTGGCCATGCTTGTCGACACCGGGGGCAACGACGGATATTTCGCCCGGCAATCCGACGGCGGGCAGGGCATCGGCAACGAGGGCGGCTTTCGCGATTACGGGAGCCTGGCCCTGTTGCTCGATCTTGGCGGCGCCGACGTCTACTCCACCGGCGGGGGGGATCGTACCATCACCCTTCGTCCTCTCTACGGCGTGCGCTACGATGTGGATCCGGAGGTTCGTGATGCGCTTGTCCCGTAACATCGTCTCGCTATTTCTCCTGTCCGCTGTGTCAGCATCGGCGGTACCCATACCGGAGGAACATCCGATCAACGGGTCGATCATGCCGGACAAGCATCTCCTGATTCATGCCGTCCGGTATGCCGATACCCCGCTGCGGAAGGAAAACAAGGCGGCGGCCCGGGAAGAGCTGAAAAAGCGGCTGCCCGGTTCCTTTACGTCGATCATGGAACGCCTGCACCAGGAAAACGGGGGGCTGACGGTCTGGGCGATGGAGCTCGTGCTTGAAACGGATGAAGACGCTCTGGTGGACTCGATCGAACCGTTTCTCGACTCCCCGCATCCGTTTACGAAAAAAATGGCGGTGTATTTCCTGAGCTTCAAGCAGGCGGAACGGCTGATTCCCGACGTGCGGCCGCTACTCGAGGATGACAACTGCCGCGGCGTTGCGATCCGGGCGCTCTCCAAATGGAAAGACTATGAGTCGCTCGAAATCATCGGGGAATTCATGTCCCATACCAACGAGCGTATCCGGGTTGCCGCAGCCAATGCCCTGCGCGAATTCCGCCATCCCGCCGGCATGCCCTACCTGATTCGCGGACTATCCGATGATGTGTTTACCGTTCGGAATACGGCGGCCCGGGCCCTGAATTTTTATATGGATGAAGCCGTTCCGCTGCTCGACGGCATGTTTCATACCGAAACCGATCCCGCAGCCATCCGGCAGGCCTTCCGATGTCTCGGGGTCATCGGCACCCGTGCGTCGATCGAGGTGTATGAACGCTGGGCCGCGGTCATGCCGTCGTATCGGATCCAGCGGGAAAAACCCCTGTTCCTTCATGAACCCCGGAGCGAAGAGGCGGTATCGCTACTACTTGAGCCCCCTCTGTTCTGAGCCGCGCTCCCAACTTGTGTTGGACGGTCAAAATACGTAAGAATGGATGTTCCATGAAAACCGTTCAGTATATCAGTACCCGCGGCCGCACGCCTCCGATGGGATTCCAGGAGGCGGTGATGACCGGCCTCGCCCCCGATGGCGGACTGCTGGTTCCGGAGGCGTTTCCCGATGTCCGGGACCGTCTGGACGAATGGAGCCGGTTGTCCTATCAGGATCTTGCCTACGAGATCTTCCGGCTGTTCGTCGATATCCCGGATCCGGACCTCAGGGGGCTGATCGATCGAAGCTATCGCACCTTCCGCCATCCGGATGTTGCGCCGTTGGCCAAGGCCGGACCGGTCCGCATACTCGAGCTGTTTCACGGACCGACCCTCGCGTTCAAGGACATCGCCCTTCAGTTCCTCAGCCAGTTCTTCGAATACAATCTCGAACGGTCCAACGGCCGCCTGAATATTCTCGGCGCCACCAGCGGGGATACCGGCAGCGCGGCCATTCACGGTGTGCGGGGCAAGGACCGGATCAACATTTTCATCATGCATCCCCATGGCCGGGTGTCTCCGTTGCAGGAGCGGCAGATGACCGCTGTGCTGGATCCCAACGTCTTCAATATCGCGGTGGACGGAACGTTTGATGACTGCCAGCGCATCATGAAGACGATCTTTGAGGACGTGCCGTTCAAGACCGAGCATGCCCTCGGGGCCATCAATTCAGTCAACTGGGCACGGGTGATGGCCCAGATCGTGTATTACTTCAGCTCCGGATTGAAGGTCATGAAGGAAACCGGCGCGGGCTCCGTCCGGTTTGCCGTGCCGACCGGCAACTTCGGCGATGTGCTGGCCGGCTACTACGCCCACCGGATGGGGCTCCCGGTGTCCCGGCTGGTCTTGGCGACCAATGAAAACGATATTCTTTCACGCTTCTTCTCGTCCGGGGAGTACAGTGTGGGGTCGGTGGTGCCGACCATCAGCCCGTCGATGGATATCCAGGTGGCCAGCAATTTCGAGCGGTATCTTTTTGAGCGGGTTGGACGTAACGCCGAAGACCTTTGCTCGCTGATGAAGGGATTCACGGCGTCCGGTCGCCTGACCATTGAGCCGGGGAGCGAGGGCGTTGTGGATGCTCTGTTCCGGGCCGGGGTGGGCTCCACCCGCGACACGCTCGGCGTGATCCGCCGGTATCACGAGGAATACGGATACCTGCTGGATCCCCATACCGCGGTGGGGGTGTATGTGGGTGAACAGCATGGTTCGGATGATGAACCCATGATCTGCCTTGCCACCGCCCATCCCGCCAAGTTCAGCAAGGCCATCGAGGATGCGGTGGGAGAGGACATTGCCCGCCACGAGATTCTCGAGGCTTTGAAGGATGCGGATACCCGCTGCGAGCGGTTGCCCGCGGATCTTGAAGCCGTGCGCGATTACGTCGCCGCCCATGCGTTGTGACCTGCGGCAACCTGAAAGCTTCTTCATGATGCCCGGACATCTTGACTTGGCCGGGGGAGGCGATAGGTTGCTAGTCTGGAAGCATATCTTTTCATGACATCCTTACGAACAGTTGCCCTCTGCTTGACGGGTCTTGCCTTTATCCTGACCGGATGCGGCGATGAGACCCGTGAATTCCGTCAATACCGGGAGTTCACCCTCGAAAAGGGGCCGTCAGCCGCCCCGTCATCCCCGGCGGGCATGCCGGCAGCCCCGGCAACCGGCTCTTCGGCCATGGGGGAGCTGCCCCCCGGCATGAATCAGCCGTCGGCGCAGTTGGATTGGACGACGCCGGAAGGCTGGTCGGTACGGCGCGAAAGCGGTCTTCGCCTTGCCACCTTTACCATCGAGGATCTTGAATGTTCGCTCCTGACCTTTCCCGGGGATGTCGGAGGAACTGAAGCTAACCTTCGCCGCTGGCTCGGACAGCTCGGGGTGGGGAATGCCGCACCGGATGCCGTGTCATCGTTGATAAACAACGCCCCGGCGTTCACAACCGGCTCCGGGCTCACCGGCCGTCTTTACGACCTCTCGCCTCTCGTACCGGCCGGCGCATCGAACGGGATGCTTGCGGCCATTCTGGAACTGGATAACAGTCTTGCGTTTCTGAAATGTACCGGCCCGATCGATCAATTGAATCGGCATCGTGCAGGATTCGAGGCCCTTGCTTCATCCATCCGGCCCGCCGGCCAACCGGAAGGGGCGATGTAGGATGACGGAATACAACGCGAGAGGCTGGTATTCCCCCCGGCTGCAGTGGCTGTTTTCGCCGAAACTCACCGTGGTTTGCCTCGGCCTGTTGTTTGTCCTGACCCTGTTCGGGACGCTTCACCAGGTCGAGAACGGCCTCTACGATGCCCAGCAGGTGTATTTCAATTCCTGGTTCGTGCTCCTGGCCGGTTTCTTTCCGTTTCCCGGAACCCAGCTCGTTCTTGCCGTGCTGATGGTCAACCTCGCCGGCTACATGGTGAATCTGCTGTTCTCGAAGACGTTCATGCCCGGCATATTCCTGATTCATGCCGGCCTGCTGATCCTGCTCCTCGGCGGCGCCATTACGCGCTACTATGCTGAAGAATCGTATGTGTCGCTGTGGGAGGGAGAGGGCACAAGCGTGTCGGCTTCGTACCACGACTGGGAAATCGCGCTATGGTCGAGGGATGGCGTGGCCCGGGATGTGATCGCTACGGATACGCAGGGCCTGCAGAAGGGAGATGTTCTGAACTTCGAGCCGGCCGGCATCGTGGTTACCGTCGATGCCTTTTTCCCCAACGCCCGGGCTTTTCAGGCGGCGGACGGATCGTCCCCGTTTGCAAGTTCGATGGGCATCAGCTCGCTCGAACCCTCGCCTGTGTCCAAGGATCCGGTGGAGAATGTTCCCGGGGCGATGTTGACGGTATCGGCCGATGGAGAACCGGGGCAAAAGGTGGCGTTGTTTGGAGAAGATACCGCCCCGGCGATCATCGCTTCGGGCGGACGTGAATGGTTCGTTACCCTCCGGCACCGCCGTACGCCGTTGCCCCTCTACATTTCCCTGATTGATTTCCGCAAACAGATGCATCCGGGCACG
>JAUIHQ010000062.1 GCA_030432155.1 bacterium | reverse complement strand
GTGGTCTCCACTACACGACCCTTGGAAAATGAAACCCCGCTACAAGGGCTTTCCCGCAATCGATACCCTCGAAAAACTCTTGTCCGGTCGCGTAACTGTCGAACTTGGGCTAATGGTTTTTAAACATTCCGCCCTTCGGGCGGCGGGTTTGGACAGAATCCAAACACTTGCAATTTCCACGGGGATGGTTTGTTATGCCGCGCCGTTGCCATGGAAGAACGTCTTGCATATATCGGTCTGAACGGAATAGGTGAAATCGGTCCGGTCCGGGTCCGTCGCATGATGGACATGTTCGGATCCGCTGCCGCTATTTACAATGTACCGGAAAAGGATCTCTGTCGTGTACAGGGCATCGGTCCGGAGACCGCAAAGGCCGTGGTTCGCGGGTTGCGTTCCTTCGATCCGGTAGCGGAGGAGGAGAAGGCGGTCCGGTGGGGAGCGAGGATCATTACCCGGGCGGATGCTGATTATCCTGCCTCGCTTTCCGACATCCATGACCCGCCGCTCGCCTTGTACGTATGGGGAGCGATCACGGAGTCCGACCGGCATGGTCTGGGCGTGGTCGGTACCCGCAACCCGACGCATTACGGGATCTCCATGGCCGACCGTTTGTCTTATGGCGCATGCCGCGCCGGCTGGACCATCGTCAGCGGGCTCGCCCGCGGCATCGATACCGCGGCCCACGAGGCGGCGCTGAAGGCAGGCGGACGGACCCTGGCCGTTCTCGGGTCCGCGCTGGATACGCTGTATCCCCGTGAGAATGAAAAACTCGCGGAGCGGATCGCCGGGCAGGGCGCGGTGATCAGCGAGTATCCGCTGGGCCGCAAGCCGGACAAGACGACGTTCCCGTATCGGAACCGGATTGTCGCCGGGTTGAGCCGTGCACTGCTGGTCGTGGAAGCGGGGCTTCAGAGCGGAGCCGTCATTACCGCCAACCAGGCCATGGAGCAGGGCCGGTCGGTGTTTGCCGTCCCCGGCCGGGTCGATACGCCGGTCTCCCGGGGCTGCCATCGCCTGATCCGCGACGGTGCGGTGTTGTGCGAAAGTCTTGACGATATCCTGGAAGAAATGGAGTTTCTGGTGCCGCCCCGGGCCGCGGAGAAGACCGCGGAGATGAAAGCCGGGCCGGATGTTCCGCTTAACGAACAGGAACAAAACGTTGTAAAGGTATTGTGGGATGGCCCGCGCGATATTGATTCCCTGGCCCGCGAATCGGGCCTTGGCAGCGCGGGATTGAATGCCTTGCTGCTGGGACTGGAAATCAAACGCGTCATACAGGTCCTTCCGGGACGACGTGTGGAGCTGAGGAGCGATATTCTCGCCGGGAGCAGGTAAAGGAGTGGAGAACAGCCTATGAGTCATCACCTGGTAATCGTCGAATCACCGGCCAAGGCCAAAACCATCAACAAGTTCCTCGGCAAGGACTATACCGTGAAAGCCTCGATGGGGCATGTCCGGGATCTTCCCCAGAAGGAACTCGGGGTGGATCTGGAGGACAACTTCAAGCCGAAGTATGTGCGGATCAAAACCCGGGACAAGGTTCTCAAGGAATTGAAATCCGCGGCCGCCGGCGCCGATTCGATCATCCTCGCCCCTGACCCGGACCGGGAAGGGGAGGCGATTGCCTGGCACCTGATGCATGCGCTGTCGACGAAGAAGGCGGACTACGAAAAATTTGTTCGCGTGACCTATAATGAGATTACCGCCTCCGCGATCCGTGAAGCGTTTGCCCAGCCGCGGCAGATCGACGAGAACAAGGTAAATTCGCAGCAGGCCCGCCGGGTGCTGGACCGGATCGTCGGCTACCAGGTCAGTCCCCTGTTGTGGCGGCGCATCCGGGGCGCGTCGAGTGCGGGCCGGGTGCAGTCGGTGGCGCTTCGCCTCGTCTGTGACCGGGAGCGCGAGATTGATGCGTTTGTGCCCGAGCCTTACTGGATCTTCGGCGCCCGCCTGCGGAAGCTCGTCAACCCCACCGATCCCTTTGCGGTCAAGCTTGCCCGTATCGGCGGCGAGAAAGCCGAGTTGAAGAGCGAGGAGTCGGTTCGAACCGCCCGGGCCGATCTCGAAGGCCGCGGGTTCAAGGTCAAATCGGTTCAGAACAAGGAAATCTCCAAACGGCCGCAACCATCCTATATCACCAGCACGCTGCAGCAGGCCGGAAACCGGTTTTACGGATTCACGCCCAGCCGCACGATGCGGATTGCCCAGAAGCTGTATGAAGGTGTCGAGACGGACGAGGGCGTGGTCGGTCTGATCACCTACATGCGTACCGATTCGGTTTCCATCGCCAAATCCGCGCAGGATACCGCCCGCACATTCATTGCGGAAACATTCGGCGACTCGTACCTGCCCGCGCAGCCGCCGACCTACAAGAGCCGCAGCGGAGCCCAGGAAGCGCATGAAGCGATCCGGCCCACCGATATATCCCGCACCCCGGATGCCATGAAGCGATTCCTGCAGGCCGATGAATGGAAGCTCTACAAAATCATCTGGGAACGTTTCACCGCCAGCCAGATGGCCCCGGCGCGCATTGCCCAGCGTACGGTGGAGATCGAGGCGGTGCCGGCGAACGGCGATGCCGATGCAACCGAATACCTGTTCCGCGGATCGGCGTCGGAAATTCTTTTTCCCGGCTACATGAAAGTGACCGGTGCGGAGAAACCGAAAAAGGAAGAGGGGGATGCGGACGAGGAGGAGAACATTCCGCTGCCGCCGCTGGACGAGGGCGAGAACCTCGATCATGTGGACTGGCTCGAAGAACGGAAGGAAACCACCCCGCCGCCCCGCTACACCGAGTCCTCCCTCGTCCGGGCTCTGGAGGAAAACGGTGTCGGCCGTCCCAGTACGTATGCCCAGACCATTTCCACGATTCTCGACCGGAAATATGTGGAGAAGGAAAAGCGGGCGCTCAAGCCGACGCCGGTGGGCAAGAGCACAAACGAGTTTCTGACCACGCACCTCAACGACCTGTTCGACGTTGGTTTCACCGCGCAGATGGAAAAAGCGCTCGATGATGTGGAGAGCGGGGACGTTGTATGGACCGACATGTTGTCGAAATTTTACGGCGCGTTCCAGACCTGGCTGGAGTCGGCCAAGGCGCCGGCCGCGGACCTTGAGAAGGTCAACGGACTGCTGGCCATGGCGGAACATGTGAAGACATGGAAGCCGCCGACAAAGCGGGGGAAGAAGACCTACAGCGACGAAACGTTTGTACAATCGGTAAAGGAACAGCTTGCGGAAGGCGAAAAGCCGGTGACGGATCGCCAGCTCACCGCGCTGCTCAAGGTACTCGCTCACTACCGGGAGCAGGTGCCGGAGTACGATGAAAAGATGAAGGCTCTCGGCCTGGAGAAGGAGGCGGCGGAACTGAAGGAATTGGCCGCCCCGCCGCGCGAGGAGACGCAGCAGAAAATGGAGCTGTTGAAGAACGTGACCTTTGACGAGCCGCGGAAGGTCGGTAAGCGGACCTACGACGACAAGGTGTTCTTCGAGTCGCTCTGCAGCCAGGTCGAATCCGGCAAGCGTCTGTCTGAAAACCAGATCCGATATCTCGACCGGATGCTGGTGAAGTACGGCGACCAGGTCCCGGATTTCGAAAAGCACGCCGAAACGTTCCAGCTTCATCGCGAGGATGCCGCCGGCGATCCCGCCGCCGGAGATGTGCTTGCCCTGATGGGAGGTGTGACCGAGTGGGCCGAACCGGTGCAGCGGGGTAAGCGAACCTGGGATGACAAGGCGTTCTACGAATCGCTGCGCGATCAATTTGCCCGTAAAAAATCTCTGTCGCCGCGTCAGTCGGCCGCCTTGAAGAAAATGGCCGCGCGCTACGCCGGTCAGATCCCCGGCTACACAGACAAACAGGAAGAACTCGGTCTCCCGCCGCCGAAAGAGCCCAGGAAGAAAAAGGACAAGGCGGAAGGCTGATAAGTCGGTGCGCTTCGCGCCTCGAGGGTGGGGCGGTCTGAAGCACCCGGCCTTCTGCGTTGCAGCCGCAATCGCGAACGCCTAAAGCCAAATCCCCTCCATGGGAGGGGTGCCCGAAGGGCGGGGTGGGTTTCTGATTGGCGGCAAAATACCCGTTATACGAAACGAACGAACCACACATGTTTCTCGAATCATCATCCGTTGCATCCAATACCGGTTACCACCCAAACGGCTCGCGAGCCGCTCGCCCTCCCGATTGGATTGAAGTCATCGACTTCCAGATGCACGCTCCCGCTTGCCCGTGATCCGGGTCGGCAAAAGGTCTGAGTATGGCCCTTTGAACGTTGGGCGTTGACCACGTTGGGCGTTGAGCCTTCCGATCCGCCCTCGGCGGATCGGTCAGTCACTCTGTCTTCATCAGCTTGATCAATTCCCACCCGCCCTCGGGAAAGGCATCGTTGGGATCGGTCAGCATGTTGGCGATGTTGGCGCTGCCGATGAACAGGCCGCGCGGAGTGGTGATCATGTTGCGGAATCCGTGATTCAACACATTGCCAAGGCCGTTTTCATCCACCATCACCGCCGGTGATGCGGATGACGGAAAGCGGTAGAGATCGCCGCCCAGCTCCACCGGAACCGGAATGCCGTCCATATAATCCTGGCCGTACACATAGATCCCCTGGTCGAAGGTGCCGACAAAAAGCTGGTGGTCATAGACATCCATGGACCAGGTGTAAATGTTGTCGGGATTGCCGAATCCGGCCGGCCCATACTGCCCCGCGCCCATCCGGTTCGGCGCGGCCGCCCATGTGCCCGGTCCTCCGAAACGCCCGGGGGTGTAGACCGGCAGCGATGCATCGGCGTACAGCATCTGCACTTCCTGGTTCGGCTCGCCGAAGTTTCGTCCGCGGAACAACGTGCTCGCGCGGGTGGTGTTGTCGAGTGCTTCCTGGAGATTGGCCGGCGTCCCGTAGACCTTGATGAAGGTGTCGAGTCCGCGGCCCGGGAATTGCAGCGTTCCGAAATACAGCCAGCCGTCAAAGGAGGTCAGCGCCCCGCCGGACAGGGTCTGCACGGTCACCGGATCCGGCTCGAAGCTCAGGGTATCCCAGACTTTCCGCCACGAGGAGGCATGATAGAACCGGAGGCCCCCGGGGGGGATTGGAGGGCTCATCCACAGGCCGGCGGTCAAATGCCGTCCGCCGTCGCGGTCGAAGATGATCTTGGCGTATTCCTGAAGCGAGACCGGTTCGTCCACTTCGGAAACGTCGGGCCAGGTCGCGACAAACAGCCGATTGTCGTGAGCGGCAATGTAGCCTCCTTCGTTTCGGATGCGTCCGACCGCTTCGAACCGGAAGGGATTGCGCCGCGTTCCCGACCACCGGAGGATGGTACCCGCGTTCCCCCCGCTGTATTCGTCGAGAACACAGGTATAGATGACATCGTTGACGGTGACGAAACGGCGGATGTTGCCGTAGGGGAGGAAGCGGCGGGAGCCGAGATACTCGCCGGTAACGGCATCGAATGCGAAGAAGTTCACCCCGAATCCGACGAGGTGAGGGCCGGCGAGAAACACGATCTCGCTGTTGGCCCCGGCGGAACGCAATCCCGCGGTCTGGTTGATCAGGCCGTCGGAGGGCGTCATGTTCTGAAGCGATCCGTTGCGGGTATCGTACCGCCAGACACGGGGCGGCCGGAAATCTCCCAGCAGAGCTTTCAGAAAGCGGGGGTAATACCGCGGGACCCATGGGGTCTGACTGTCGTCAAATTCACAGGTGCGGTAGGGAACATCATACACCGGGGGATAATCGACATCCCCGAGCCGGTCGAGATTCAGATAGTTGCGAATCGCACTGACCCGGCACACCAGGTTGCCGACATCCCCGAACCAGACGTAATCGCCGGATGCGGTCAGGCTCCAGACGTAGTCGTAATTGACCTTTGGCTGACCGGCGGCTCCCGGGGCCTGGGCGCCGAGAGGGGTATAGGGCTGGCCGATCCCGTTGAACCATTCGTCGGGCTGGGCCTTGGCGGCCAGTTCGGTGACATAGGTTTGCGCCGCGGCCTGCATGGTCATCAGGCAAAGCAGGACAAGGCCGGTTCGCATGCTCTGCTCTTTCGACAATATGTGTGATTGTATCATTGCGCTTTGATCCCTTGGACTCCGGGGATAGTATCCGGCAGCATCCTACACGGAAAGTCTATATGGAGAAACGGCAAACAAGATACGCGGCGGCCTACCTGGTGCTTCAGGCATTGCTGGTTTCCCTTTGGTGGATCTGGGTGCTCGGCGATGAACAGGTGCGGCGCATCTTTGTTCCCGCGAGGATTCCCGATGAAGTTCTGCTGTCCTTTCTCGCCGCGGATGCCTTCATTCTCGTGCTTGGTTCGATCGCCGCCGCGATCCAGCTCCTGCGGTCCAGCTCCCGCGCGTTCGTCACCCTGCTGATTACCACCGGGGGCCTTCTCTATGGAACGCTACACTGCATCGGGTGGATGGTGCTGGACCCAGCGGCCTGGCCGGCTCTCGCCTTCATGATCCTGCCCACGCTCATCACCGGAGGCATTGCCGTGCTCAGCCGGAGCCGACCGCCGGTCTGATGCGGATTGCCCGATGGTGGTCAATGAGTGTTCTGCGTCTTATCGGCAGTTGCGTTGGTTGCGATGCACCTGTATAGTTTGAGCATGAACATCAGGGCCATAGTCCATGCGGCTGAAGAGGGCGGTTACTGGGCGGAAGTTCCCGCGTTACCCGGTTGCGTCTCGCAGGGTGACACCATGGAGGAGCTGCAGTCCAATATCAAAGAGGCAGTTGAGCTCTGGCTGGAAGCCGGTGACGAAAACGGGGTGAAAGGGCAATCAGATCAGATTCTGGAACTCGCCCTTTGAAGCAAGTCTCCGGCAAAGAATTCGCAAAAGCTATCATCAAAAAAGGGTGGCGTCTTGTTCGTATCAAGGGAAGCCATCATGTTTTCATCAAAGATGGTCGTCGCGAGCGGATCGTGATTCCTGTTCATGGATCTCAACCTCTCAAAGTGGGTTTGTTGGCATCGTTGATGAAAATCGCCGACATAAATGAAGATGAGCTGTGACCGGGTGTTTGGTGGTCCCCGTAGCCGACCGCCGGTCTGATGCGGGAGATCGATATGCCGCCCTTTCGTGTAGCTCCCGAAGCGACATCCGGCCGCTATGTCACATGGACGCTTCTGCAGACGGCGTTCTTCTGGAGCCTCTTTCTGGGCGTGATCCCTGCGGGCATCCTATCCATCGAACACCTGTTGGGCTGGCCGGCTTATGCCGTTCCCCGCGTGATTGCGCTCATGGTCTTTCTGCTCTGCAGTGCACTCGGACTGACCAGCGGGGTCATCATGGCGATACGAGGCCGGGGGACGCCGTTGCCGTTGATGTCGCCCCGCCGACTGGTGGTGATCGGCCCGTACCGCTATATTCGGAATCCGATGGCGGTGGCCGGCCTCGGACAGGCGCTTGCCATTGGACTCTGGTTCGGATCGTGGGGCATGTGGCTGTATGTCGTGACGGGATTTCTTGTCTGGAACGGCTGGGTTCGGCAAAAAGAGGAAGCAGATCTGGAACTCCGGTTTGGCGATGCGTTCCGGCATTACCGCGCCCATGTCCATTGTTGGATTCCGCGCTGGACTCCGTATCGTGGTGATGACGCTGGTTGAAAATCGGCCGTCGGCGATGATTGAGATAACCCGGATATCCGGTATAGCTTTGCATGACCTGAACGGGGCGTGAAGAAAGGTTGGGTTGACGATGAAAACATCTGATTTTGAAGTGGAAAGGCTGGGGCCCTGTTCGATCGAGCCGCCGGTCCGGCGGTCGACATATCAGTCCGATGACCGCGGGATCCTGTACAACATCAACCAGCCCCTGGATACATCCCGCAGGGAAGAGCCGGTCTGGCTGGAGCGGGCCGGGGCTCGAGAGCACATCTACTTTGAACCCGGCCAGGTGCGGGCCGCGATTGTAACCTGCGGCGGGCTCTGCCCGGGACTCAACGATGTGATCCGCGGGCTGACCATGGTCCTTTGGCACCGCTATGGGGTGCGACACATCCACGGGATTCAATACGGCTATGCGGGGATGGTGCCGGGTACGGCATTCGAGCCGGTGGGGCTGACGCCCGAAGGCGTCGAGGACATCCATAAGGACGGGGGAACGATCCTCAAATCCTCGCGGGGTCCGCAGGATCCCGATGCCATGGTGACGTTCCTCGAGTCCCTGGGCATCAACATCCTGTTTACGATCGGCGGCGACGGCACCCAGCGCGGCGCCCTCGAAATCAATCGGGCGGCTCGCCGGCGGAATATCGAGCTGGCCGTGGTCGGGGTCCCCAAAACCATCGATAACGACATCAGCTTTACCGACCGGACCTTCGGGTTTACTACCGCAGTGGACCGAAGTCGCGAGCCGATCGTGGGCGCTCACATGGAAGCCAAAGGTGTTTTCAACGGTGTGGGGCTGGTGAAGCTCATGGGCCGGCAATCCGGCTTTGTCGCGGCTCATGCCGCCCTTGCGTCAAGTGATGTGAACCTCGTGCTGGTGCCGGAAATTCCCTTCACCATCGACAAGGTGATCGAATTCCTGAAGAACCGCTTTGAGCGAAAAACCCATGCGGTGATTGTGGTGGCGGAAGGCGCGGGGATTGAACTGCTTCCCACGGAGGGCAAAGATGCGTCGGGAAATGTTAAGTTCGGCGATATCGGCCTCTACCTCCGGGATATCATCAAGCAGCGACTCGCAGAGGAGGGAATTCCGGTCTCTATCAAATACATCGATCCGTCCTACATCATCCGCAGCGCCCCCGCCAATTCCCTCGATTCCACCTTTTGCTTCCTCCTCGCGCAGTACGCGGTTCATGCCGCGATGGCAGGAAGAACCGGTATGGTGATCGCTCTTCTGAACGGCCAATTCGTGCATGTACCCATTGAGAAGGCGGTATCTTCGCGGAAACGGATCGATCCGAAAGGATCCTTCTGGCAGAGCGTTCTCGACAATACCGGTCAGCCCGAATCGATGACCTGATCTACGCCTTCGGAAAAAATATCCGCGCTGTAGTGCATGGGCCGATGGTTGATCGGTTTTCCGGTATCGGGGTTTCCCTGACTTTTGCCCTTCGGATGATTTCTCCATTGATCTGACCTCCGGCGGAGCCTACGCTTCCATCGTTCTTTGTCAGTGAAGCAGCAGGAAACATACGGAAGTCCGTGCAATTCGGATGCGGTCGCGCCGCTGTAATTCCGTTCCCCCAGGCGGGAAACTGCTCAATCCATTATGCCACTGTGAAGGCCCGGGTGGGTCGGCATGGGAAGGCGATTGAGCGGGCGGATAAGCCAGAAGACGGTGTTTCCCTGTTTTGAATCTATCGCTCTCTCGCGGATGGACGAGCTCGATTCCGGTTCCGGCTAGCCGGCCCAGGTTCGACTTCTCTGTATCGCGCGGGAGCACAACGCTTCCGCGTATGAAGCAGAAAGTACAACATGAAATCAGCCAGCCGCCTCACCGCCGGGGCCATCGCCATCGCTGTCCTCCAAACCGTTCACGCCGGACTTCAGCCTGAACCGGGCGCAACATCGGAATCACTCTACAGTTCCTCCGGAACCTTCACCCTGATTGAGGGGATTGATCGTATTGATTCGGAGATTCTGTTCAGCCAGGGAACATCGGTTTTCACCCTGAATCCGGACACTCCGACGCCCGCCGTGGCGGGGACGCTGCCCGCCAATGTCAGCGTTGCCGATGTCGTTCGCGGTAGCGACGGCATTGCGGCGTCCGTCGGGATCAATTTCTCCTCTCCCTTTCCTTATCGCCTCGGTGTCCTGGGCGGCGGGGGCGTATTTGTGGAGCAGGTTCAGTTGGACGGCGTGTTTGATCTCGCGGTGAACCCTGCCGGGGATGTCTATCTGACCGCAAACCCTGCCGGCTCGGGCGCGGTGATCTACCGATACGATCCGTCCGCCACCTCCCTCGTCGCCGTAGCAACGATTGGCGGAAACAATGGCGGAATTGCGTTTGACTCGCAGGGCCGGCTTTACGCGGCCGACCTGGTCGGTGAACAGATTGTCAGGTTTGCCCCGGATCAGCTCGCAGTCGGTGGATTGACGGCGGTCGATGGTGAGATTGTTGTCAGCGGGGTGACCGGCGGCTACCTGGCTTTCGACGATCAGGACCGGCTGTTCGTAACCGTGGATTTCGGCAATGCGCTGCGCTTGTACGACGTCGAGACCGGAGCGTTCATCCGGACCGTGGCCGATGATGATACCTTTGCCTTCGGCATTGGCCGCCCGGTCTGGTTGCCGGAGCGAAACCAGCTCGTTCTCGGCTACAACGACTTCTTTGCCACGTTCTCAACCGAGCTTTTTCTCCTGACCCTGCCGTTTGTCCCCGGCGATTATGATCGCGACGGTTTTGCAGACCTGACGCTGTACGATCCGGCGGTTGGCGCCTGGTACCAGTATCGATCGGAGGAAGGATTCCGCATGACCGGCTGGGGCTGGCGGGAGGCGGATCCGGTGTCCGGTGATTTCGATGGTGACGCCAGGGCCGATCTTGCGGTGTATCACCCCCGTGGCGGCAACTGGCATGTGTTGCCCGGGAACGGCAATGAGGGATGGGTCCGCAACTGGGGTTGGTCCGAAGCCGTGCCCGTTCCCGGCGACTATGACGGCGACGGCATGGATGACCTCGCGGTCTATCACCCGGCAACCGGAACCTGGTACCTGCTGTTCAGCGGGGGCGGTTCAAGGGTGGCCCAGTGGGGCTGGTCCGAAGCGGTTCCGGTTCCCGGAGACTATGATGGCGATGGGACGGACGACCTGGCGGTCTATCATGCCGCAAGCGGAACCTGGTTCATGCTCCTCAGCGGGGGAGGTTCGATGTCCGTTCAATGGGGCTGGTCCGAGGCGACGCCGGTTCCCGGTGATTACGACGGCGACGGGTCGGATGATCCGGCCGTATATGATGATTCAGATGGAACCTGGTACATCCTCGCATCCACCGGTGGCCCGCGCGAAGAATCAGGAATCGGCGGCGTTCGCTACCGTCCTGTTCCCGGCGACTACGACGGCGATGGCGTCATCGATCCGGCGGCCTATCGAGCCAATGGCGGTCAGTGGGAGATCCGGGGAAGTCTGCGCGGTGAACATCAGGCGCAATTCGGCTGGTGGAGAGCCCGCGCTATCATGCCGCAATGAGGTTTTTGCATTTCATATTCGTTCTGTTGGCGGCCGGCGTTCAGGTTGTGAATGCCGGCCCCTTCGGAGGTGATGATACCGGTGTGTCCGGGAATTCTCCTGCGTTCAAGGGGTGGATTACCGGATACCGGAACTATATCCATCCTGCAAACAGCGGCGGCTATTCCTTCAACGACGATCTCATCATGGTCACACCGAGCAATGCGATCCTAGGGCGACCCGCCGGGTTCTCGACCAATGATGCGGATGCCAAGGGTCATATTCTGTCTCTCGGGAACGGGGGAACCATCACCCTTGAGTTTGAGTTTCCGGTGGCGGACGGACCCGGCCCTGATTTTGCCGTGTTCGAAAATGCGTTCCGGGATGAAACGCGCTTTGATACCACCAATCCTGTCACGTTTGCCGAGCTGGCATTTGTGGAGGTGGCGACCACAACCAATGCGTGGGCGAGATTTCCCGTTACCTATTTCGGCACGCAGGAGCTCTATTCCCTGAACAATCAAAGCTACGGTTGGTACGCATCACAGGATGTTACGCTGATCGATGGGCTTGCGGGCAAGCATGCCACGTCATGCGGGACTCCCTTTGACCTGTCGGTCCTTTCCACACATTCCAATGTGGCAAACGGCTCCGTTGTGCTGGATCACATACGCTTCATTCGGTTGACCGATGTGGTGGGGGATGGCAGCACCTATGACGATAATGGCCGTCCTATCTTTGATCCGTATTATCATCCAACGCAGGGATACCCGGTTTCGGGACCTGCGGGTTGGCAGGACGGTTTCGATCTCCGGGCGGTCGGCATCATCCATTTTGCCGGCGTTACCATGACCCGCCACGGCGGGGTCCCCATGCTGACGTGGTATGGCGAGGAGGGAACAAGGTACGAACCGGAGTATCGCCAGGACGACAACTGGAATGGGTGGGGCGTTCAGATTGATGGCACCAACGGCTGGGCTCATGCCCCCCTTCCGCCGGCCGGCGAAGCCGCTCTGTTCCGCATCCGGAAGGTGGCGCCCTGATGCATGGGGTTCCGTTCCATGTTGTACCTTCGCTTTTCTGTCCGGATGGGTTCCGGCAAAGGACCCGGGGCTCCCGTCGGTCGCGATGCAGCGATGGATTCACCCTCATCGAGCTGCTGGTGGTCATGGGCATCCTCGGCCTCCTCGCTGCCCTGATCATTCCCGCGGCGGGGCGGGGAATCCAGGCCAGCCGCAGCAGCGCCTGCAAAAACAACATCCGGCAGATCTATCTCGCCAACCAGATGTATGCGGTTGATCATGAGCAGTATGTTCCCGCCGCCACAGACATCTGGTCGCAGAATCTACAGCGGTGGCACGGTACGCGTTCATCCCGCGCTGAAGAGTTCCATAGTGCGGAGGGCCCCCTCGCGCCTTATCTCGGCGAGGATGGCCTGGTACGGCGGTGCCCGTCCTTCGAACCTGAGGCGGATGGGTTTGAGGCCGGCTGCGGAGGGTATGGATATAACCAGGTCGGGGTGGGATCGCGGGCCTACGACATGGGGTCCTACCGGGGGGCAGGGGAAGGCATGCCGCCGTCGGCCATTCGCCATCCCTCCTCCACCATCATGTTTACCGATACCGCATTCATCCGCAATCAGGGCGGCAAGGCTGTGCTGATTGAATATTCCTTCGCCGAGGCTCGTTTCCATCTCGATGCCATGAGGGCGGCTGAAACCTATCCGGCCGAGCCTTCGATCCATTTCCGGCATACCGACCGGCGAGCCAATGTCGTATGGTGCGACGGCCATGTCAGCCATGAAACCCTAGCCTCATCAATGGGAATGCACTTTCAATCAGAGGATCTCGGTTGGTTTGCCGGGGTTGGAAATGAATATTTCGACCCGTTTTAAGGTGTAAATCGACTTCCCTGCCTCTGCAGCTCGTCCAAAACCAACATTCGATTTGGCTTGATTTTCGCCTTTCTCCCGTTATCTTTCGGGCTCCATCGTAAAGCGTATTACTTGCGGGGCCGAAGTGCCAGGGAGGCAGGGGAGCATCATGGAGCAATTGATATTAAGCGAAAAAATCCAGATTGAGCGGAAGCAGTTCTTTTTTGATTTGAAGGAAAATCCCCGCGGGCGCTTCCTGCGTATTACCGAGGATGTCGGCGGGCGTCGCGATACGATCATTATTCCCTCGACCGGACTGGATCAGTTTGTTGAAACCCTGAGTAAAGCCGCAAAAGCTGAACAGGATTTGATCGAATCCGCATAAAGAACTGTCTTCCCTTCCATTGTCGATCCGTTATATCCAATATCGTGTAGTGCACCCTTGATATCGGTGTATCTCCCCGGATGTGCGAATCTTTGCAATGGCGAAACGGAAGGAAAAACCGGAAGAAGACGAGGTTCTTGATCCCCCCGATCACGAACTGGTGACCCTTGCCCGAAAAGGGGATACGGAGGCCTACGACGAGTTGGTGACCCGGCACCGCAATCGCATTTACGGCCTTGCCTACAACATGACATCCAATCGAGAGGATGCGGAAGATCTTGTCCAGGAAGTGTTTGTCAAAGCGTATGACTCGCTGAAGAAGTTCAAAGGCGACTCCTCGTTCTACACCTGGATCTACCGGATCGCAGTCAACCGGGCGATCAACTTCATCAAGAAGCGCAAGCGCCGCACCGGCCTGAGTCTGGATGACGTCGATGGCGGCATCGAACGGGATCCCGCCTATGTGGAGCTGTCGTCCCGGGATACCCCGTTCCGCGATGCAACCCTTTCCGAGATCCAGGAAAAAATGAACAAGGCGCTGCAGACGCTGTCTGAAAAACACAGAGCCGTGGTTGTTCTGCATGACATTCAGGGAATACCACATGACGAGATTGCTAACATGCTGAAGGTTTCATCCGGTACCGTCCGCTCGCGACTGTTTTACGCGAGACAGGCTCTTCAGGTTGAGCTTTCGGAGTATGCGCCATGAACGAACAGGAATTGATCAGCTACTGCCGGGAACATGCCGGAGAAGACCTTCCCGCCGAATGCCGGGACTACCTTGAATCCCATCCCGACCTCCGAAAGGAAGTGGACCGTCTGGTCCTGGTCGCCGGACTTGTTTCTCTGAAGCGTTATGAAACACCGGATCCGGCGGCTGAGACCCGGATGTCCGCCGCCATCCGGTCGGCGATTCGAAAGACGTCATCCGCCCCCTGGTGGATCCGGCTGTTTGACCGCTCGGAATCCCCGGCCTTCGGGCTCGGGTTCGCTGCAGCCTGCCTTGCCCTTGCCGGGTTGGGCGTGGTGTTGGTCATGACGCCCGCGAATCCGCCCTCGCTGGTGGAGAAGGCGCTGGAGTCGCCTCAGGCCGTAGAGGCGCAGGTAGCGGAACATTCTGAAACACAGGCGACCAATGATCTTGATCCGGCGTTGCCGGTGACCGTCATGCAGGTGGCCTCCAATACGCATCCCGTGCGTTCCGGAGATATTCAATACGGTACCGGGCTGACGATTCCGGTCCGCTACGACTACGAATAAGATCACCGCCCGATCCGTACCGTTGCTTGTCGGGTTCGCCGTGTGAAACGTCTCCGCCGTTCCGG
>JAUIHQ010000061.1 GCA_030432155.1 bacterium | reverse complement strand
TTTACGAACACATACGCGAGAAGTAGGAGATAAATCTGTATGGCAGCGACCACCGACCTGATCGAAGGCCTCCCCAACATCTGCGGGAACGAAGATGAAATCCTGATGCGTGCGGGATCGAACGCCGACGCCTACCGTTCGTCCGGCGGCATCGATTTCGGCAGCGCCCGCGCCGCCGCCGCCATTGCCCTGCACATGCAGCAACCCCTGATTCCCGCCGGAGGGAGCGATCTCCGTAACGCGGACATCATCAGCAACCTCAAATTCATGATGGATAACCAGACCATCGGGGACAATCACAACGCCCCGGTGTTTTACTGGTGCTACAAGCGGATCGGCGAATTTATCCCCCAGTTGGTCGATGAAGGCGCCCGGCCCCGGGCCATGCTGGAATATTCCGGATGCCTGTTTCACGGTCTGCGCAAGATGGGGTCGCAGGACTTGTTCGATGCGTTGAAAGCCGTCACCTGCCGACCGGAGTATCAGGCGAGCGTGGAGTGGCTCGGGTGTCCGTGGGGACACGCGGTGGCGCCGTCGACCCCGGTCCAGGATTACCGGCTGCATGTTCTCGCCTGGCAGCATCATTTCGCCTCGATCTTCGGCATGGAAGCGTTGGAGCGGGTCAAGGGGTTCTCTCCGTCGGAAATGGCTCTGCCGAACCAGCCGGATGTCGCTTATGAGTTCGTCAAAACGTTGAAGGACTGCGGGTTCAACTGGGTCATGGTCCAGGAGCACACGGTGGAAAAACGTGACGGCAGCGGGTTGGACATGAAGCATGTCCCGCACCGCCTCGTCTGCACCAATTCCCGGGGTGAAACCGCATCGATCATCGCCCTGATCAAAACCCAGGGCAGCGACACGAAGCTGGTGGCCCAGATGCAGCCATGGTACGAGGCATCGAGCCTGCAGCGTATCGATTTTGCCGGAAAGAACATCCCCCAGCTCGTAACCCAGATTGCCGACGGCGAAAACGGCGGGGTGATGATGAATGAGTTCCCGGCCAAAGTCTTTGAGGTGGTCCGGCAGAGCCGGGGGAGCGATGTGCCCCTTATGAACGGGTCGGAATATCTTGAACATCTGGAAGCGATCGGGATCACGGAGAAGGATTTCCCCGAGATTCAGCCGATTCACCAACGCAAGGTCTGGAGCCGGATGGAGCCGGGGGATGGACCGGAAAAACTGGCTCGGGCTATCGAGGACATCCGGGCCGAAGATCATCAGTTCCACATGGACGGTGGAAGCTGGACCGATCACATCTCATGGACCGAGGGGTACGATAACGTCCTCGGCCCGATGGAGAAGGTCAGCGCTCTTTTCGCGGAACGGGTACTCAACGCCGGCGTCAAGACCTCCGATCCCCGTTTCCGCAATGTCCTGTTCCACCTGCTGGTCACCCAGACCAGTTGCTTCCGGTACTGGGGTCAGGGCACATGGACCGACTACGCACGCGAGCTCTGTCGTCGGGTCGAAGACATCATCAAGTACGACTTCTGAAGGCAGGGCGGGCGGTAGCACCCGGCCTTCTGCGTTGGAGATGCGAACGCATTTGCTTACAGCCTGGTCCCCTCCTTGGGAGGGGTGCCCGGAGGGCGGGGTGGGTTTTCAGTTGGTGGTAAGATGCCGGTTATGCGGAACGAACGACCCACCCCGTCTCCGCTACCGCGGATCCACCCCTCCGGGGGAGGGGATTTTGTGCGGCATTTGGTTAGGCGGAAGGATGAAACACCGATTCTACACCACCTGATCCTTCTCTGGTAGAAACGGAGGCGGGAAAGCCCTCGCGCCTGTTGGTGTGTTGAACTCTATCATCGACTGTCCGCCAAACGGAGCGGGGGCATTCCTGCCCCCGTCGAGCCGGTTTTCCTCCCACCCATCTTTCACCCGCACAGACCGGGGCAAGCTCCCGCTTGTCCGCGTAGACTCGGATGGTCATGAACTTTTTCCTCGCCCATCAAAGATCAATTCCGATACATAGCGATGAATGCTGTATCACCTGAAGATCATGATGTTGACGGTGCTGTGTGCGGCCATGGTGATGATTCCCGGGGTCCAGGCCCAGGATGATGCCGATGCCGGGACCCCCGAGGTGGCAGTCGAGAAGAAGAGCCTGGGGCACAAGCTCCTGATGTATATCCCCAATCGTCTGGTTGATATCGTGGATATGTTCCGGTTCCGGGTGCGGGTCGGGCCGGGGGCATCCGTCCACGTCCGGGCCACCGAACTCCTCAATGGATTTGCCGGACAGCACAATACGGTTTACGCCGGACTGCCCGGCCCGAGGGAGCCGGACACCCGTCGGATGAGAAGCCCGGCCGGGCGGGAACAGGTAAAAGGTTTCATGCTGCTGGGGGTGGATGCCACGGACGATTCCCGTCATGATCCGGGGTATTCACCGTCGGAACTCGCGGTGGGCGCCCAGATATTGATAGTCGGCGCGGAAGTGGGCATTGATCCGGTGGAAATCGGCGATTTCCTTGCCGGCTTCCTGCTGATGGATCCGAAAGGCGATGACTTTTGAGGGCCTGGTTCCAGGTTGCGGCGGTGGCTTGCCTGGTTGGCGGCATCGTGGTTGCCGAGTCGCCTCCGCCGGTGGAGGAAAATAGCGATCCGTATGTCGGCGAGCTTTTACCCAAGCCCGAAACCTTTTCCTCCTGGGGAGAGCGGGCGGATTTTCTGAAACACAATGTCCCGCTTCAGCTCAACTCCTATACCTATCGCGCCGACACCATGTTTGTTCCGCCGGATGCCCGGGTTGACGAACAGCCCTCCAGCCGCTTCCGTTTAGGGCTCTATCTTGAGGGCCGTGATCAAGGCGGGATCGAGCTTCGATTCGATCCGAACTTCGATATGGATGTCGAGCTCCCCAACCTGAAGAACCGGTGGAAGGTCGTGATCGAAGGATCGGAAAACAGCGAATTACCCGGCACCGACCCCTCGGACCGGGAGCGCGGCGCCCAGGTCTCGGTGAGGCGGGCCATGGACGATTTTGCCATCAACACCGATGCCGGCGTGAAATTCCGCTGGCTGCCCGAAGCTTTTGCCCGGGTGGAATGGAACCCCAAGTATCGACTCGGCAAGTGGCTCCTGACCCCCAAGCAGAAAATCTACGTAGAATCTGATGACGGATTCGGCGAGGTCACTTCATTGTCCACGTTGAGGTGGATGGGCGGTGACAACCGTTGGGTATTCAATACGGTCAGCGCGGGCAAGTGGACCGAAGACTCGCAGGGGTGGGAATGGGAGCAGACATTCAAACTCGGCTATGTAGCGAGGATGATGCATGAGGAAAAGCGCGGCAAATCGATGGTATCCGCCGGGGAGGGGATCCATGGTATCGGCATGCGCTACAGCCTTTTCGGCCATGTGGACGGCGAAGCAATCAATGACCGGCACCGTCTGCAATTCATCTACCGGCGCCCTCTCTACCGGGAATGGGTCTTTCTCGAAATTGTCCCCGGTTTGGAGTGGGAGAATGATGAAGATTGGGACATGATCCCCAAGTTGCGTATCGGGCTCGATATGCTTTTCTGGGGCGACTCCTGATTTTGCGGAGTCGGTCCACCGTAGCGTTGAACAGGAAAGGAAATGATCATGAAGCTGTCCATCTTTCATACCGCCGCCTTGTCTGCAGTCCTCGCCTGCGCCATCCCGGGTTGGTCGGAGACAAGCCCCGTTCCGGCTGACGACCTGTTTCTCCAGCAGCAATACCTCGAGGCGCTGGTCCGGGAGTTTCAGGAAATTGACACCCGGGTGGATGACCGGCTTGGCCGGATCGTGGACGCGTTATCGGCCATGGAAGACACCCGCAACTCAAAGGGCGAGGTGCTGCGAACCAAGCACCAGGTTCTCGATCAGCTCGGACAGGCCGTGGCATACTACCGGGAACGCATGGATGTCCTCACCGATGATTTTCGGTATTTCAGTGATGACCCCAACGCGCGCAGCGACATCAAGGCCCAGTACGACTATTTTGCCGAAAAGGGCGAACAGCGAATCAACGACATCTATGAAATCACCCGGTCTCTGAGCCGCCACCAGGGATTCGATGCGGTCATGGATGACAGTTTCTATGACACCACCGGTCAGAAACCTTCCCAGGGCGGCGCCAAGCGGGATGAGGGCCGTAACCAGGCCCTGTTGACCTCCTACGCCGATGACATGGCCGGGGATGTGGGCGATGCGATGAAGAATGATGTTGAGACCATGAACCGTCAGTTGGCGGCTCTGCGCAAATCGATGGATGAGGAAAGCGATCCGGCCCTGAAGGCGGACATGGAGGACGAAGCGGGCCGACTGGAGGCAACCATTGCCCATCGCATGGAGCAGCTCCGTACCACGGGCAAACCGGAGGATACGCTGACCCGTCCGATGGGGAACAAGGAAACCCAGGACATGATTGAGGTGCTTCGGTCAAACGCCGCGAAAATTCGTGAAGATTTCGCTCGAATGGAGAAGCTGCGGGTCGATATCAGCCAGACCCAGGGCAGGATCTGGAAGTTGCTGGAAGCCGGCGAATAATCTGCCCGGGACGCGCCGGTTATTTTTCCAACAGTGCTCGCGGGAGCAGCCGTTTCTCGCCGAGAACCACGCAGTTGTAAAGGATGCGGCCGATCTGGTCGCGGGTCATATAGGCATTGCTGCCGGGGGCTTCGGAAAAGGAGAGAACCGTCTGCTCTTCGATGTCGATGACCTTGACCGCCAGCGTTTCCTGTTCCCAGACCGATTCATTGGTGAGGTCGATATCCGACGACCACTCGATCAGCAGGTCGGCGTCATCCCAGAAGACCCACGCCTCGTTGGCCACAGGAGAGATCGGGGCGACAAAGATCGTGAGATCGTCTTCGCCGGGGATCTCATCCAGGCGCTTGCGAACCTCTTCCTGTGCCGCTGTTCGCAACCGGGCGCCGAGGGCGGGAGAAGCCGGGTCGGTTTGATACCGGGTGCGGAACAGGTAGGCCATCATATCGCTGCGGGGAAACGAGGCGGAGATGGCGTCCGATGGCCTTTCACCGGACTCGCGGACCTTCTCGACGTTGACGATTTTGAAGGAGTCGCTGACCGCGGTGAGATCGATCTCTTCGATTGTATAGTCGGTTTTCTTCATCAGCACCGAGACGTCGACCGAAGGAATGTAGACATCCGCATACAGGCTCTTGTCGCCTTCATCGAGCCGGGGATGCCGGGGCATCACCCAGAATGAAACGGTTTCCGATTGCAGCACGTCTTCGAAATCCTCTTCATCCAGGTACCATCGGTACAGGTGCCGCATGATTTCGCTGATGGTTTCCATGGTGGTCAGTTCCGCATACGCATCCGCTGCATCCTCAGGCTGCGGTTCGACCGCCTGCAGGCCGGGGGTGAGAATGCTGAGACAAACGAGTAGAGAGAGGATTCGTGACATCATGGTGCTTCCAGGGTGAAGAATCGGTTCCCGCCGAGGGAACCGTTCTGATCGTTCGGTATTTTGATAAAGCGGCCGCCCGGTGAGTAATAGTCCCGGTCCGTCATCCACGAGTATCCACGGCCGGTCACCTGAATGTTCTGGACCCGGCGAATGCCGGCAAATTTGTCCGCCTCGCTCATGCCGCCCTTGAGATATGCCTCGGCAAGACCCTGCGCATAGTTGAGCAGGCCCGCAAATTTACCGGGTTTGCCGCCGCTGTTGGCGATGGAGAGCAGATACCGGACCCGCTCCTCAACCCGCGGGACCGCGGCGAGGTTGCCGGCCGGGTCGCGGTAAAACCCGTCGCATTGACCCTTCTCCCCGCCGGCGGTGATGATGTCGAAGATATCGTCGGTTCGAATGGAGGCGATGTGCTCCTGCCGGTAGCCGTCGGGAATGTGGTGAATCCGGCTATGGACCACCCACAGGATCTGGGACATCGCCGCCTTGGTGTCCTCGACGCTGACATAGCCCTGCTCGCCGGGAAAGGGCGCCTCGTTAATCAGAAGGCGGGCGAGATAGCCCGGCTCCGACGTCGGTGGCTTCAGCTCGGCGAAAGGCGCGGCGCAAACCTGAACCGCCGGGATCAGGATCGCGGCCATGAATATGCCGGACAAGCGAACAACTATGGACGGATGGAAACTCATGTTGGCACCATGTTGTGCCATGAAGGGAAGACCGGGTAAAGCCGGTATCTGCCGGCGGTTTCGATTTCTTCATCTCCGGGATCGAATTTACCTGACGGCCGGTGACGGATTTTCCATACTTGATCTTTGCTATGCCGGATCGAATTCATCATGCCCTGGTGTTGAACCTCCATCAGCCGTGGGGGAACATCGACGAGATGTTGCGCAATCCCCTGACGGAATGGCAGGGGAAGGAAGTTCTGTATGCCTACGACCGTATTCCACGGGCGGTTGAGGGCATGGAGGATGTTGCCCGGGTTCACCTCTCGATGAGCGGAACCCTGCTGGAGGCGCTTTCCAACCATGACTTCCAGTCCCGGGTGTATGGCATCGTCAAGTGCGGCGACCTTCTGTGGCGGCTGCGAAATCCGGCGATTGATATTCTCGGCACCGGCTATTACCACCCGGTGTTTCCGCTGATTCCCGAGGCCGACCGGGAGGAGCACATCAAGCGCTGGCTCAGCATTGCCCACCATCTCTTTCCCCGCGATGCATTCAACGGGTTCTGGCCCCCGGAAATGGGGTTCAGCATGGAGATGATCCCGCTGCTGAAGCGGGCCGGGTACCGGTACGTGATTGTGGATGCGGAGCATATCGTGCCGATGACCCCGATGAAATGGGAAGAGATCCGGTACCGGCCCCACATTGCGAAGTTCGGCAACGATGAAATTGTCATCATTCCCCGTGACCGCGATCTGTCGATTGCGCAGGAGGGCGGGCTGGAACCCGGGTGGTTTGTCCACGAGCTCAAGGAGCGCACCAAGTGGTGTCAGTTCGAGCCGCTTGTTTGTACGGCCACCGACGGTGAAAACGGGGGATGGTTCCGCAATGTGAACTGGAGCTCGAACTTCTGGGGTTCGTTCTACATTCCGTTGTGCGAGATGGCCCGTGCGGGCACATCAACCGTACATCCATCATTCATCGATGACTACCTGGACCGTTACGGCGCTCATGGCCAGGTCATCGTGCGGACCGGGGCCTGGAACACCGGTTACCATCACGGCATCGGATTCATCCAATGGACCGGGGCGCAGATGCAACGCGATGCCTGGAAGCGGCTCGCGGATGTCAGCAAAGCCATCCACGACGCCCGGTTTGACGCCGGCAAGCGCGGCTTCCCCAATCAGCACGAGAATCACTGCCTCGAGGAAGCCTTCTGGCGTCTCCTCCGGGCCGAGACCAGTTGTCATTTCTTCTGGGGCACCTCCTGGGTCGACCGCGCCCATGCCGGCATGGACGATGCCATGCTGTGGCTGGGCAAGGCGCTGGCGTCCTAGGGCGGTTTCAAAAAAGTCGTAGCCGCTCATCTCGTACTCGTGCACATACTCGTACACGCGATCCCCCGATCAGCGTGTATAAGTACGTGTACGAGTAAGGTCGAAGTCGCCAATAAAAAGGATACGGATATATTTAAACCGTCCTAGTGTTCTGTCCATCCGTGGCTTTCGCCCCGCGCCGGTAGTGTCAGGGTGCGAGGATGAGTCGGTAACTGCGACCCCGGTCCGTATCATTCGTATCCCGCAGCATCAGGACCGTCGATCCGTCACCGGCGGCGGTTGCAGGATATCCGTTGGTGGTTACATCCCGCCAGGCTGTGCCGTCGGCAAGATTGGTGGTGTATTGCATCAAGTAGATCACGGAGTTGGATCCGACAAAGGAGAATCCAATGCCCTCCGCATCGAGTCCGGCCGCGTTGATCAAGACATCCGGCGATAACGGCCCCGCGCCTTCGTCCTCGATCATCATGGCGTTGAGGTATCCATCGCCGCCGTTGTCTCCCCGGAAGCTCACATAAAGAATCCCGCCCGGACGGGGCACGAGGCCGTCCAGTGCAGCAACGGTGTTGCTGTTCGGTTGTGAGGGGTTAAGGGGATCGCGTACATTCAGCAGGACCGATGCGAGAACCCCGGTGTAGGCGGCGTCGGTGCAGACAGCAAATTCGGTTGCGGCGTCGGTGGTGTCGGATCGTGATCCGAAAAACGTCAGTCGGTAGGTACGGCCGGTCGAAAGGCCCTGGATCTGGAATTGCGATGTAACGTAGTAGTCATTAACCGCGTTGGTATCCCCGCCGAGAAGCCCCAGCGCCGCTTGATCCACTGCACCGTCCGGCCCGCCAACATTGTCCGTCCCGGATGTGCCGTCAAAACCGATATCTACGGTGGTCGAACCGTTGGTGGCGCTGACCAGATTGGCGGCAAAGGCGCCGGCCCAGATGCTGTTCCAGTAATAACCGTCCGCATCGGGATTCACAACGCTGACGCCGTTGAAGGAGGCATCGCTGCCGAAGTCCACGAGGATGGGTCCATAAACCGGCGGCGGCGCCTCCACCACGGTGATCGATGTTTCGGTGTTGTCGGGTGCAGCGTTGAGAAATGCATTCCCGCCATATGCATAGGTGATGGTGTAAAACCCGATCGGCAGTGTGTCGGTGGGTATGGTCACCGAAAAGCCGCCTGCGCCGCCGGAGATCAACGCGCTATTGGTCACACCGTTGAAGCTGATGCGGACCGTTTCTCCGTCGGACGGGTATGTGGGACCGGGCGCACGGACCGTACCGCTTAGGGTGATCGATGCGGTGCCGAATACATTGGTCGTGCTGGGGGTTACGCCGGTGATCGAGGGAAGGAGATTGGTGGAAACACTTCCGGCCCACAGGTAGGCGTTGGTGGTGGGGGCGGTGCCCAGCGGTACGGCCAGCAGGTTGTCGATGATCTGGGTGTGGACCGGCGGTGCACCGTCCAGGCTGAGGGTGACATGTCCGTTGTAGCCTGTCGGCAGTGTAAGGCTGGCCTGGCGATCCCCCCGGCTGTAGACCCAGAAATCAAAACCGGATGCCGTGGTTTCCACCACGTATGCTTCCGATGTCGATGCACCGGGCGGAATGAGGACGGCGGCCCGCATGTCCGGCGCATCGGCAAGGAACCCGTGGGGAGCGATGGTGATCCCGTTGGTAACCAGGGCCTCGGGTGCGAGGTTGGCGACAATGTCCACCGGGCCATAGGTGGCTTCCATGACCCCGTTGTCCGGCTCCGGGGTTTGCGAACCCCACCGGTGGTGAAAGGCGCCGGTCGGCTCGCCGATGTACCGTGCGCACACCGATGCCTGCAACCGGTCGATCCACATCAGCAGGTCTTCCGCCACCAGGTAATACGACATGCCGTACCCCAGGCCGAGGGTCCACGATGCCGTTTCAAAATCGGTGACCGGCTGATTCAGGTTGCCGTGGTACATCGCGACCTTGTCGTGTGCGATGATCTGGGCGAGAGGAAAGACATTCCACGTCTCCGGTGCATACCGTTCGCGAAGAAACCGTCGCCACACCGGGGCGTTGATCGTGGGGGCAAGGCCCCAGCTCATCCCGCAGAACTGAGCTTCGGCATTCACCAGCCGGTCCCAGCCGTTCTCGGTGGAAACCGGGATTGATGCACTGTCCTCCCCGGCCCGGGCCGCGTTGCCGGCAATATAGGCAACCGGGGTGGGGGATGCGGGGTTCAGGTCATACTGCCAGGTGCGGGCGCCGATCTGGTCCTGGAAGACAAGATCCACCGGGTAATGGGTGAGGAACTGGCTGATGATGTCTTCGTTGGCATCGCGTACATCCGGATGCCACGGCGTCGCGGTATACCCGCCTTCGCCAAAGTATTCTTCATAAGAAAAGGAACCATCGGGATTCAAAACCAGCGGATCCGTACCTTTGGCGAGGAACGTCGGGCCCCGCGGGTCCTCGCCCCAGAATGTGGGGTTGGTGTAGGGCATGGTCAGGTGGCCGGCCGCTTTGGCCATGCCGAGAAAATTGGTAAAATCCTCCGGGGTGCCGAAGGAAGGATTGGGGGGGAGGTGGTCGGGGTACTGCTTGTCGAATCCCCCGTACAGATACTGTTCGAAGTGGAGCAGGGAGGTGGGGGGAAGAAGATGCATCCGGGCCATGAGCTGGGTGCTGACTCCGACATAGTGAATCATCACGGATTCGCGGAAGGTGTCGAGAATGCCGGGGGACATCTTGTCATCAAGGGTGCGGTTGTACCCGTTGGCTGCACCATAGTCCGAGATCGCGTTCGTTGCGGTCTGTCCGAGTGAAAGGCGCACCACCGGCGATTGCCAGGTGTTGCCGGCGGTAACATAGGTTGCGAAACCTCGCTCCCAGTAGCCGCCCTCAGCATCGCCGCCCCAGGCCAGTTGTCCCGGTACAAATAAGGAGGCCGGGTTGGTGGCGCCCGCCCAAGGATCCTCGGGGACCGGTTGAACGCCATACAGCGATGCGTTGCCGTGAGTGGTTTCAAGATGGAGAAAATCCGCGAAGGCCGGCGGGTAGTAGAGGCTGTTGGTGTAGTACTGTTCCGCCTGAAGGGCGAAGAAGAATGGGTGACCGCCGGTTTCAAACCAGCTTCCGCCGCCGTGGACAAAGGTCTGAATGTTGCTGACCGTTTCCGCAACCCCGCCGGCCAGGGTTGCCGGTACGATCTCGCCGTAGGGATTCACAACGGCAAGGGTATTGGTTCCGTTGAGCGCGGACATCATGTCCGGCAGGCTGGTGATATCGACGATACTGACGCCATGGGAGGCAAGCGAGGTTGACGCGTTCAGCCGGGTCCGCCATTCATCGACCCGCACCGAGGACGGCCAGTTAAATCCGATGACCGGGCCCCGCTCCATGGAAAGCAGGGCGACCTCGGTACGGCCGGTGACGGTATCGGCGAGGTGTTCGATGGCCGCCGTCACGACATCCAGGGAGAAAGGGGCTCGCGACCGGTCTACCGGTCCGGATATCCGCATCAGCCAGCCCGCGTGGTTGGTATCCCCGCCGAGGCGGCTTCCGGAAACATAGGGCCCGAGTGAGGAATCGAGCAGGACGATGTCGGTCTGCCCCGCCGCCGGGGGGCGGTTCACCACGGCATCGATCGTGGACCAGGCGTTGGTCAGGTCTTCGCCCAGCCATGCCGTTCCGTCCGCGGTGAACTGGACCGAAACCGGATCGTTCGTGTCGATAAAGTTGAGTCCACCGCCATACAGGCTGATATAACCGGACGGCCCGGCGAGGTGATCTTTCCAGCTCGCCGGATCCTCCTCCGGCTGGATGATGAAGAAGTTGGTGGTGTAGGCCGCGCCTACCCCGTCGCTGGAATGGGATGGGGCGATGAACCGGTCAAGAGCGGACGGTTCGAACCGCAGCTCCGCCGGGATCTGCATCCCGAGAAGGGTGTGGACGTGCGAGGTAACCGAGGCGGTCATATCCACCCCGTCGCTCCGGTTGGACAGCGTCACGACCACCGACACCTCGGTATTGCTGTAGACGAGGTGAAGAGCATGGGTGTCCGGCGACAGCGACCAGGTGAACGAATTGGAGGCGGATCCGGCGACGAAGGATGAAGCCCGAATCATCCCCTGGGTATGAAGAGCACTGTTGGTGAACGCCAGCGCCCACAAGCCGTCCGATCCGCTGCGGGCGATCGTCCCGGCCCCGGCGTTAATGGAAACCAGCGCTCCGTTGGTCTCGCTGACCATGACCGCCGTGTTGGAGCCGGAGATCAGAAAACCGCCCGGAACCTGCTGGATATCCGCCCGGGCCGGCAGTGCGACGGGGGACAGGCACAGAAGGAGCAGGACAACGCCTGCGATGGGTCGGCGGGATACTGTGTATGGATGAACTGGCGGCATGACGTTTCAATCGTGATCCAGCCTGTATCCTACACGGGAATGCTTCCGTCTGCCGAAGGAGAACGCTCACCAATGGCGTTTACGTAAAGCCTGCTGGGGTGTCACCCGTCAGATGAAGAGATCGGGTAGCATCGGAAGTTCCCGATCACGACCGGGTTGCCGGCGGTGAAACCCGGCGGGAGGGTCTTAAGGATCTCGTGGTTTTTGTCCTGGAAGAGGACGATCCAAATGGATTGATGATCTGATGACTCCAGAAGTTCCGGCCATATGTCGCTGACAACGAAGTGGGGCACCTCTGATTCCCGGTCGCCCGGATCCCCCTCGCGCTCGACGGGTGGTTTCTCAAGGTAGTGAACCTTGTTCTCCGGCAGGTAAAATTCTGCGCCCGGCCAGTACTTGTCAAAATAGATATGGTCGGCCTGGTGGCTGAGGAGATACACGGCAACCGGACGTATACTGGAATTTCGGGACAAACGACTCTCGAACGCGGGAATGGCTATGCCAAGGGCCATGTAACATGCAGCGGCGATCGCAGCCGTCCCATACAGGCTCCGATGGGAAGCCTTTTGGCTGTTCACAATGTTTTTGGCGCACCACACCGCCAGCCACGGGGCGAAAGGAAGGGTATAGGCCGGGAGCTTGGAAGAGATCATGGAGTAAAATCCGATGCCGAACACCACCACCCATCCTTCGAGTGGGATACGCCTCCATAGAGGAGTGGATGACCGGTTGGCATGTCGTCTGAATGCCCATGGCCACCAGGGAAGCCATGCAATCAGGCACACGCCCAGGTGATAATAGATGGGTCCATGTCGGCCGTCCGGATGGCCGCCGATGCGGCCAACAATTTCTCGTCCGAAGAAAAAGTCCGCCAGTCCCGGATGTTGGGCCATCATCAACAGGTACCATGGCGACGACAAAAGGATGATCGCCGCGACTGTTCGCAACGGCCGCAGGGCGCCCAAGCCCTCCCGGTTGCCGGTAAGCAAAAGGCCCAGGGCCATGCCGGAGAGCGGGATCAGGGCGGTTGTCGCCTTGGCATGCCAGGCCGCGATCCAGAATAACAGGCTGACCAACCACCACCGAATACGACGATTGTGGGTTTTGCCCTCCGCCCAGGCTCCTGCCGCAAGCATGCAGAATCCGGTGAGAAGCATGTCGGGCGTCAGGATGGTGGAAAAAACAGCGAACTGCAGTAACGTTGAACACACGATCAAGCTCCACCATGCCGTTCGTACGCCATACAGCCTCCACGCCATCCATGCCATTCCGGCAAGTCCCGCCAATGCTCCGAATATGGAGGGCAACCGGGCGGCCCATTCATGCCGGCCGAAGAGGGCGAGGGAGGCCGCGGTCAACCAGTACACAAGCGGCGGCTTGTCATAGTGCTCGTAGTCCGAAAGAACCGGAGTCATCCACGACCCCCCTGGTTCGAGCATCTCAAGTGCAATATTGGCATATCGACCCTCGTCGGGCTCGTTCAAACCTCGGAAAAAGGATCCGGATGCGAATAGCAGCACAATGCCGGAAAGAAGCAGTAGAAAATGCCGGCCGGAGGGAAGGAAGGTGTTCATGATTTGGACACGGTAGTAGTCCAACCATGCTAAAAGTGCAAACACGAACAGCACGATTGATCAACAGCCGTCACGGCTCATAAACTTGAACACCCGGGTTGCTAAGTCAGTATGATTCAATCAGAATTACGAATGGAGTCGCACATGGTAGTACGGACAGGGACATAGCGAATGAAAGCAAAAAGCGAAATTCTTCGAATCTTTCTCACCCGATTGGCGGCTGGGGCCGTGTTTGTGGCTGTCTGTTTTTCGAGAAGTTACTGGGAGGATGCAAGCGAGGTCGTTTCCCTCCTGCTTTTTCTGCTGGGTATTGTGCTGGCTGCCGTCGCCTCCCTGGGCAGAATGTGGTGCTCGCTGTATATTGCCGGCTACAAAGATCGGCAGCTCATCACCGACGGACCCTATTCGATGTGCCGAAATCCGCTCTATTTCTTCAGTTTGATCGGGGTCGCCGGTGTCGGGTTCGCAACAGAAACGATCACGTTCCCTGTAGTCCTGGTGTTGCTGTTCCTCATCTATTATCCCTTCGTCATCAAGGGTGAGGAAACGCGGCTGCGGGAAATCTTCGGCGAACTACATGAGGCATACTGCCGGGAAACACCCCGGCTCATTCCCCGAAGCCTTGTCATCCGCGAGCCTTCCACCTATGAGGTGAATCCGCGCGTATTCCGCCGGCACATTTTCAGCGCGCTGTGGTTTATCTGGATTATCGGCATTCTTGAGTTGATTGAGGGGCTGAGGGAAATCGGCGTGTTGCAGAGTTGGTGGGTGATTCCCTGACGTGAAAAGAAGGGCCGCCTTGATGGACTCATGGTATTTGTGGGCTTTCTTTTCGGCCGTTTTTGCGGCTCTTACGGCGATGCTGGCCAAGATCGGCGTGGAAGGCATCAATTCCAACTTCGCAACGTTTGTGCGAACGCTTGTGGTGGCGGTTTTTCTGTTCGTGTTGTTGGCGGCCACCGGGGCATTCCACCCGGTGTCTTCGATTTCCCGTCGGAGCATGTTGTTCCTCGTGTTGAGCGGTATCGCCACGGGGTTATCGTGGCTGTGCTATTTCCGCGCGATCCAGCTCGGGCCGATATCACGGGTTGCCCCGATCGACAAGCTGAGCCTGTTGATGATCGCGTTGATGGGAGTATGGTTCCTCGGTGAGAAGCTATCGCTCCATCATTGGGCCGGCATCGTGCTGATGGCTGCCGGCGTCGTCCTTCTCGCCGTTCGGTAATCCGCCATCACGGGGGAACACAATCCGACGCCGTTCCAAATTTGCTTCGATGGGGAACCGGCGAAGAGTCTACGGACGACCGGTCACGCCGATGCTTGCGTTCGGACTCACGTGGAATTTGCCGCCATAGTAATTGAAGTCCACGCCGAGATCGACATGGGGAAAGAAGGTGCAGGCAGCCATCAGGCCGGCGATGGAAAGGGCGACC
>JAUIHQ010000060.1 GCA_030432155.1 bacterium | reverse complement strand
TAAAGTGCCAGGTGGATGTGGATGCCCTGTCGATGATGTGATCCGGTCAGCGCCGCCGCTTCGGTGCCGCCAGCTCGCGGGTCATGTCGAGCAGTTCGATCATCAGTTCCGCCAGGTCATGGCGGTTCCGCTTGCGATACGCCTGGACCAGGTTGCGCAATACCCGTTCGAGGATGGTGCGGGCATCCGTCTTCGCATACAGCATGTTCCGCACCGCTTTCAGCGATGAATGGCCGGAGGACACCAGCTCCTGCTCGGTCAGCATGCGGCCATGGTCAAAACAGTCGATAAACACCTTGTCGTCCGCGGCCTTGCAGCGGGCGAGAAAGTGACCCGGGTAGTTGCACCCTTCGATCTCCAGCCCGAGCCGGCTCCCCACAAGGATGAAAAGGCAGGTCAGGGTGATGGGGATGCCGTGCCGGTGCAGGATGACATGTGCGAGGTCGCTGTTCTCCGGATGATAATAGTCGGCGTGCGCGCCCCGGAATCCTTCCGTCCGGAACAGAAACGCGGCCAGGCTGACCGGATCCGGATCGGGCAGCGATTCCCGCACCCGCCGGGCGAGGCTGTCCAGCAGCGGCGGCACGAGGACGGGACGTGACCGGGGGTTCATGAAGTCGGTCAGGAGCTGAAACGCATGTTCCAGCCGCGCATTCTCGGTCGGCTCCCGGATCCAGGCCGGCCAGGATTGGCGGAGGGTGTCCATGCGCCGGGGCTCAAGGAGCGCGGCCAGCCTCGCACGATCGGCGGCGGTGGGCGACGGTTCCAGCGCTTCGAGCCGGTCATCCAGGTCCGGCCCGTGGGCGAGCAATTCCGCGATCACCGCGTCCCGGACCACCGGGGTGTCGTCATCCAGCAACCGGATTAGATAAGGCAAATTTTTGACATTGGCATTCATGCAGTCCATATATTGCGTAAGGAGAGACACGACGACCGTCAAGGGGATTTCGCATTCCGCCGAAAAGACGGTACGAAAACAACTACGGAGATGATTCAATGAAAGCGATTCCCATGGCGGATCAGTCGCCGATCGTGACCAAAACGGTCGAGCTGTGCCAGACCATCCTCGACCAGCCGGCCTATCAGAACCTGAAGAAGGACATTCTTGCATTCCTCGAAGACCAGGATGCCCGAAGGGTTTACGAAAAACTTTGCGACATGCAGGAAGAACTTCACGGCAAGCAGCATGCAGGCCAACAGGTCACCGAGGAGGAGTTTGAGGCATTTCAGAGCGTCGAGAAAGAGTTTCTTGCGATGCCGGTGGCCACGAAGTTCATCGAAGCCCAGCGGCAGATGCAGAAGATCGAAGAGACAGTCAGCACCTATGTCCGGCGTACCTTTGAACTGGGCCGGGTTCCGGACGAGGACGACATGCCCTCGTCGGGCGGATGCGGATCCGGGTGCGGTTGCCACGGGTAATCGGCGCGACGTTAATGAATGACATGCCTGCCCTCGCTGCATAAGATGGCGGGCATGAATGATCTCAAACAGGATGATACATTCCGGGTTGTCGTGGCCGGCGGCGGCGCGGCCGGTTTTTTCGCGGCGATCACCTGTGCGGAAAGTCTGCCCGACAGCCGGGTGGATCTGTATGAGTCGGGTGAGACATTGCTGGAGAATGTTCTCGCGTCCGGGAGGGGGCGGGGCAACATCAGCCATGACGGGTTCGATCCCGAGAAAGCCTTTCTGTTTTATCCCCGCGGCGGCGATTCGCTGGCGCCATCGTTCCGGCGGTGGCGGACCGTCGATACCATTGACTGGTTCGAATCGAGAGGTGTGCGTCTCATCCGGGACCCGGACGGAAGGATTTTTCCACGATCCGGAGATGCGGTCACCGTTCGGGATTGCCTGCTGGACGAAGCCCGCCGGGCCGGGATCCGCATTCATACCTCCTGCGGGCTGTCCGCCGTACATGCCCTGTCCCGCGGATTTGCCGTAACCTTCTCCGACGGCTCCCGTACGCTGTGTGACCGCCTGCTTCTGGCCACCGGATACAGCCGGTCGCTGGACGGGATTCTCCGGACCTTCGGGCATACGGTGGTTCCGCGGTACTCGACCCTGTTCGCCCTGCATACTTCCGATCCGCGTGCGGGCCATCTGGAGGGTGTGAACGTCGACCCGGTTTCGGTGCGGGTTGACGGTCAGGCCCTGGCCGCTCAGGAGGGGCCGGTCATGGTGGCGGACGGGTGTTTTACCGGGCCGGCGATCCTGAAATTGTCCTCCTGGGGCTCGAGTCTGTTCCAGGCCCTGAAGTATCAATGCCGGTTGTCGATCAGCTGGCTGCCTGACCGGAAGCTGGGTCAACTTGTGTCAGAGCTCGAGCAACAACCTGCGTCGGTGTTGAACAGGTTGCCGGCAGGGGTCGTGATGTCGGTGCTTGCCGGTTGCGGGTTGAGCGAGGATGCGGCGGATCTAACGGAAACCGTTCGGCGCCATGCTGCTTCCGTTGCTGCCGGTCTGTTGGACGACCCATACGTAATCGACGGCATGGTACCGGACTCAGAGGCGGTACCGAGCGGCGGTGTGCGACTGGATGAAGTTGATCCATCGACCATGGCCAGCCTCAAGTGTCCGGGTTTATTTTTCGCCGGCGGCATCCTCGACCTTTATGGTCTGTCCGGCGGTTTCAACCTGCAGTCGGCGTGGACAACCGGATGGGTTGCGGGCAAATCCATGGGTCAGGATATCCTGACGGTATGAGCCCCATGCATCCCCTTGTCTCCCGTGTACTCCTGATGGCCGGATTGATCTTCGCCGGCTGGCTTCTCCGCCGGATCGGCGCCCTTGACCGGCGGCGCACATCCTGGACCAGTCGGATCATGGTGGATATTCTTTTCCCGGTGCTGGTATTCCGCCAGATGCTTCTGTCGGTCAATCCATCCAATCTTCACACGATTCTGCATTTCAGCGTACTGGGCTGCATGATGCTGGGGGCGGGGTTCGGGACGGCTGCGCTGGTGCACCGGCTTTCCGGAACAACGGCGCATCGCCGAACGTTTCTTTTCTGCGGCATGATGCCCAACTGGATCTTTCTCCCGCTGGCCATCGTCGAACCGATCCTCGGCAGCACCGGCGTTACCATTGTCATCTTCTTCAAC
The DNA here is from genome assembly GCA_030432155.1 of bacterium. GTDB lineage: Bacteria > Verrucomicrobiota > Kiritimatiellia > CAIVKH01 > CAIVKH01 > JAUIHQ01. The sequence continues at coordinate 11,743 of JAUIHQ010000060.1, read as the reverse complement.
ATTCCGATGCAGTTTGTTCTGTGGACGTTCTGTGTCCGATTGTTGCGCGGCCGTATGAGAGGCGCCCATGTCATTCGCATGCTGGTGTTCAATCCCGGTTTGCTGGCGGCAGTGTCCGGTCTTGTCATGGCTCTGCTCCTGCCGGATCAGGTGGACTCGGTTTCACAAACCGTTGCGGGAAACGCTTTTTTCCAGGCCATGTACTGGGTGGGATGGCTGACCATTCCGGCCTCGCTGATTATTCTGGGCTCGCATATTGCCGGTGTGGAGCCCGGGGCCGACAATGCACGAGCCGACCTGATCCGTATTCTACCGATTCGTCTCCTCGTTGCCCCGTTGCTTTTTCTCACCGGTCTGTTGGCTCTGCATGCACTCGGATGGACCCTTGATGACGATCAGAGGTTTGTGCTGTTGTTGATTTCCTCGATGCCGGTGGCGCTGAATTGTTCGATCTTCGTGGATCGATTCGGCGGCGATCATTCACTGGCTGCGCATGCGGTTTTCGCATCCACGCTGCTCGCTTTTGCATCCGTTCCGCTCATGGTCTGGGCCATGAATGCAATAGCCGGTTGCTTCCTGTAACCCGGGAAGCCGATCGCCGCCTGTCCCCGATGTTCAATCTGCTTCAGTTCCGGTAAGGGTGTCCAGGGAGATTCCCTGAAGGCACATCCATGTTCATATCTCCCGCCAATCGTCGATTTGGCGTACTGATTAGATTTCTATCGTGGAATCCACCTAGGGGAAATACCCAGGCTATTTCATCGGGTTTATCCTGATACCCAAGCTTGCCTTCATTTGTTATTATTCCCGCTACATCCGCACGTTAGGGATACGGATGGTTGCAGGTTGTGCATAGATCGGCGAACGCCGGAGAAAAGGAGAGAAACATGAGAACAGGGTTCCTGATTGGTTGGGGTTTGGTGGGGGGAATGCTGGCCGGGTCCACATGGACGATGGCCCGGGAACCGGAAGCTGATTTCCTTTCCGAGTATTCTCTGACGGATCTCATGGATGTCGAAATATCGACGGCATCCCGTATGCCGCTCAGTCTGTTGGATACACCCGCCGCTGTCGGGGTGGTGACAGCGGAGGATATCCGGCGTTCCGGCGCGACATCGATTCCGGACGCACTGCGCCTCGCCCCGGGCGTGACGGTTTCGCGCATCGATCTCAGCCGGTGGGCGGTCAGCGTCCGTGGTTTTCACGGCCAGTTCGCCAAGCATCTCCTCGTGCTGATCGATGGGCGAAGTGTGTATACGCCTCTGTTCTCCGGTACAACGTGGGAGCTCCAGGATCTGATGCTGGAGGATGTCGATCGCATCGAAGTGATCCGGGGCCCGGGCGCCGCGCTGTGGGGCGCGAATGCGGTCAACGGCGTGATCAATATCATTACCAGGGATTCGGATGCCACGCAGGGCGTATTGCTTACGTTGGGCGGCGGGGGAACCGAACGTGCTTTCGGCAGTGCCCGTTACGGCGGCAGTTTGAACGACAACACCACCTATCGCGTGTACGTCAAGGCGTTCGAACGCGACGGGTTTGTTGATGAAGACGGTATGGACACCCAGGATCAATGGACATCGGTACGCGGCGGGTTTCGCATCGACGGAGAACCGACTGCATGGGACGAGTGGACCCTGCAGGGCGATGTTTATAATAGTGAATCAGAGATTGCCGCCAGGGCCTCTCCCTTTGCCGCCAATCCCGGTGAGCTGCTCGTGTCCGATAACGACAATCTCGGCGGTAACCTCATCGGACGCTGGAGCCATGTCTATGCGGAAGGTTCCCGTATTCAGCTTCAGATGTACTATGACCGTATTGTCAGGGACTTGAGCCCCACATTCGAGGAGCGGCGCGACACGGTCGATACCGAACTACAGTTCCATCATGCACTCAACCCACGCCACCAGGTGGTCATGGGCGGCGGGTACCGGTATATGCATGACGATGATGTCAGCGGGCTTTTCATCCAGTTCGATCCCGAAGAGAAGGATACGCATATCGCCAATGTATTCATCGAGGATGAATACGCATTGGTGGAGAATGAACTCTTCTTCACGGCTGGGGTAAAGCTGGAACATCATGACTATACGGAGTACGAGCTGCAGCCGAACATCCGCATGCGGTATCATCCGGCCGACCGGCACACGCTGTGGGCGTCCGTCTCCCGGGCGGTTCGTACACCTTCCCGGATCGAGTATGAAGGCATCAATGTGGTGAACGTTGAGGTCCAGGACGGTGTCCCGGTGTTGTGGACCGTCTTCGGCAGCGACGACCTGGACGCCGAGGAATTGATCGCCTACGAAGCCGGCTACCGGGCCCTGGTCCATGACGAATTCACCTTCGATGCCGCCCTGTTCTACAACGATTATGACAGCCTGATCTCCGCCGAGCCCGGTCCCACGTTTCCCGACGCCGGGGGTATGTCGATGATCCGTTCGTTCCGGGCCGACAACAAACTCGCCGGTTCATCCTATGGCGGCGAAGCCGCGGTGATGTGGTATCCGCTGGAGGACCTTCGTCTGAAGCTTTCGTACGGGTATGTGCAGATGGATCTCGATCAGATCGACGGCGGGCAGGACATAATCGTGATCAATGATGAGAACAAGACCCCGCGCAATCAGGCCCAGTTCTGGGTTTCCCTCGACCCGTGTGATGACGTGACGCTGGATGTTGTAACACGTTACGTTGATTCCATCCCGTACCTGGAGGTTCCCTCCTACATCACGGCGGACGTACGACTCGCGTGGCAGGCAACCCGCCGCGTCGAGTTCGCGGTCGTGGGACAAAACCTGCTGGAACCGCAGCATCCGGAGTTTAAGGGTAAGTTTCTGAATATTCTGCAGCCTGAAATTGAGCGCAGTGCCTATGCCTATGTCAGTGTGACATATTAAGGGACCAGACGGCTGAAAGAGCCGCGTATGTATGATGCATGGAGAACATGTCGGTTGTGGACAGGATGTCTGCTGATCCTGTCTGCGCTCCTCTGTTCGCCGGCGGGGGCACAGGGTACGGATAGCCGAAACGCTGAAAACAGCTTGAAGGCGGCCTTCCTGGTCCGGTTTGCGCAGTTCGTTACATGGCCGGACGATGGGGACTCATCGTCGGGCGCAGCCACCCGGACGAATCTTGTCCTGGGGGTTGTGAATCTGGAGGAATTCGGCGAGGCGTTTCAGGCGTACGATCAGACCATCATTCGAGGCCGCGCTCTGGAGGTACGGCCGGTATCCTCGCCGGATGACGCGAGGGCCTGTGATGTGCTGTTCATCAACACGGATTCGAGGTCCGAACTTCAGGCGTATGTCACAGCCGTCGATGGGCTTCCCATTCTGACCGTGGCCGATCAGATGCATGCGGCCCGAACCATGGTCATGATCAATTTCTTCCGGATAAACCGTAAGCTGCGATTTGAAATCCACCTTTCGAGAGCCAGGGCGGCAGGGCTGCATATGCGTTCCTCCTTGCTGGAGCTGGCGATCATTGTTGGGGAAGAAGAGGAGGGGCCATGAAACTGTCAGGCTGGGCAACCTGGTCGCTTCGGGTAAAGTTTTCCGTGATCATCATGGCCGTAACCATGGCGGTGCTGGTGATGGCAACCATTCTATTCACCATCCATGACCGGCGAGTGCTGTATCAACAGACCTACGACCAGATGTCCGCAGCGACCCGCCTCACCGCCAAGACAATCCGGGCGTCGCTCGCATTCGGCGATCGTGCCACCACGGTGAGTCATCTCCGGGCGCTTAATGACCTCCCATCCTTTCAATACGCGGTCGTTGTCGACAGCACTTCGGAGATATTTGCCTATCATGGAGAGCAGCACTCGCTGGAACCGGCTCTTCTGACTGATATATCCCGGCCGTTCATTCTTAAGGAACGTGATCACCTATGCGTTCTTGAGCCGGTGATCCTCGACCGTGAACTCCTCGGTGCGGTGATTGTCAAGAGCGGTCTGGGTGAGCTTCATGCAACGCTTTCACAATTCCTGCTGACCGCGATATCGTTCTTCCTTCTCTCCGCCCTGGTGGCGTGGGGACTCTCGAGCTGGGCATCCGCGATGATGACCCTGCCGGTTCTGGATCTGACCGAGACAGTGCAAAGCGTAAACCGGTCAAAGAACTACAGCTTGCGGGCGGTCTTGCGCCATTCTGATGAGATCGGGGAATTATCCGAGGGCATCAACAACATGCTGGGAGTGATCGAGGAATCGAGCCGCACCATGGAGGAACATCTCCGGTTTCTCGAAAAGCTGTTTGATACCATTCCGCTGCCGGTCTTTTACAAGGATATGGATCTCAAGTATATCGGTTGCAATCGAGTGTATGCTTGGCAGATGTATGGCGTATCGCCGGAGATGGTGGTCGGTCGCTCAATTCAGGATTTTCGTAAGACGCTGACAGAAGACGTCGTTGATCGTCATGACGCAAGGGATCGAGAGATCATCAAAAGTTTGCGAAATCAGTCCTACGAGTCACGATTGCAGTGTGCGGACGGAATGGCCCGCAATTTTCTGGTCAACAAGGCGGTGTTCTACGGATCCGACGGGCAACCGGCGGGTATCCTCGGCATCATGCAGGACGTCACCTATATCAAACGTATGGAAAAGGAGGTCATGGATGTCAGTGTTCGCGAGCAGCAGCGAATTGCCCGGGATCTGCACGACAATCTCGGCCAGCTTCTGACCGCGGTGGCCTATAAATGCAAGATCATTGAGCTGGGCGGCGACAAGGATGCGAAGACATGCCGGGAGGAGATGGAATCGGTGATCAAGCTGGTGAATCGTGCATCCCAGGAAGTCCGGGCGCTGGCCCGCGGGTTGAACCCGGTGGCGGTTGACGGCGCCGGTCTTTCCGAGGCATTGAATGAACTCGCGAATTCCATCGGGACCTACTTCCATCGTGAGTGTATCTATCGAGGCGAAGACCGGGTGGTGGGGCTGGAAAATGTCACCGCGGATCAATTGTACCGTATTGCCCATGAAGCCGTGACCAATGCGGTCAAGCACTCCGAAGCGGAAACCATCGGTATTCATCTGAAGGACGTTGATGGTACGGTACAGCTCGAAATTTGGGACGATGGAAAGGGATTGCCGGGCGATGTTCACACCGCCTCGGGCATGGGGATGCACATCATGGAGCACCGCGCCAGGTTGATTCATGCGGAGTTTTCCGCGGATCGCCGGCCGCAGGGCGGAACGTCGATAACATGCCGGGTCCAACGGCGCGGTAACCGGGAGCCAAAATATGAATAATACGATGGAACAGTTGAAGACCGGACAGGTGCGGATTGTGGTGGTGGATGATCATCCGATCGTTCGGGAAGGCCTCGTCGGCCTGCTCAGCCGGCAGCCCATGTTTGATGTGTGCGGAGAGGCGGCCAATGTCGAGGAGGCGCTCACGGTGGTGGCCGATACCCGTCCCGACGTCGTCCTGGTCGATCTTCTGCTCCAGGGGCAGGATGGCCTCGACCTGATCCGCGCTGTGCATGAAAAGTATCGGGATATCCGCATGCTCGTCATTTCCATGCAGGATGAAACGCTGTATGCGGAACGGGCATTGCGGGCCGGCGCATCGGGTTACATCATGAAGGACGAAGTCACCTCGAATATCGTCCAGGCGATCGAGGCGGTGATGGCGGGGGATATATTTCTCAGCCGGGTGATGAACGTCCGGCTGTTGAAAAAACTCATCGAGGATGACATGGATGACGACCTCGCTCTGGTCCGCAGTCTGAGCGACCGTGAGCTCCATGTCTTTCAATTGATCGGGTCCGGCGTGACCATTCGCGATATCGCCGACAACCTCGAGCTGAGCGTGAAAACCATCGAGACCTACCGGGATAATATCAAACGCAAGATGAAACTCGGAACCGCCAATGAGGTGGTGATCTGCGCCGCAAACTGGCTGAACAGCCGCCGCGGGGGACGGAAATCGGCATCCTGATCAACCCGCCATGATGTATTATTCGCCGGAAGACGGGCGCATGCCTCGTTCACGAATAATGTCCAGGACCGTCTCCGCCTCATGATGCTCCCCGAGCTGGCGGTAACTTTCCGCAAGAAGATAAGCCGCTTCGAACGTGGGCGATGATTTCACGATCTGTGTCAATCGTTGGATGACCAGCTCAAACTGCCCGCAATCAAACAGATTTCGTATTTCTTCCAAGCTTGCTTTCCGATGGTCTCGCTTCGTCATGGTGGATACATGTATGGTGGTAAAGGTGAGTAGTGTTTCACAGGCGGGAAAAAAGCGGTATCGGGATTTCACCCCTAGGGGGGCATCAGGAATTCTCTGAGGTTTGGGGGGAGGGGCGGGGTTCGCTCTGGTCTCCGGCCGGTTCCGGTGGTAAGCTTGTCTATGCATCCGCACGAAAGGTTCCATGATGAAGACCCTCTTAGTTCCCGTTGATTTTTCCGATGTAACAGCCCGGGTGGTTGAGTATGCCGGGACCATGGCAAAAACATTCGATGCGTCCCTGGTTCTTTTGCATATCGCCGACCCCGAACCGGAGTTTATCGGGTATGAGCCGGGGCCCCAGACGGTACGCGATGCGGTGGCGGAGACAATTTCCGAGGAACATCGCCGTCTGCATCAGCTCGATGAGCAACTGGAGGCGGACGGCCTCAAGGTAACCGCTCTGGTCATTCAGGGCTATCCGGTCGAGAAGATCCTGGCCGAAGCCGAAAAACATGATGCCGACATGATCATCATGGGCTCCCATGGCCACGGTGCGCTGCGCAACCTGCTCGTGGGGAGCGTGACGGAGGGTGTAATGCGAAAAGCTGCGTGTCCGGTGCTGGTGATTCCGGCCGGTTGACCCATCACTTCCGCCAGAAGTTGGGAATAAAGAGAATGAGGATGGTGTAGAGCTCCAGCCTTCCTAGCAGCATGCAGAGGGACAGCACGAGTTTGCCCATGGGATGGATGTGGGCATAGTTCTCCGTCGGGCCGACGGCACCCAGGCCGGGGCCGATATTGCCGAGAGCGGCGATGACCGCCGATACTGCCGTGATGAGGTCTTCGGTATAGAGGCTCATAAGGATCGAGCCGAAGGTGAAGATCATCACGAAGATAAAGAAGAACACCATGATGTTTCCGACGATGGCCGGTTCGATGATCCGCCCCCCGATCTTGATGTGATAGACCGCCTGGGGATGAAGGAACAGGCGAATTTCCCGGGTCGTCTTCTTCAACAGCACGAACAGTCGGATATTCTTGATGCCGCCCGCAGTGGACCCGGCGCATCCGCCGACGAACATCAGAAGGACAAGGATGACCTGGGACAGGGCGGGCCACTGGTTGTAATCGTCCGTTCCGAAGCCGGTGGTGGTCAGGATCGACGTCACGGTGAAAAAGGCCCCGCGCACCGCCGAGCCGATTTCCCGTCCCGCCCGCAGCCACAGATCGGCCGTACAGGCAAGGCAGGCGCCCAGCCACAGCATCAGGTAAAAACGGGCTTCCGCGTTTTTCGCGTAGGCCAGCACGTCGCCCTTGAGCGCCCGGAAATGGAGGGCAAAGTTCAGCCCGGCGAGGAACATGAAGACCGTAATCACGGTTTCAATGTAGAGGCTGTCGTAGGCGGCAATGCTGGCGGTGCGGGTGGAAAAGCCCCCGGTTGCAATCGTGGCGAAGGCGTGGCATACCGAGTCGAACCAGCTCATGCCCCCGAATTTCAACAGCAGAATCAGGGCGAGATTCAGCGCGACATAGACGCCCCACAGCAGCTTGGCCGTCGAGGCAATGCGCGGGGTGAGGCGATCTTTCGAGGGACCGGCCATCTCCGCCCGGTAGATCTGCATGCCGCCGACCCCGAGAAAGGGAATGATGGCGACCACCAGAACCAGAATGCCCATGCCGCCGAGGAAATGTGTAATCGCGCGCCATAACAGAATCGCGTGGCTGCGCTCTTCAAGATTGGTCAGAACGGATGCGCCGGTGGTGGTGAAACCGGAAATCGATTCAAAGAGGGCATCCACCGGATGATCGACCTGGATGGTGCGGCAGAACAGAAACGGCAGGGCCCCGAGGATGACTGCGGTCAACCATCCGAACACCACGATGCCCACACCTTCCCGGCGGGTCAGTTCGATCGGACCGCGGGTCAATTCCCACAGGATCAGCCCGATCACGAGAGTGATCCCGGTGGACAACGCAAAGCCGCGAATTGTATGGGACGGATCATCCATCAGCCATGCAATGCCGAGGGTGACCGCCATCATCATGGCCAGCACCATGATCATGTACGATATCAGGTGGAAGACCGGGCGGGGATTCATGGCCGTCCGGCTCCGGCCTTCAGGTGCATGGCATCAGGACCGGTCATGACTTCACAAGAGCGTGTACCTTTCGCTCCATCCCGGGTTTCAGAAAAATGACGAGATGATCCCCGGCCATCAGCACCTGGTCGCCGGTCGGGACCAGGATCTCTTGCTCCCGCTGGATGGTGGCGATGATCATGCCATCGGGAATATCCAGATCGCCGATCGACCGGCCGGCCCACGGGCTGTCGGCGGTGAGCCCGATCTCCAGCAGCTCGCCTTTGAGTTTTTGCAGAACCGCCGCGGCATGAACGTTCTTGCCCCGTACCGCGTGCAGAATGGAGTTGATCATGGACACGTGGGAACTGACCGCGCGGTCGAGCAGACTCAGGCTCGAGATGATGGGCACGTAATCGGGCTTGGCCACCTGGGCCACGGTGAACGTCGCCCCCGCCTTCTCACCGAGAAGGCAGATCATGATGTTGGTTTCGTCATCCCCGGTTGCGGCGACGAATGCCGTGCTCTTGACGATATCCACGTGGGAGAGGGTCTCCGGGCTCAAGGCGTCCCCCCGCAGCACCAGGGTCCGGTCAAGCTGCTCCGCACAGTATTCGGCACGTTCCTCGTCCCGTTCGATCAAGACGACCCGGCAGTCATGCTGCTCCAGGCGCTGGGCCAATTGCAGACCGAGGTCGCCGCCTCCGGCGACGACGATCTTCTCGAATCCCGCATATTCGGGATTGGCCCATTGAAGGAAGGCGGTGAGATGTTCGGCCTGGCCGACCAGGTACATGTCATCGCCGATCATCAACTGGGTCGATCCGTCGGGCATGATCAGGTCGTTGCCCCGCATGATGCCGACGCAACGGACATGGCGCAGGAGGTCGGGTTCGGGGAATGCGCCCAGGGTCTGGAACACCATCGGGCTGTCCATATGAACCTTGATGCCGACGGCCAGCACCTTCCCCTTCAGGAGGTCGACCGCCTCGATCGTTCCCGGCATGCGCAACATGGTGAAAATTTCATCCGCGCACTCCTCGTTCTGGCTGACCACGAGGTCAATACCGAGGCGCCGAATGTCGTATTCCGATCCGGGCTGGTAGTAATCCTTGCTGGTGATCCGGGCCACTTTCAGGGGAACGCCGACCAGATTGGCGAGGCAACAAGCGAGAATGTTGACTTCGTCCCTGTCGGTTACCGCCACCAGGAGCTGTGCCTTGCGAATGCCCGCATCTTCCAGAATTTCGGGATTGGAGCCGTCGCCTTCGATCGTCTGGACATCGATGCTGGTCTGAATGTCTTTCAGCGCCTCGTAGTCGCGGTCGATGATGACGATGTCATGCTGTTCCTCGCTCAGTTTGGCTGCGAGATACGTACCGGCATTGCCGGCTCCGATGACGATGATTCTCATGTCCTGGGGTCCTGATTCAATACATCAGCATGATGCCGAAAATCATCGCATAGACAAGCGGGAATCCACGGCCGGTCGGGCGGCTTCAGGCCCGGCGGACGATGGCGTACATGTTGTCGCTGAACGGCATGCGATCGATCAGATTCATACGTGCGACCTGCAGCCCGGCCTGCTCGATCATCATGCGCAGCGTTCGGGGTGTGAAGTAGTTCACATGATCCGGCCACCGATACCCGCTCCACCGGGAACCGCGGACGAGACGGTTGACCGACTGGTAGTTCGGCACCTTGATGAGAATCACGCCATTTGCTTTCAGCCGGTCACGGCAGCGGCGGAGCAGGGGGAGGGGGTTGATCTCATGCTCGAGGAAGGAACACATGATGATCATGTCGAAGTAGTCCCCCGGAAACATGTGTACACCGTCGAGGGCGTTGGCTTGTACGCACCGCCCGCCCAGCTTGTTCATGTTCCGGTCGGAGATATCCGCCAGCTTCCGGGACAATTCGATGCCGTGCGGAATGAGATTCGGGCCGCCGGTTTCGGGCATCCGGTCGAGTACCTTCTTGACCACGTTGCCCCAGCCGCATCCGATGTCGAGGATATTGATGTCGCCGCCGGTATGCTGCCGCACGAGTCGATAGGCCATCGATGCAATCCGGTGCCGTTTCATGACCTTGCCGCGGAACGCTTTTACGCCGGAACTGAGGATATAGCGGGCGGGTTCTTCCTGAGATCGTTTCCGCGACTCCTGCTTTGCCGTTTCTTCCCAGGCATAATCTTCCTCGAACGCCTCGTAGCCGGGAGGATTCCGCAGAAACACAAATCCCGTTTCCTCACACCGGGCCAGTTGCCATTGATCCGGACCCTGCCGAAGGATTGTTGTTTTGCTCTCCCGCTCCAGCAGGGGACAGGGTCGATACGATTGCGGTTGTGTTCCCATGGCACGCGGGCATAGCGGATTTGGCCGGGGGAGTCCACATTAAAGGGACCGCCAATGCCGCGGAATCTTCGCCCGGATGAAGGACAAGTCGCGAAAGGGTTTCGCTACCAGGCGCGATGTTCCTTACCCGCTGCCGGTCCGTTGATGGCGAGAAAGTGAGCCGCGCCGAGGATCGATACCAGAGCGTAGATAGGGAAATATCCCAGGCAGAATGGAATCACCAGCAGGAGCTTGATCCAGTCCCGACCTTTCCGGATCAGGGGAAGGATGTAAACCATCGAAAGGGATGTGAAGAGTATGCTGAGGAGGACGCCCTGCTCGATGCCGTCCTCATACACACGGGCGAACACCCGGACCGCATCATGCAGAGGCAGGAAACGGTTAAGAAGCGCGAATGTTTCATAGAGCCGGTCGAATGCGAGGAGATTGCTCACGATGCCATAGGCGGATCCCAGGGACAGTATTCCGTATACAAACACCAGTGCAACGTGAAGCGGATTACGAATCCAGACCGTCGGGTAGCGGATCAGGCGCAAGATCAAGATCCTCGGTGATCGCATTCAGGGTAAAGCCCCCCGCATCTTCAAACACGGTACGGCGCACCATAATACATCCGCCCCACATACCGAGGGCCGATGTGAGGTTGTGCGCCCCCTGCACCATCGCCAGCATGCTGTATTCCACGGATTGCATCCGGGGCAGAAATCCGCGGTTGGAAGGTTGATAGGGGCAGCTTACCGCCGCCATACGAGGATCCGAGACCATGCGGGAGAGCATGTCATCCAGTGCGGCAAGATGGAGCAGCGTGTCCGCATCAAGGAACAGGATCCGCTCATGGCGGGTCCGAGCCGCCAGTTTGTTCAACGATGCTGACTTTCCGAGATTCGCGCTGTTCCGAACGAGAACGATCTGTTCCCGGTCGGCAAACCGGCCGAGGATCTCCGTCGATCGGTCCGTGCTGCCGTCATCGATCACGAGGATTTCGTGCGGGCCGGCGTATCGGATGGCAAGAATACTTTCGATCGTTGCCGCAATCGTCTCCCCGTCATTGTAACAGGGAATGAGAAAGGAGATGGGTGGGGCATCGGCAGGCAGTCGTCGTTTCCGCCGATCCAGAAAGCACAACAGCCAGACG
>JAUIHQ010000407.1 GCA_030432155.1 bacterium | reverse complement strand
ATACCGACAACCCGCCCTTCTCCGCCAGAAATGAGATGGTATCACCCTCACAAAGTCCTTCAGAAAAAAGAATGTGAGCTGTGGCCAACGTGGCATGACCGCATAGCGGAACTTCACGGGCCGGTGTGAAGTATCGAATCTGTAGAGGATTCTCATTAAGCGGGTGGTGAACAAATGCCGTCTCGGACAGGTTCATTTCCGCCGCGACGGATTGCATCCAATCCGGATCGCCCGCGTTGGGAAGAATGCAAACGCCGGCAGGATTCCCACGAAACGGCACCGCGGTGAATGCATCCACCTGGTAGATGGCGGGGTTCATCTATCTGCCCGGCAGCTTATCAACGGATGTGACCCCATCGCCGGGTAAACGGCCAGTATACCCAGAAGGCAGGTCCGACGATGCTGTGCTCGGGAACCGCACCAAAGAAACGGCCGTCCAGACTGGCCTGGGTGTTATCCCCGAACGGCAGGTATTCACGATCGCCGAGTTCGATGTAGGGATGCCGGTCATTCATCCTGGTGCGCTGATGCGTGGAGGCTGCCTCGGGCAGAACATATCCCCGATATCCGGCATCGAAATCATGGGTCAACCGGTAGAATGGATAGGGTTCCTGGACGATGTCGCCGTCAACCACCAGGTTCGGCGGGTCAATCTCCACCCGCTCGTTCGGTAGTCCGACCAGCCGTTTAATGTAGAAGGAATCAGGCCGGATCTCGGGATATTCTATGTCGCTGGTGCTGAAAACAAAAACATCGCCTCGCTCCGGACCGGTGAAGTTGTACCAGATTCGGTTTACGAAGATATGATCACCGAGCTTCTTGCGTCCACTGGCCAGCAGGTCACCTTGTTTGACCTGACTCCGGTTCGGTTGAAAATAAATGCGCATCCCATGGCGGATTTCATGCAGCTTGCCGCCAATCCGGAACAGTTCGGTCCCCTCCCCTCGCCCAACCCTCTCCGCGATTCCATCCGCCTTGGCCGTCACTTCCTTGTAGGATTCCCCGAACAGCAGAAACTGGGCGATGCTGAACGGGAATCGGTCCATGAGGCTCTTCTCCGCCTCGCCATCCACGGTGATCCCGTACAAGGTCGGCTGCATGGAGCCGGTAGGAATTTTGAACGGCTGGATGAAGTAGCTGCGGAAGGCCATGGCCACCGCAATCGCGACCGCAAAGATTTCTATATTCTCCCGGAGGCCTGCCTGCTTCTTCGGCGGGTACACCCTGGCCGCGGCATCCCGTAACGCCTCGGCTTTCTTATCGACAAGATCCAACTGCCGGGACTTCCATGCCTCGACCAGCTCCTCTTTTGCCTTGTCCAGTGCGGCGAGAAATTCGGGATCGGCAATATCTTCCCGCATGTTACGGGCATGTCGGGCCTCATGCAGAAGCTGGCGCACAAACTTGCGGTAGCGTCGTCGGGTCAGGAAATTCACGTTGCGGACTCCGTTTGCATGATCAGTCTTCTCCGCCCTTCAGAACTTTGACAAAGGCTTCCTGGGGAATGCTCACCCGCCCGATCTGCTTCATCTTCTTTTTGCCTTCTTTCTGGCGCTCGAGCAGTTTGCGCTTTCGGGTGATATCGCCGCCGTAGCATTTGGCAGTGACGTCTTTCCGCATCGCGCGGATGGTTTCGCGGGCGATGACTTTCCGGTTTACCGACGCCTGGATGGCGATGGGAAACATCGCGGGCGGAATGAGTTCCTTGAGCGATTTGCACAACTGACGCCCCCGGTATTCCGCCTTGGAACGATGAATGATGCAGGAGAATGCCTCGACCGGTTCGCCGTGGACGAGGATCTCCATTTTCACCAGGTCCGATTCCTGGTAGCCGGTGTGCTCGTAGTCCATCGATGCATAGCCGCGGCTCACGCTCTTCATTTTGTCGTGAAAATCGATCAGGATTTCGTTCAGAGGCATTGCCGCGGTCAGCATGACCCGCTTGGTATCGATGGAATCCGTTTTCTCGACGTTGCCCCGGCGATCCATGATGAGCTGGAGCATATCTCCGATGCATTCGTTCTGGCAAATGATGTAGGCCTTGATCATCGGCTCTTTCAGTTTCTCGATGCGGCTCAGGTCCGGCAGCTTGGTCGGGTTCTCGATTTCCTCCATTACACCGTCGGTGGTGTGGATCTGGTAGACCACGTTCGGGTAGGTGGTGATGAGGTCGACATCATACTCACGGCGGATACGCTCCTGGACAACTTCCATGTGGAGCAGCCCGAGAAATCCACAGCGGAACCCGAGACCGAGGGCCACGGAATGCTCCGGCATATAGGTGAAGGAACTGTCATTCAGCTTGTATTTTTCGAGGCTGAACCGGAGCTTTTCGAAATCGCCGGCATCGATCGGATACAGCCCGCTGAACACCATGGGGTGGACTTCCTTGAAACCGGGAAGCGCTTTGTCCGCGGGATGGCGGGCCTGGGTGACGGTATCACCGATCATAACCTCGGCCGGATCCTTGATGTTGCTGATGATGTAGCCGACATCACCGGCGCCCAGTCGGTCCCGCTTGATCAGGCTGGGGCTGAAAATGCCGACTTCCTTGACTTCATAGTCCCGGCCGGACCCGAGCATGCGCATTTTATCCCCGGCCTTGAGCTCACCATCCACGACGCGGACATAGGTGACCACACCGCGGAAGGCGTCGTATTCACAATCGAACACGAGCGCGCGCATCCGGTCGTAGTCACTGACCGGCGGCGGAACCTTCACACAGAGTGCCTCCAGCACGTCCATGACCCCC
>JAUIHQ010000406.1 GCA_030432155.1 bacterium | reverse complement strand
CCCGGGTCGCCCCGCCATGCGTGGCCGCTGTGACTGTTTTCCCGCGGGGTGCAGCCCCAGCGCCGGTAATCGTCGTCGGTGGGCTGAAATCGGACATCGCAATAGGCATCAAACCCGTCCGCCCGGGGAACAAGGTCATTTTTACCACCCCACCAGACAAAGTAGCCGTTGTCCTTCAACACCTTCAGGAGGTTGGTCTCCCCCCGTTCGGGATGCAGCATGTGGGCCATCGTACGATGTCCCCGGACATGGGGATACCAGCCGGTCATGAAACTGCACCGACTGGGCACACAGACCGGGTTCTGACAGAATGCGCGGGAGAAGGAAACCGCATCCCCGGCCACCATGCGGTCGAGGTTGGGCGTCCTTGCCGCGGGATTGCCGAGATGCCCGAGAACGTCACCCCGCCACTGGTCGGGGTTGAACAGAATGATATCAGGTTGTTTCATCCATTACTTCAAGAGCGGCGCGGAGATCGCCGTGAGTTCCTCCGGGGAAATTTTTTTCACCTTGCGATCATAGGTCATCAGACCGTTGACCTCTCCCTCCACGTCCGTGGTCTGGGTATACACGCCGCCGGCAATTCCCTTTTCTTTTAATTCCAGCAGTACGTCGATGGATTTGCGGAAGCGATCGCGCAACTCGTCATGGGTCTCAGGAAGGCCGCCATATCCCCAGTTCTTACTGTCGGGATTCCACAGGTGTTCCTTCCCGATCACGAATCCATGGCCGCCAAACTCCCCGACCACCTTGATGTAGTCATCGAATCGCTGGTCATCGAGGGGAAAATCGGGATGCGGATAGGCATGATGATCGGCGACATCCCCCACCGGCCAGAAATTTCCGCCGCTCGCGATATTGATCAGGCGGCTGGGATCGTACGCCGCCGTCCAGGCGCCGACATCCATCGTGCGATGCTGACCCCAACGCTCATTGAATGGAATCCAGCTCACAATGGCGGGTGAATTGTAAAGCAGGTCGATCATTCGTTTCAGTTCCATCATAAACTGACGATGCGCATCATCCGGCCATTCCGCATCCACCGGATTCGGCGCCATTTTCGTCCATTCCGGGTCAACGCCGAGTGCGGACACCTGATCCTGCCACACCATCATGCCGAGACGGTCGCAATGCAGGTAGAAACGGCGGGGATTGACCTTGATATGGCAGCGAATCATGTTGAAGCCGCAGTCGCGGATGAATTCGATATCGGCGAGCATCGCTTCATCCGACGGAGGCGTCAGCAATCCATCGGGCCACCATCCCTGGTCGAGGATACCCCAGTGGAAAATGATCTGTCCGTTGAGCGTCATGCGCCAGTGTCCGGCCTCATCCTGAACCTTGCCGACTTCACGGATCCCGGCATAGGAACGGACGCTGTCCAGCACCGCGCCGTCGGCATCGAGCAGTTCAACATCCAGATCATAGAGGGCGGGATGATCGGGATGCCATAACTCCGCTCCGGGAACAGGAACCGCCGTGCCTGCCGGATCACCGATGGCTTCAGCCACGACGTCACCGTCGCGCGAGACCACCACCCTGAGGGAGTGCCCGGAGGCGCCGTTGACATCAGCCCGCACGGTGATCGCGGGAGGATCGATCCGGGTATCGAGCTTCAGCGAGTCGATCCTCGAAGCCGGAACCGTTTCCAGCCATACCGTCTGCCAGATCCCGCTCACCCGGGTGTAAATAATCCCCCGGGGTTCGCGTGCCTGCTTCCCGCGTAGCTGATAGCCTCCGGTGTCATCGGTCACCTTGACAACCAGTTCATTGTCGCCGTCCTGCAGAGCATCGGTGATGTCAAACGCAAAGGGTGTATTCCCGCCGGTATGCGAGCCGACCGGGGCGCCGTTTACCCACACCTTTGTTTCATAGTCGACTGCTTCGAAGTGCAATATGCATCGATCGTTCCCGACGGGATCGGCGTGAAACAGGCGTCGATACCAGAGCGCTTCCTCGGGCTGGAGGAGTCGCCCCACGCCCGACAGTTGCGATTCCAGACAGAAGGGGACCAGGATGGTTCCGTCCCATGCATCAGGGCGGCCGGCGGATTCCGGCGTCACGGCATACTCCCAGTTTCCATTCAGATTCCGCCAGTGTTCACGGACCATCTGAGGCCTCGGATAGTCCCTCCATGCATTCTCCGGCGTGACCCCCGCGCCCCACTCCGTGATCAGCCTTCCTTCAACGCCATGTGTTCCTGAAGCTGCAATCGCCATCATCAGCATCCTTTTCAATGTGTGGATTCTCATACGTCGGTTCACTCGTTTACGTCCCCCTCGCCTCCATTCAACGGATGGAAACAAGCGCTGACCCGGGCATCTCTCTGCCGGATCAACGACGGGATTTGAGATCGGCAGGTATCCGATGCCCGGGGGCACCGGGGTGCAAACGCGCAGCCCGGCGGCAGATTCCCCGGGTCGGCGACATCGCCCTGAAGCGCCATGTTCATCGGGACATCGGGATCCGGGTTCGGCACCGCGGAGAGCAGCGCCCTGGTGTAAGGATGCATCGGGGCCGCGAACAGGCGGCCGGTTTCCGCCAGTTCCACAATCCGTCCGGCATACATCACCGCGATCCGGTTGCAGATGTGTTTGACCACGCTGAGGTCATGGGCGATGAAAATGTAGGTCAGCCCCAGATCCTCCTGAAGATCCTGGAGCAGATTGATGACCTGAGCCTGAACCGAGACATCGAGCGCTGACACGGCTTCATCGCAGACCACAAGCGAAGGCCTCATGATCAAAGCCCGGGCAATCCCCACC
>JAUIHQ010000059.1 GCA_030432155.1 bacterium | reverse complement strand
CGCCCGCCCGCTGGCGCTGTTCGCCGACTCGATCACCACCGACCACATCAGCCCCGCCGGCGCGATCAAGGAAGACTCGCCGGCCGGCAAGTATCTGAAAGACCGGCAGGTTTCGAAGGCCGACTTCAATTCCTACGGCTCACGCCGCGGCAATCACGAAGTCATGATGCGCGGCACCTTCGCGAACATCCGCATCCGCAACAAGCTGGTAAACAAGGAAGGCGGATACACCCTGAACTTCCTCAACGATGAGGAGGCCTTCATCTATGACGCCGCGATGGCCTATATCGAAAAAGACATGCCCCTGGTGATCGTTGCCGGCAAGATGTACGGCGCAGGATCTTCCCGCGACTGGGCGGCCAAAGGCACGTACCTGCTCGGGGTCAAGGCGGTCATCGCCGAAAGCTTTGAACGCATCCACCGCTCCAACCTGGTGGAGATGGGTGTGCTGCCGATGGAGTTCGTGGACGACCAGACCGCCGAGTCGCTCGGGATCACCGGCAAGGAAACCTTCTCCATCGAAGGAATCGCCGACGGCCTGACCCCGGGCAAACGCCTGAAGGTAAAGGCTGAGCAGGACGGGAATACCATCTCCTTTGAAGCCAAAGCCCGCGTAGATTCCATGGTGGAAATCGAGTACCTCAAGCACGACGGTATTCTCCAATACGTTCTACGCCAGGCGATGAACGGCTGAGCCGGTTATGAACCAGGATGCGTTTCACGACATTGTTTCGGGAAACAAGCGGCCGGTTATTCTCCTGGAAGGAACGCGAAGTCTTCCGGCGGAGAACCATCCCCGCCTCGTTCGATTCGGCTCCTGGGTCGCGGCCTTGTACCCACATGCAGTGTTCAGGACAGGGAATGCCGATGGTTCCGACAGCGCATTCGCCCGGGGCGTGGCATCCGTCGATCCATCCCGTCTTGAGTTTGTGCTTCCCTATCGCGGCCACCGGAAGCACTCCATGGCACGAGAAGCGTACCAGTTCTCTCTGGACACGCTTTCAACGGTGGAAGAAGAACGTGCGAGCTATGCCACGGCCGAGGCATCGCCCAAGTATGATTCCATGCTCAAGCGCCGACACGAGGTAGCAAGACTGAAATTCACGTCCGCCTACCTCCTCCGCGACACGTTGAAGGTGACAGGCGTCGAGGGGACAAGGCTAACCCCGGCCACAGTCGGGATCTTTTACGTGAATCCGTCCGATCCGATGAAAGGCGGTACGGGTCACACAATACGGGTATGCCAACGACATGGCGTACCGGTTGCGTTTCAGGATCAATGGCTGGCCTGGATTGAGAACTGTGAAGTATGAACCCCTTTGCGGTATATTCGCACGATTGTCCATGCCCGAAGGCTATTATTGAGTCTTTCATAGTAGCCGGCGATTAATGAAGGTTCTCGTTTTAACCGTTGAGCGGCTACCTGCCGTTTAAGCAGGTCGGTGACGTGTATCCGGGTACGGGTTGCGATGAAGTGTGCGTTCAAGTGTTTGGGCTCGGCTATGAGGACGCGAGATCCACACATAACCGATACCCTTACCCGGATACACTTCACCGACCCGCTTCCCCGACTCCTTCCCAATCACCCAATCCCCAATCAACCCAACCTCCACCTCTCCCCCCCCCCGGGAGGGCGAGCGGCCCCGCGAGCAGGGTTGAAGATAAGCGGCATATCTGCGGCAATCGATTACGATGACGATGATGATTATGATTACGATGGGAGAACGAAGCCCAAGAGCTATGACAGCACCCTACCTGCCGTTTAAGCAGGTCGGTGAAGTGTATCCGGGTACGTGTGGCGATGAAGTGTTCGTTCAAGTGTTTAGGTTTCTGCATGGACGTGATTTCCACACATAACCGATACCCTTACACGGATACACGTACCCGACCCCCTCCCCGCCCCACCCCAATCATCCAATCCCCAATCAACCCGACCTCCACCCCTTCCCCGGGAGGGCGAGCGGCCCCGCGAGCCGGGATCACGGACTCGGGCGATGAAACGATGTAGGAAAGAACCACGGAAGGATTTAACGGATGAGTAACACCAATCCCAGGGCTGCAGCATCATCCAGGGTGCTATTTTAATTTTAACGGCGTGTTGCCCAAAGCATCTTCTCAGCCATTTCAGCAGGCGGCTTGAAATGTTCGGTACGATTCCTTTGGGCTTCCATCCTCCTCCCGGCTTTGGCTACCGTACGCGGGAAGCAGGACGGCCATGGTATGACACCGATTGAATTATTTATCCTGATCATCTTTTTGCTGCTGAGCGTTCCCGACGTCTGTTCGAAGATCCGTCGGCCGGCCCTGCTTTATACCGCCTACCTCATCGTGGGTCTTTTACTCGGCGGCGTTATCGATTCACGGGTGGAGTTTCTGCTGACCGAAATCGGACGGCTTGGCTTCATTCTCCTGCTGTTCGAGATCGGTCTCGAAATCGACATTCCGCCGGCCCGGAATTTGCTCCGCCCGGTGAAGCTGGCCCTCCTGTGGGCCGCTGTCCAATACCCGCTGATCATGTTCGGCGCCCGCTGGATCGGGTTGAACATGGAGGAAGCCTTCCTCGCCGCGGTATCCCTCACCGGCTGTTCGGTGAGCATGGGATTTGTGGCGTGGATGCATTACCGGGCGCCCTCGCAGGAAGGCAAGGCCCAGTTGCTTCTCTGGATGGTCAGTCTCGAAATTCTCGCCATCATCATCCTCGTCGCCGGCGGGGTGGTCCTTGAGGAAGGCTTCGGCGTCAGTTTCGCGGTGCGGATTTTCCTGATCGCGGCCTCGGTGTACCTGATCCGTCACTTCGCCGACAATCTGACCCGTTTTCTCAGCATGAAGTATCTCGCCACCACCCGCTGGCGGGTTCACTACATTGTTCTGTTTGTCTTCATCGTGGCGGCCATTGGCGAGCGCCTCGGTCTCGGCGCCCCCAAGACCGCCTTCTTCCTCGGACTTTTCATCAGCCGGGCCACGCATGAAGGTATCGCGCTGGAGCACCACCTCCGGCCGGTCAGCCAGTACCTCCTCATTCCGATCTTTTTCGTTTCCCTCGGCGCGTACATCCCGCTGGAGGCCCTTACCGGCATGACTGCGGTCTACGCTGCGGCCACGGCCGCGGCCATTCTCGGTGTGCGCTATGTACTCAATCGAGTGTTTGCCGCTTCGTGGGGTGGGGTTCGCGGCTATCTTCTCCTGTGTCCGAACCTGACCATCGTCGCGATCGCGGCAAGCGTCATGATCGCCAAAGGCGCGGACGGGACCAGCGTCTCGTGGCTGTTGCTGACCGGCCTATTCATTTCCATGGCATCCATCATCCTGCTTCCCCCGAGTCCTGCCGGTCCCCCGGCGGCCAAGCCTGCGAAATCCTGATCCTTAGCGACCTTGAAATCTTTTCACCATCCCGATGATCGTCGCAACGCGGCGGCGAAGGGACTCGCCGCCCTACCAGGTAGGGCGCTCAGTCCCTTGAGCGCCGAGACATCGCCAAGGATCAGGGTCCGTAACCATAAGGACGTTTTCGCGGTTGCCATTCACCCGGCAAAACCCGAAACTTGAGCCTTCATCATGATGGAACGACTGAAAATCGGCCTCTATGCGGTAGTCACCCTGACCATTCTCTGGATGCTGGCCCCCTCGCCCTCGGAGGGTGAGGATGATGGTGCGTTCGAAATCCATTACATGTCGCCGGACGGTCCGATCAAGGATGCGATGGAAGCCGCAGTCCGCGAGTTCGAGCTGCTCAGCAAACGGCGCCACGCCGAGGACCCGTCCTATCCCGTGTACCGGGTCGTCGCGGGCCAGCATGCATCACGAGACCAGGTGGAGGATCCCACCCGATTCCTGCTGAGCCTGGCCGGCGGAAATCCGCCCGATGTCATTTTCTTTGACCGGTTCGCCATCAGCGAATGGGCATCCAAGGGCGCCTTCACCCCGCTGGACGAATATCTTCACGAGGACCTTCAAGCCTGGGACGCCTGGCAGTCGGATACCGGAACGCCGGCTCCGTGGCCGGGCGCCCTGCCCGAGGAGCCCCGGGCCGAAGGCGCGGCCGCCCTGTCGGGCATCGAACCGGTTCGGCAGGAGAACTTCTATCCCGCGGCGTGGGATGAAACCAATTACCGCGATCCCATCTCCGGCGACCAGAATGTCTACGGCATACCCAACACCGCCGACAATCGGGTGCTTCTCTATAACAAGGACATGTTGATTCGATACGGGTTCGTCGATGAAAACGGCGAGGCCCGGCCGCCCCGCACCTGGGAGGAGCTCGAGGCGATGGCGGTGGCCATGACCGAACGGGGGGAAGACGGCGAGCTCGAACGTGTCGGCTTCATTCCCAACTACGGCAACACCTTCCTCTACATGTACGGGTGGATGGCCGGTGGCTCCTTCATGAGCGAGGATGGAAAAACCTGCACGCTCAACGATCCCCGGGTTGTGGAGGCTCTCGAGTATGTGACCCGCTTGTATGACCGACTGGGCGGAGCCAAGGAGGTGGATGCCTTCCAGAGTACCTTCCAGCGCGACGCGCTCGACCCGTTCATCATGGGCAAGGTGGCGATGAAGATCGACGGTGTCTGGGTCATGTCGTCGCTGGCCCGTTACG
This sequence comes from bacterium, assembly GCA_030432155.1. GTDB lineage: Bacteria > Verrucomicrobiota > Kiritimatiellia > CAIVKH01 > CAIVKH01 > JAUIHQ01. The sequence continues at coordinate 10,467 of JAUIHQ010000059.1, read as the reverse complement.
GCCGGGACCTGAATGTGGGCGCGGCTCCCCCACCCCTTCCTGCAAGCGAGATCGAGGCAGGCCGGCATCCCATTTCCTGGATGGGCGGATGGTCGTATGCGATCCCTTCATCCGCCCGTCACAAGGAGGATGCGTGGGAACTGATCCGCTTCCTCGTCAGCAAACGGGCCCTCGAGATCATGATGACCTCGGAAGAGTTCACCTACCTCGCCCAGGGACGTCCCTTCGTACCCCGGCAGTATCCGAACCGGGAACAGAACGAATGGGTCTACGAGCGTTACATCGAAAACAACCGTGCTCTCGAGCCCAAATTCCGGCGGGTGATGCGTGAATACAACAACATGCTGGAGTACTCCTACTGCCGCCCGGTGACCCCGGTCGGCCAGAAGCTGTGGAATGCCCAGCGGTGGGCGATGGAGGAAGCGATCTACCACAAGCGCACGCCGCAGGAGGCGCTTGACCATCACACGGAGATCGTTCAGTCCGCGCTCGACGGGGTCCTGCAGGCCGATACCGGAACCCCTATCCGGTCCTGGTCCTGGTTTTTCTGGCTGTACGGCGCCTTGATTATCGCCACCGTGTTCTGGGTCTACAAAGCGGATACCGCGGCCAAACGGCCGGGCAAACCGCGGGCGCTGGTGCGGTTTTTCACCGGCGAGGAAAACACCCGGCCCGCGGTGGTCGAAGGCCGCAAGGGTTCGTATTTCCGCTCGCAGTGGAAAGAAGGTGTGGTCTGTGCGCTTCCCTGGCTGATCGGCTTCGTATTTTTCATCGGCGGCCCAATCCTTTTCTCAATTGTCATCAGCTTCTGCCAGTACGACATCATCAACACCGCCGGCTTTGTCGGCTTTCATAACTATGTGAAGATGTTCACCGGCGACGAATTGTTCTGGAAATCGCTGTGGAACACGGTGTTTATGGTCGTCGGCATTCCCCTCGGGATGATCATCAGCCTCGGCATGGCCATTCTGCTGACCCAGAAGGTGCGCGGGATCGCAGTCTGGCGGACCTTCTTCTATCTCCCCAGCATCGTCCCGATGGTCGCGGCCAGCATCCTCTGGATCTGGATATTCAATCCACAAAGCGGTTTGTTGAACGGCATGCTGGAGTCAATCGGCATCCACGGCCCCCTGTGGCTGCAGGACGAAAAGACCAGCAAGTGGGCGCTGATCATCATGGGGCTGTGGACCGCGGGCGGCGGCATGATCATCTGGATCGCAGGTCTGAAAGGTATCGGCGAGACCTACTACGAAGCGGCATCCATCGACGGCGCCGGTCCATGGCAGCGGTTCATCTACATCACCATCCCCATGCTGACGCCGTACATCTTTTTCAACCTGATCATGGGCCTGATCGGAACCTTCCAGATCTTCACCCAGGCCTTCATCATGACCGGCGGGGGTCCCGTCAATTCAACGCTGTTTTATGCGTACCACCTGTTCAACAATGCGTTTCGCTATCTGAATATGGGGTACGCGGCAGCGATGGCGTGGTTCCTGTTTCTGATCGTGGTCATTCTGACCGCGATCCAGATGCAGCTCTCCCGCAAATGGGTTCACTACGAGGATGAAGGATGACGCTCACCCCGATCGAACAACTTGAACACGATTCGTCGCATGCCCGGCAGGCGAAGCAGTCCCGGCGCCTGCTGTCCATCGTGCGCGTGCTGGTGATCTACGGTTTGTTGATCGGCGGTTCCATCATCTTCACCATCCCGTTCATCTGGATGATCGGCACCAGCGTAAAAGTGGACCGGGAGATGTTCGGCGAGGATATCACCTTCCTCCCGATGACGCCCCGGCCCGCGGAAGCGTCTCCCTACCTCGACCGCCGCTACTTCAAGCCGGTGGAAAACGAATCGATTCGAGAAATCCTTCCGTTCGTGCGCCGGAAGCTCGAATCCATGGACCTCGATCTACCGCCCTACATCAGCAATCGCGAAGAGGCGGTGGACATCCTGTTGCCCGGTGTGGCCCGGCGGCTGCATGCCGTGATGCCGCTGGAGCTCTGGGAGCTTCCGCTCGATGAACTGGCCGGGGAAGCGGTGAAGCGGATTGATGACGATATGATCCGGACCGCGGTCCGGTCCGTGCAACGTGCCTTGATCTTCGGGTCGGTCCGGGCGAGAAGCTACGAGCTGCAGGAAGCGGAACTGTTCACGCGCGATGATCCGAAAACGTTCTGGGATCTGTCCGGCGATGCCGACACCCGAATCGAGGCCGTGCCCGGGGCTCAGTTTCCCGAGGCGATGATGGTGTATGATGTATCAGACCCGGAGCAGGAGACGATCCGGCTGAGCCGGACCCTGGAACTTCCCTTTGCCGCCGACCGTCTGTACCGGCTCCAACTCTCGATCGTGCCCGATGACTCATGGCACCGCATCGATTTCTATCTTGAAAAGGACGGCAAGCGCTACAAGACCGTCCGGCCGTTTTATCTCGGGGAATTCCAGCCCGCAGTCGCCATTCTCCAGCCGTTCGGGCCGGACGACCGGGGCGACTCCACCAAAATCCGCCTGTGGTACGCCTACAAGGAAGTCGATGCGGGTCCCTCCTACGAGTCCCGGCCCGATCATGTCAAAATCGATGTGGTCATGACCGAGAGCTCCCAGCTCCAGGCCTGGTGGGCCAAGTGTTACCGTAACTACCGGGGCGCCCTGAATTACATCCCCTTCTGGCGCTACTTCGCGACCAGCACACTCCTGGTCATCCTGAACATCCTCGGCAACATCTTTTCCTGCTCGCTGGTCGCCTATGCCTTTGCCCGGTTGCAGTGGCCGGGACGGAATCTTGCCTTTGCCATGATGATGGCGACGATGATGATTCCTCCCCAGGTCACGATGATCCCGTACTTTCTCATCATCAAATATCTCGGCTGGTACAACACCCTGACCCCGCTGTGGATCATCGCGTTTTTCGGCAATGCATTTAACATTTTCCTGCTGAGGCAGTTCATGAAAGGCATTCCCCGGGATCTGGAGGATGCGGCGCGGATCGACGGCTGCAACTTCCTGCAGGTCTACTGGCACGTCATCATGCCGCTGATCAAACCGACCCTCGCCTGCATATCGATTTTCACCTTCATGGCGGTGTGGAACGACTTCATGGGCCCCCTGATCTACCTCAGTGACCAGCGTCTGTATCCCCTCTCCCTCGGCCTGTACGCCCTGAACGTCCAGGAAGGCGGCAATTTCGGCATGATGATGGCAGGAAGCTTCCTGATGACCCTCCCCGTGATCATCATCTTCTTCTTCGCCCAGAAATACTTCATCCAGGGCATCACCCTGACCGGGATGAAGGGGTAGGACTACTGCATCCGGAAATCGGATGGCGAGAATGCTTTCCGATCGGGGTCGGTATCGATCTGCATGCTGGAAGGCGAGCGGAGCATCGGTTCCCCGATCTGAGGACTTTCGCCCCCGTAGAATGCGGAGGGTGAATATATGCCGGGGCCGGATACAAAGACATCTTCCTCCGGTTCTGCCTCTTTCACCTCGGGAGCAGGCGCAGGTTCCGGCGGAACATCTTTCGCCGGGTACAGCTCTACGCGTGTCCGGTACAAAATGGCGGTGGGCTGCTTGGACATCACGCCCGACACCCGGAGGATATTGGTGGGGAGCCGGCCGAGATCGGTAATCCGATCCGACAGGGTCCCGAGGGCTCCCTGTTGCGATTCAAGGTCGCTGCGCACCGCGGTGACCGTCTGCTCCAACTGTTTCAGGTACGATGTCAATTCATCGGAAAGAACCGGCGCGGCTCCATCCGCTGAACGTACATCGTTCGCAAGATTATCACGAATATCATCCAGGGTTCCGGCAATGGCATCGATCCCCTTCATCCTGGCTGACAAAGCTTCGATGGCGGTTTTCTGCTCCTGCAGGGTCGCATTGAAATTTTCCATGATCGACGCGACATCCCGGATGTTGCGAACGATGGCCGGCGGCAGCTCCAGCTTCGGCGCTTCCGGCTCCCTGGCCTCCATGGCGGTAATGGCCGCCTGGATATCGTCAAACTTCGTCCGATATCCTTCAAGGACATCCATGCCCTTGACAATGGATCCAAGCTCGGTTTTCTGCTCATCCACCAGCGTCCGGATTTCGCTCTGGGCAGCCTTGAGGGTTTCGAACTGAGCAAGAATCGCTCCGGAAACGCCCTGCCAATCAACCACGGGCGCCGACAGAGACGATTCTGGCGCGTCTTCCGTCGTCACAACAGGCGATCCGGTGGCTTCCGGATCGACCGATTTCACCGACTCCTCCGTACCGGTATCCGATTCCGGGACTTCCGTCACCGCAGTCTCGGTCTCCGGGGTCTCCGTATCTGTACCCGCCGAATCCTCTATCGTTGCGGCAGCGTCCGCCGGAAGCTCCGGTGTTTCCGTCAGGGTGGTATCGACTGCATCATCCGCGCGGCTTCTGGCGTCCTGCTGGTACTGGTAGTAGGCAAGACCCGCGAGTAGCACGATGAGGATCAGCAACAGAACCCAACGTCCGTTGGTCGACTCCCGCTCGCCCGCGTAGGCCGGCCGGGGCGACGGTTCGGCCCGGGTGACCGGAGGGGGCGGCGGCACCGGCGCCGGCGGAACAGGCCGCGAGGGCGGCGTTACCGGCCTCCCGGACCTTAACCTTGATGCAACTTGCACCGCCACTTTCGGCGGCACCGATGTTCTGCCAGATCGTTCCTGCATGATTTACTGTAGGCGAATACGCGGTTTCGTGGATTTCAAACTGGTCGGCAGGTCCGGCCGGGTCACGACGCGGCGGGGCTTGGCGTCGGATTTCGGACTGTCCCCTTCCCCATGTGCGGATTCCGCATCGGACGATACGGCGGTATCATCGGCCGAAGCCGCGCCTGCGCTTCGTCCTTCGGGAGGTTCCATCCAGTCTTCGACGCCGGGCAGCACGCTGTCCTGCGCTACATCGGGCGCCGGGCGGGACGGGCGGGCGGAACGGCTTTCCAGCCGACGTGCGATCGGGTCCGAACGCCGGGCGGCAGGGCTGCGTTCAGGGGCATCGCCTGCGCCGGATGATTTCCCGCGCCGCAGCAGCATCAATTCACGTTCCGCGGCTTCCAGCTTCTTGAGGGCGGCCCGCCAGTCCTGGGTCAATTGCTCGAGACGGCGGTTCAGGGCCTCTTCCTTCTGCCGGCTTCGGGCGACCAGTTCCTCGTTCAATTTCTCCTGCTGGGCCAGGTTCTTCTCACGCTGGCGCAGCGTTCCGAGAAGCTCCTGCTGGTTCTTGCGCTGCTGCTGAAGTTCGATTTCCCGATTGCGGCGCTGCTCGCGTTCCTCATCATAAAATTTCTTCTGCTGATCGAGGCGCATGGCGGTGGACTGATTTTCCTGGCGGACCTGCTCCATCCGGTGCTCCATGTCCTCCATGCGGACTCGGCTGTCTTCCAACTGGTCTTCCAGCTCGTTCCGCTGTTTTTCCAGGTCCGACACAATCCGTTCATGCTCGGCCGCCATCCGTTCGGCTTCCTGCTGCACGAGTTCGAGCTGTTCCTGGAGATATTCCTGGCGGAGCGTCGCCTGCCGTTTCTCATCGTCATCCACCAGGCGGCGCTGTTCGAGTTCCTGCATGGTCTCGTCGAGCCGGCTTTCCATTTTGCGCGATGCGAGTTCGAGCTGTTCGATCTGCGCATTCAGCTCCGTCTCCCGCAGATGGCCGGCCTCAAGGGCATCGCGAACCGACGACCGCTCGCGGGCGAGTTCCTCTTCCAGCTTGGCGATCTGTTCCTCGGCATCCTGATACATTTTTTCCTGGGGCAGGAGTTTTTCTTCCAGGGCCTGCCGGCGGCTCTGCTCTTCGAGAAGGTCTTTCTTGGCCGCGGCCAGCTCTTCTTCCCGTAGACGGGCCCGGGTGTCGTCCAATTCCAATGCCTGTTTCAGACGAGCGCATTCCTGCTCATGGCGATCGGCCCGCTCTTTTTCGTCGTCAAGGGTTGCCTGTAGCTGTTCCAGTTCAGAGGCTTTCTCTTCAAGCCGTGCCTTTTCATCGGCCAGTAGATCCCGGCTCTTCTCCGCTTCCTTCTCCAGCGCCGCTATGCGAAGCATCAGTTCGTCCGTACGTCGGCGGCTATCCTGAACAGCGGTCTCGCTCTTTTTCTTTTCCGCGTCCACCATGGCCCGGACCTGCTCCCGCTCGGTCTGCGCCGCGGCGAGGTCTTTCTCGGTCTGCTGCCGCTTTTCTTCCGCGGCGGCGACCGCCGCCGTTGCCAGTTCAAGTTCTTCGTTGAGGCGGTCGATCTCATCCTGCCAGCCGCTGCGAAGCTCGGCCACGGACTGGTCATAACCCTGCCGTTCCTCTTCCAGTTCGCGTACCCGTGCAGAGAGTGTCTCGACATCGTCCGCCGCCTGACGGTGGGATTCCTCAAGGGCAGTGGCCCGCTGCCGCCAGTCCGCCAGCTCCGACTCAAGCTGATCGCGGGATTCCGACCATTCCGTCTCCCGGGCCTGCAGCAGATCGTCCGCGTCCGTGCGGAACTTCACCAGTTTTTCGAGCTCGAGGTCGGCCTCGCCAAGACGTCGAGACAGATCCCTGTTTTCCTCTTGAATCCGTTCGATCCGTTGCTGCAGCGCCTGTTCGGCGCGGCGGCTGCGTTCTTTCCATTCGTTCATGGCGGCCTGATGTTCCTCCAGTTCGGCCAGGACCCGGTCCCGGTCAGCCAACGCGTCCTCGTGTTCCTTGCTAAGTTCTTCGATTCGCTGTTGCGCGTCCCGCGCATCCTGATCGGCTTGACGCCGGCTTTGCTGTTCGGCTTCTCTCGCTGCGGCGAGGGCCTTTTCGAGCTGCGGCAGCTTCTCGAGGGCTTCCTTCTGACGAACAAACAGCTCTCGCTGCTCGGGGAGTGCGCCCTCGGTCAATTGGGACAGCGAAGACTGGTAACGTTTGAGACTGTCCTTCCGGCTGGATAGTGCGGCCTGGATGGATGCCGCAAGATTGTCCTCGGCCTCAAGTTCGCGTTCCCGCGAGACCATTTCTTCCATGAGGAGGGCCCGTGCATGCTCCAGACGTTCCGACCACTCACGTTCGCGACGCTCGAGGTCCTGTTCAACGCTTTCACGACGGCGGGTCTCCTTCTCCCATTTCTGCTGAAGGTCGGACAGCTTCGCCTTGAGGGATGAAACATCGGAGGCAAGGCTGCGCTCCCGGCCCGCGGCCTCGTCCAGTTTCCGGTCGCGTTCACGCACCTGGTCCTCAGACCCCTGCAATCGCACGGAGAGATCCTCGATCCGGCGGACCGATTCCTCTTCCTTCCGCTGCAGTTCCTCTTCCCGGGCCGAACGCTCCGTCCGGGCCTGTTCGAGATCGGTTTTCAGCGAATCAAGCGTCTCCTCGCGGGCGGAAAGGTCCTGAAGGAGTTCCTCCGCCTTGCGGCGGGCCTCGGCAGCCTCTTCACGCCGGCGCTGATCAAGAGCGGCAAGTTTCTCGCGTCCTTCGGCAACCGATCCCTCCAGCCGCTCAACGTCTTTCTTCAAACCCGCGATCGATTCCTGGGCAACCTGGATTTCCCGGTCCCGGTGGTCGCGATGTTCGCGGAGGGATGTGAGATCGGAACGGAGCTGGTTGATTTCCCGGTCCCGTTCCTCGAGACTGGTCAACAACTTCTCCTGCTCACCTTCAGCATGCTTGATCCGCGATTCAAGGGTTCGGGTCGCTTCGCTGCCGGTCGAGGCGGCATGCTCAAGCCGACTGGTCAGATCTGCGACCGATGTTTCCAGGTGTCGTCCTTTTTCAAGGGCGGCATCGCGTTCCGTTTCCAGCTCGGTTTGCTTCAACTGCCAGGCACGTTCCGCTTCTTGGTGACGGCGAAGGTCATCTTCCAGCGTTTTGAGGTTGGCCTCGAGGGTCCGGACCTTTTCCCATGCCGCTGTTTTTGCCGATTCGGCGTCCGACTGGCGGCTTTTCCAATCCTGTTCGGATTCATCACGAAGGCGATGAAGTTGCTCCAGTTCGCCCTTCACGTTCTTCAATTCGCGTTCGGCGGCATCCCGGGCTTTCCGGGCTTGTTCAAGTTCCGCCTGAAGTTTTTGCCGGCCAGCCGTATCCGATTCCGAGGTACGGGCGGAGGGTGATTCAACCGGGCGCGAAGCCGGTTTGCCGGCGGCGAGAATCTCGGACAGGGATCCGGATGTCCCCCCCGACTGATGACGGACCGGGCAGGAACGGTCAATCACACCCATGTCAGCAAGGTCGCACAGGGTACGCAGGGAGTATGGGCCCATTGGCTCACCACCCGGAGGTTCAGCCAGCCACTCCATTCCAAGTCCGGAAACGGCGGCTGCGGTCTGCCACTCACCCTGTCCGGCACGGAGCTGATGATCAGGTGCGATACGGCCCTCTTCCGCCCAGGACTGAATATCCTGCCAGGAGACGGGCCCGAACACCTCGCCGTCATCCGATTTGAGATACCAGGATTCGTTTGTTGCCGTTGTGTCCGCCATACGTCGTTTCCTGTCTGTCGTTGCCGCTCAGCCGGCCGTTCCCCGGACAAGGGGTCCGGATAGAGCTACCCTATCGCTTAATTCGAAGGGGAATGGATGCAGATGTCCGGGTTCCACCAACCAGATCCACAATCTCCGCGACCAGTTCATAGGAACCGCCGGCCAGGTCTTCCGGGAGGTTCACAACCTGCACGAGGAAGAAATCACTGCGAACATTGCGGCACAGATCCACGATTTCCACCGCGGACTCCTGCCATACCGGATCCTCGTCCGTCTTGCCCTCCTTATAGAGCGACAGGGCCTGGGTCAACCGCACCACGAATTGGCCGTCCGCCTGCTTTTTCGACCGGTAATTGTCGAGTTCCGAGTACAACAGGATACGGGGGCGCTCCGTGCGCTTGAACGTATTATCCTCGAACGGGGTGTAGGCGCCGTACCCGTTGATCCTTGAGCAGAGCACCGCTTCGCGGATTTCCACCGGTTCGAGAGCGCGCAGCGATGCGGCCAGATCCACCGCGGCCGTGGTCAGGGTCTCCCGGGCATCCGCCGCTTTCCTGCCCGATGTGCGGGCAAGCCGGTCGACAAACGCCTGGAAGGATCCGATGGCCAGCCGGTCCTCGGCCCGAAGCGCATCGATATCGCCGAGGGGCGGCAGTTCCGCATCCGGCAGCAGACCGATCGCCGACATGGATATAAACGGCGCGATACTGTCCGGAGCATCCGACACCGAACGATGAACCTGCGTACGAAGGCGGCCCAGCATTTCCTCGTAGGTGAGAACCTCGGGAACAATGACTTCCTTTTCCACGATTACTTCCACCGGTTTCTCCACCACTCGCTCGACGATGTCCGTGACGACGATCTGCTGCTCAACAATTCGTTCCACGACATCGGTGACGATGACCTCGACCGGACGCTCCACGATCTTTTCCACCATGATCTCTTTCGGAACTTCCACGAGCTTTTCGACTTCCATCATGTTGGTGACGACAACTTCGACTTCCACCTCTTTTTCGACGATCTTTTCGACGACTCGCTCAACGACGTCGGTCACCACGACCTGCTGCTCCACGACGCGTTCCACCACATCGGTGACCACAACCTCGACCGGACGTTCCACGATCTTCTCGATCACCACTTCCTTCGGAACTTCCACGAGTTTCTCGACCTCGACGGTGTTGGTGACAACCACCTCGACTTCGACTTCCTTCTCGACAATTTTTTCAACAACCTGTTCGACCACGTCGGTGACGACGATCTGTTGCTCCACGATCCGCTCCACGATGTCGGTCACAATGACTTCGACCGGGCGCTCCACGATCTTCTCGATCGCGATTTCCTTTGGAACCTCGATGATATTGGTGACGATGGTTTCCTTCTCCACCTCATTGGTCACCACGACTTCAACGAGCTTCTCGATGACCCGCTCGATTTCGTTGGTGACCACAATCTCTTTCGCGACTTCCTGGATGTTGGTGACAACAACTTCGACCGGCACCTCACGAACCACGGAACGGTCCTTGATCGCGCTCTGCAGTCCGCTGATCGACTTCTTGATATCGCGGACATCCGCGGAGATGGACTCAACCGTGTCCTCGGGCAGGAAGCCGGTCTGGTTGGCGAACACGACCGGGCGACTGGGCTCGCGGACGTCGGAGGCGCCGGACGGAACGGGATCCAGCATGTCGACGGATAGTGCGGTATTGGCCCGGAGCACGCCGGGCTGGGCTTCAACCGCTTCCCCGCCGGCTCCGGCAGGCTCGGGGACAGATGTACAACCGGCGATTGCGAGGGCAATGCCAAGAAGACCAGCCCCCATGATTTTTGACCCAACATGCATGTTTGCCATATTCAGCTTCCTCCATCCATAAGCAGAACACGACCGGTCCCGCATCAGTGGTTCCGCGCGATCCGTGTCGCCTGTCCGTACAATGGTGTTACACCTTCCCGTACAGCCCCCAACAACCTGCCGTAACCGGTGGTTTCATACAATAAAGAAATGTGAAAGGAGGGTAGGAAATG
>JAUIHQ010000058.1 GCA_030432155.1 bacterium | reverse complement strand
CATCGCCGATGCCGTGGGGATGGGTATGGCGATGGAGATGGGGGCCCTGATGACCGGGATCATCATGGCCGGACGGACCGGGGCTGCCTATGCCGCCAACCTCGGTGCCATGCAGGCGGGGGAGGAAGTTGATGCGCTGAAGACGTTCGGCTTCTCTCCGATCGAATATCTTGTCCTCCCCCGCATTCTCGCCCTGGTCATCATGATGCCGCTGCTGACCATCTACTCCGTCTTTATCGGTATCGTCGGGGGCGGTATTGCCACCACGCTTGCATATGATATCACATTCGCCCAGTACTGGTCCCAGGCCATCAGTTCGGTCGGGCTCAACTTTGTCATGCAGGGCCTGATCAAGAGCCTTGCGTTCGGATTCGTCATCGGGTTTACCGGATGTTTCTATGGTATCCGCAGCGGGCGCAGCGCCACCGCGGTCGGTAACGCCACCACGTCGGCGGTGGTCATGTGCATTGTCTGGATTGTGATATCCGATGCTGCCCTTTCCATCATCTACATCGTGACCGGGTTCTGACATGGCGGATGAACCGGTCATACGCGCGGAGAACCTGACCATGGCGTTCGGGGACCGGGTGATCCAGAAGGATCTGACGTTCGACATTCCCCGCAGCCGTATCTTTGTCGTGATGGGCGGAAGCGGGTGCGGCAAGAGCACCCTGATGCGCCATCTTGTCGGGCTGCAGGAACCGGCCGCCGGATCGGTCATGTACGGGGCGGTCGACTTCTGGAAGGGCGAAGATGAAGATCGGGAAGCCATCCGCCGCCGCATCGGCATCCTTTACCAGTCCGGGGCCCTGTGGAGCTCCCTGACCCTGGCAGAAAATATCGCGATCCCCATCCGGACCTTCACCGATTTCGGTGAGGCCGACATCCGGGACCTCGTCTCCTACAAGCTGGCCCTTGTCGGCCTGGCCGGCTTTGAGGACTATTACCCGTCGGAAATCAGCGGGGGGATGCGCAAGCGGGCTGCCCTGGCCCGGGCCATGGCCCTCGATCCGGATATTCTGTTCTTCGATGAGCCGTCAGCCGGACTGGATCCCCTGACCTCGGCGCGGCTCGACCAGTTGATCCTGCAGCTTCGGGACACCCTCGGTTCCACCGTGGTGATCATCACCCATGAGCTGTCCAGTATTTTCGCCATCGGGGATGACGCGATCTTTCTCGATGCCGGCTCGAAGACGATGATCGCCCGCGGCCATCCCCGCGACTTGCGTGATCATGCCGACGACCCCGGGGTCCGGCGATTTCTGAATCGTGAAACCGGAGAGAATGCGCCATGATGCCGGCGCGGATCGGATAGAGGTCCCATCTATGTCCCAGAAAGCAAATACAAAACTGATCGGGCTTTTTGTACTCGGCGGCGGCATCCTGCTGCTGGCTGCCGTGCTGTTGTTCGGATCCGGTAAATACTTCCGCAATACACTCGACTGTGTGATGTTCTTCGAAGGTTCGGTCGGCGGCCTTGATGTCGGAGCGCCGGTCGAATTCCGCGGCGTATCGATCGGGACGGTCACCGATATCCGGCTCGTATACGATCCGGACGAAGACCAGCTTCTCATCCCGGTGGAAGTCGCCCTCGACCCCACTCGCATCGAGAACATCGGCGTGATCTCCAACAGCGATACCGGTGAACATCTTGCCAAGCATATCGAACTGGGTCTGCGGGCTCAGTTGGCGAGTCAGAGTTTCGTGACCGGGAAACTGAAAATCATTCTCGAATACCGCCCCGAATACCCCGTGGTGCTCGCCGGCATGTCGCCCGACCTGTTTGAAATTCCGACCATGCCCAACAAGTTGCAACAGCTCGCCACCCGGCTGGGCGAGCTTCCCATCGAGAACATTGTGAAGCGCACGGATGATGTCATGGCCGGCCTTTCCGATCTTGTCGCCAAGGGCGTCATCGAAAGCGCGGTGACAAACCTGAATGCCGCGGCGGCCGCAACCTCGGAGCTGATCAACGAGCTCAAAGCGGTGACAAAATCGATTCAGCCGGATGATGTCGGGGGACTGATGACGGATCTGCGGGAAACCGTCCGCCAGACATCGGACATGCTGTCATCTCCCGAGTTGGCGACGCTGGTCACAAACCTTCAGGAGACGCTTATATCCGCCCAGGCCCTGATTGACCGGATGGGCGAGGGCGTCAATCCCGTACAGGCCCGCACGCTGGAAACCATCGAGGAACTCCGGCTGACCCTCGAAACGGCGCGGCTGACGTTTGACTACATTCAGCGACATCCCGAATCGCTTCTGAAAGGAAAGGAACCTTGATGTACAGGAATCCCGGTACGAAACGTTGGATCCCCGCCTGCCTGGCGCTTGCCGCCGCTGCGGCTCTATTGACTGCATCCGGCTGCGCCCACACCCCGCGCTCAGCGTTTTATGTATTGCCGGACTCCGGGGTGGAGGCTCCGGAACCGGATGTGACCCGGGGGGATCTTATCTCCGTGGGTCCGGTTCGACTTGCCGATTATCTCCGCCGACCCGAGCTGGTGTGGCGCGTGACCCCGGTGGAGCTGAACTACGAGGAGTATCACCGGTGGGCGGAACCGCCGGAGCGGGCGGTACGCAATGCGCTCACGGGTTATCTTTCCCGTTCGATCACCCATGCGGTGGTGTTGGATGAATCGCTCGCATCGTCGATGAACCCCGGGATCATGGTGGCGGTGGATATTCTGCGCATGGATGGAACGCCGGGGACGTCCGCCGATTTCGCCGCCCGCTACATCATTCGGAAACCGGGAAGCGATATCCCGGTCATTCCCTACACGTTTGAAACATCATCACCGCTCGACACCGGCGGCGCCGCCGGACTCGTCGCAGCCCATGGCCGTCACCTGGAAGCGTTCGCCGGCGATATCGCCACGCACCTTCTTGAGGCCCAGCAACCGAAACCGTAAGCCTGGCCGGCGCCACCCGAGAGGCCGATCATGACAAATTCGAAACGTCCTTGGTTCGATTCAAAAACCTTTGCCGATCGATTCCACACCGATGATGCATTGGGCGCATTCGGATCGGAAGAATCCACCACGTTCCGACTGTGGGCGCCGACCGCGGATGCCGCGCGGCTCCACCTGTACCGGTCGGGATACCGGAAGCAGAAACCGGTTACCCTTGACATGCGGAAGGGATCCCGCGGGACATGGGAAGCGTTTGTGGAGGAAAACCTTCTCGGGCGATACTACACCTTCCGGACAAAGACCGGCGGGCGATGGAACGAGGAAGCGGTGGATCCCTATGCCCGGGCCACCGGGGCCAATGGACTCCGGGGCATGGTCCTCGACCTGATGGCCACGGACCCGAAAGGTTGGGACCGCGACGAACGGCCCGCATTCGGGAATCCTACTGATGCCGTGATCTATGAAATCCATGTCCGCGACGCCACGATCCACCCTCGATCCGGTGCGAAACACAAGGGACTCTTTCTCGGTCTGGCCGAACGGGGAACCCGCGGCCCCGGCGGCGTGAAGACCGGACTCGATCACCTGCGCGAGCTCGGTGTGACGCACGTCCACCTTCTTCCCATTGCCGACTTCCAGACCGTGGATGAGCTCGAACGCCCCCAGACCCGGTACAACTGGGGTTACGACCCGCAGAATTACAATGTGCCGGAAGGCTCCTATGCAACCGATGCCGAGGACGGCGCCGTCCGGATTCGTGAGTTCAAGACACTGGTACAGGCCCTGCACAAGGCCGGGCTCCGGGTGGTGATGGATGTCGTCTACAACCATACCTTTCTCGGCGGTGAATCCTGCTTTCACCGGCTGGTGCCCGGCTACTATCACCGGCAGGATGCCAAGGGGAATTTTTCCAACGGCTCCGGTTGCGGCAATGAAACCGCGTCCGACCGGTCGATGATGCGGCGCTACATCATCGACTCGCTGACCTATTGGGCCACGGAATACCACATCGATGGATTTCGCTTCGATCTCATGGGGCTGCATGACATCGAGACCATGAACCAGGTCCGCGACGCGATGGATCGGATCGATCCATCGATTCTTCTCTATGGGGAAGGATGGACCGGAGGCGATTCCCCTCTGTCGCATGAGCAGAGGGCGGTGAAGGATAATACCTGCAAACTCAACCGGATTGCTGCATTCAGCGATACCATTCGCGATGCGGTGAAAGGCTCGGTCAACGAGGAAAAGAACGGCGGTTTTGTCCAGGGGGATCCCGGCCGCGAAAGCACGCTCAAGGCCGCGATTGTCGCATCGGTGAAGCATCCCCAGGTTACATATCCCCGCGGGAACACCTGGCATGGACCCTGGGCCGGTGAGCCGTATCGGTGTGTCAGCTATTGCTCGTGCCATGATAATCACACCCTCTGGGATAAACTGAAGATCAGCACGAAGAAGGGCATGCCGGAAGCGGAACGGATCCGTATGAACAAGCTGGCCGCCGCCATCGTCCTGACCTCCCAGGGAATCGCATTCATCCATGCCGGCGAAGATATGCTGCGCACCAAGAACGGCGTCGAGAACAGCTATAACAAGCCCGACCGCGTCAACCGCATCGACTGGTCGCGGAAGAAAACCTACCGGTCGGTATTCCGCTATTACCGGGGACTGATTGAGCTTCGCCGTTCGGTCGATGCATTCCGCCTCACCTCCGCCGCGCAGATCCGTAAGCGCCTACGGTTTCTCGATATGCCGTCGGACGGAATGGTCGGTTACGTGCTGCGGGATGGCCGGGGCCGGGATGAGGTTGTTGTCCTTCTGAACGGTACCAGCGCCGAAAAGCGCGTACCCCTGCCGTCCTCCTCGTGGCATGTTGTCGTGGATGACCGCCGGGCCGGTACGAGATCCCTGCGCCGTGCGCGGGGCGCCACCGTGGTTGTTCCCCGCCGTTCCGCGCTGGTTCTGGTCAAACAGGTTCCCGCTTCCTGAAGACTTGCCAAGCCCCCGGCCGGCGGACATAGTGGCGGCGAATCATGCAACGTTTGAAAAACATGAATCCTTCGACCTGCGACGTTTCCGTCGTGGTGCCGGTTTTCAATGAGGAAGAAAGTGTCGATATCCTCTGCCGAAGCCTGCACGAGGCTCTTTCGGGATTGGGCCGGAGTTACGAGATTGTGCTCGTCGATGACGGCAGCAAGGACGGCACCTGGGCAAAGCTCAACGATCTGATCAAGGAATATCCCTGCTTCCGGTTGATCCGCTTCCGCCGCAACTTCGGCCAGACTGCGGCGATGAGTGCGGGATTTCATGCCGCCGCCGGCGAGATCATCGTGACCCTCGACGCCGACCTTCAGAACGATCCCGCGGACATTCCGAAGCTACTCGAGCGCATGGATGACGGTTATGACGTGGTCAGCGGATGGCGTCGTGACCGGAAGGACCCGTTCATCAACCGCCGTCTTCCCTCCATGCTGGCGAACGGGCTGATCAGCAAAATAACCGGCGTCGCATTGCATGACTACGGCTGCACCCTGAAGGCCTACCGCCGTGACATCATCAAGCAGGTTCACCTGTATGGCGAAATGCACCGGTTCATTCCCGCCCTGGCAAGCTGGGTGGGGGGGACGGTCGATGAGGTGGTGGTCAATCACCACGCCCGGCGGTTCGGGACATCCAAGTATGGCATATCCCGCACGTTCCGGGTTGTGCTCGACCTGATGACGGTCAAGTTCCTGATGCACTACAGCACACGGCCCATTCACATCTTCGGCAAGATCGGCGGCATGTTCGCCCTGCCGGGATTGCTGATGCTGGTGGCGATGATCGGTTTCCACCTCAGTTTTCTGCTGTTCGGCACCACCTTCGGGGCGGACCTGATCAAGCGGCCGTTCTGGGTCATGACCTCGTTCATGCTGATCTTCTTCAGCCTGCAGTTCATCAGCATGGGCCTGCTGGCGGAGATGCAGATCCGCACCTATCACGAGGCCCAGGACAAGCCGATCTATACCATCCGCGAGATTGCGGAATCGCCGGCGGCGTCCTGACCCGATGGGTTGGCTCTCCAGTCTTTTTCCTCTTCTGGCTCAGGCGGCCCCCGTGCCGGTGCCCCTGGAGGAGCGCATGGCGAATTCGGCCATCGTGCTGGTCATCGTCTACGGATTGATCTTTTTTGCCGGCCTGGTGGTTCTCGTTCTCACCGCCACCCGGCGCCGCGATCGAGGGGAGGACTGGGAGGATGCTTTGCGCGATCTTCTCCAACGGCCGTGGCTGTTGGGCGATGTCGGGAGGGTGGTCGTCCCGCTGGTGGCCGCTCACCTCGTGTTCCTCGGCATCCTTTCCATTCTGTTTCACGGTAAGGATCCGGACGACCTGAATATGGGCTTGATGCTGGTGCTCCAGAGCCTTGTTTTCCATTGGCTGGGCCTTGGCCTGATTGTTTGGCGGTTGCGAGCTCACCGCGTGTCTCTGCTCACCGCGTTCGGGATCGACCCGGAACGGATGGCGCACCATGCAAAAATCGGATTCCTCGCCATCCTCGGAACCATGCCGATCCTACTGGGCGCGAATGTGCTCTATCAGCTTTTCCTGCAGATGGTGAACCTGCCCACAGACATCCAGGATGTAACCCGGATCATCGCCGACACCCGGGGCCTCGTGCCCCGGCTCTATCTCGGCATGCTGGCCGTGGTCATCGCCCCGGTGGTGGAGGAAGTGCTGTTCCGGGGGATCCTGTTGCCCGCCCTCGCCAAAGCCTGGCATCCGGCCGGTGCGGTCGCGGTTGTTTCCGCGCTGTTTGCCCTGATTCATGGCCACATTCCCTCATTCCTGCCCTTGTTTATCCTGTCCTGCGCCCTGTGCCTGGCCGCCATACGTTTCCGGTCCCTCACCATTCCCATTGTCATGCATTCGCTTTTCAATGCCCTGACCGTGACCATGGTCTTCGCCATGCCGTCCTGAGCCGCCTGCCGGAGCCGTGATTGCACCTTGCACCTGCGGGCAGGCGGAATATGCTTCAGGGAAAACACGACATGCCTGACAACCATCCATCGGAAACCGACCTGATCCGGCGTATCACCGCCGGTCTGTCCTCCTCGCCGGAAGTCGTCACCGGCATCGGCGACGATGCGGCGGTTCTTCGCCTCGCCGATCCCGGTGAGGATCTTGTCCTGACCACCGATGCAGTCATCACCGGAGTGCATGTCACGCCCGACACCCCTCCCGAAGCCATCGGCCGGAAAGCTGCGGGGCGGGTGCTCAGTGATTTCGCCGCGATGGGCGCCCGTCCGGTTTGCCTGTTGTTTAATGTCGTGTTCCCCGACACCTCGGATGCGGCGCGCCTCGAGTCGATTTATCGGGGCGCGGAGCAGCTCGCGTCGCGATATCATTGCCCGATCGTCGGCGGGGATGTCGCCCGCGGGCCGGCGGAGGAGGTACACGGCTTCGGGGTGGGGGCGGCGCCGAAGGGACGTGCGGTCCTGCGCCGCGGCGCGAGGTCCGGGGATGTGATCTATGTCAGCGGCGAGCTCGGCGGCAGCATCCACGGACACCACCTCACGTTTGAACCCAGGATCCGGGAAGGCCGATGGTTGCGGGAGCAGGGTTGGCCGACCGCAATGATGGATATCAGCGATGGGCTCGCCACCGATCTTCGCCATATCATGACGGCCGGTGAAGTCGGCGCGGTCGTGGAATCCGGGCATCTGCCGGTGCGGTCCGGCGTACGCGGCACATGGACGGAGGACGAGGCGGTCCAACATGCCCTGTGCGACGGCGAGGACTACGAGCTTCTCTTCACCATCCCCGAACCGAAGGCGGATGCCTTCGAAGCCGCCTGGGCCGAAACCCAGTCCATTCCCTGCACCCGAATCGGCTTCATCGATCACCGCACCGGCAACCTCCACCTTCGCCACCCCGACGGCACAGAAGAGCTGTTCCCTCACCGCGGCTACGACCACGGGCGGAGGGATGGTTGAAGTAGGAAGGATGAAGGATGAAATGCAGGTGCGCTTCGCGCCTCGAGGGGGGCGGTCCCTTGGCCGCCGCATATGCTTCTTGCTTCACCGACCGGCCGGCTGCCAGCCTTCGCTCGGAGCGTAGCGAATGCAGTTTGGCCCGCCTCCGCATGGCTTCGGCGTGGCAGCCTTCGCTCTTCGCTACGCTATGGAGTTGGCTGGCATGCCAAGCCGTAGCTCGGAGCGTAGCGAAGAGCGAAGGCTGGTGGAGCGGAAGGGGATCGAACCCTCGACCTTCGCATTGCGAACGCGACGCTCTCCCAGCTGAGCTACCGCCCCATCAGGCATGAATCTGAGGGCGGCATGTATAGCAGGGTCGGGCCGGGGGATGCAAGCCGGGATCGCACGGCATTTCCCGGTTCAACCTCGGGTTGTCACGCCGACTTCGGCAGGGTATACTCTTCGTATGCGAATCCTATCCATTGCCAGTCTGTGTGCAGCGCTTGCGCTGACTGCCGGGGCGGTAAGCCCGACTCCGTATCCGGTCACCGATACGCTTCAGCCCGGCGGTATCTACAATGCCCTCACGACTGATGCGCCGATGGATGTCCCGTTGGCCGACCTCGGCTTGATCGAGGCGGGAATCATCGGGGCGGCATTGTTCAAGGACGCGGATGAGATCCGCATCTTCGCTTCGAAAAAAGACACGGATTCCTCGCCGTTGGCCAGGATCTGGGTGAATACCGCGGAGGGCGGAACGTTCTGGTTCCATACCGGCGGGGAAGGGAATGCCTCGGATTTCATCATCCGTAAAGGCATGATGGTGATCGTGTTTACCCGTGCGCTCAAAGAGCCGGTGGCCTGGGAGAACATCTTTCACACCCAACGGCCGAATCCCAATGCGGATGTAACCGAGGATCTCAGTCAGCCCATACCCTCCGGGTGAGTCGCTCCTTATGACCAAACAGGAACGAGCGGATACAGCGGCACAGATGCTGGAGGAGCTGTATCCATCGGTGACAATCCCCCTCGATCACAAGGATCCGTATACTCTTCTGGTGGCGGTTCTCCTGTCCGCGCAATGCACCGATGCCCGGGTCAACCTGACCACCCCCGAGCTGTTTGCCCGGGCCGACACACCGCACAAGATGGTCAAACTCTCCGTCAAGGACATCGAGTCCATCATCCGCCCCTGCGGCCTCGCACCGGCCAAGGCCAAAGCCATTCACGGGCTGTCAGGCCGGATTCTCGAACGGCATCGCGGTCAGGTGCCAAAAACGTTTGAAGAGCTGGAAGCGTTGCCGGGGGTGGGGCACAAGACCGCATCGGTCGTGATGGCCCAGGCTTTCGGTGTGCCCGCGTTCCCGGTTGATACTCACATTCACCGACTGGCTCAACGGTGGAAACTCACCGACGGCCGGAATGTTCAGCAGACCGAACGGGATCTCAAAAAACTCTTTCCCAGGGACCGATGGAACAAGCTTCATATTCAGATTATTCTCTATGGGAGGGAGCATTGCACCGCCCGCGGGTGCGACGGAACGAAATGCCGGATCTGCAGGACTCTGTTTCCCAGCCGGCGCAAACCGGTCCAGACAAGGAAGTGATACCATGGCGAACGACGAACTGAACCTCAGCGAATTTGAAAGCCACATCCGTACCCGTACCATCAAACCCGAGGACTTCGAGCGTATCGTGGAACTCCAGCAGAAGTGTTTTCCCAGCATGCTGCCCTGGAGCCGCGAGCAGTTCGACAGTCAGCTCAAGCACTTTCCGGATGGACAGATCTGCGTTGAGTACGACGGCGAGGTCGTCGCTTCCTCCACCAGCCTGATCGTCGACTTCGACCTCTATTCCGAGTGGCACAACTGGAAAGAAATGTCCGACAACGGGTACATCCGGAATCACGATCCGGAAGGCGACACCCTCTACGGCATCGAAATCATGGTCGATCCGGATTACCGGGGGATGAAGCTGGCCCGGCGCCTGTACGAGGCGCGAAAGCAGCTCGTTCGCGACAAGAACCTCAAGAGCATCGTCATCGGCGGCCGCATTCCGGGCTACGGGAAGCACAAGGACAAGATGACCGCGCACGAATACGTGGAAAATGTCGAGGACAGCACGCTGTATGACCTGGTCCTGACCACCCAGCTCGCCAACGGGTTCGAACTGAAACAGCTCATTCCCGAATACCTGCCGTCGGATGAAGACAGCGCGGGGTGGGCGACCTATCTCGAATGGACCAATGTCGATTACAAACCCTACAAAAAACGATCCATCCGTCCCGTGCAGGTCGTTCGCATCGCCTGCGTTCAGTATCAGATGCGGACCATCGAGTCGTTCGACGACTTCCGGAAGCAATGCTCGTTCTTTGTCGATACCGCGTCCGATTACAAATGTGACTTCGTGCTGTTCCCAGAGCTGATCTCCACCCAGCTCCTGTCCTTCTGCGATACCAAGCGACCGGGTGATGCTGCCCGTAAACTGGCCGAATTCACACCCCAGTACCTGGAAATGTTCTCGGAGATGGCCATCCGCTACAACATCAACATCATCGGCGGATCCCAGTTCGCGGTGGAGGATGAATACCTGTACAACATCGCCTACCTCTTCCGCCGCGACGGAACGATCGGCAAGCAATACAAGATTCATGTTACCCCCGCTGAGTGGAAATGGTGGGGCGTCACCGGAGGCGAAAAGGTGGAGGTGTTTGACACCGACTGCGGGCGGATCGCCATCAACATCTGCTACGATATCGAGTTTCCCGAGCTGTCCCGGATTGCGGCTCAGAAGGGCGCACAGATCATCTTTGTACCCTTCAACACCGATGAACGGTACGGCTATCTGAGGGTGCGCCATTGCGCCCTCGCCCGCTGTATTGAGAATCACATGTATGTTGCGGTCGCCGGGCCGGTGGGGAATCTGCCGTTCGTCAACAACGCGGACATCCATTACGCCCAGGCCGGCATCTTCACCCCCGCCGATTTCCCCTTCAGCCGGGAAGCGGTGGCCGCCGAAAGCAATCCCAACATCGAAACCATCGTCATACATGATGTCGATATCGAGCTTCTGCGGCGCCATCGTTACAAGGGAACAACCCAGAATTTCAACGACCGCCGAAAAGACCTCTACGAAATCCGCTACGTCGCAGACGGCAAGACGAAAACGGTCTGATGGAGCGTAAAAGGCGGCTGGTCCCTCGGCCGCCGAGCGGGATGAACAATAGCATGGCGGCGGAACAAACAGATCGGCAATCGGACGAATCCGATTCCACCGTCGACACCGTTTGCCCGTCCTGCGGCGCGCCTCTAATCCAGGAAAAATGCAAGCTGGTCTGCCGCAGCGAAGCCTGTGTATACCGGATCATTTTCAACTGTTCGGAATTTTAACATTGCCCCCCATACCCCCATGATCCCCCCCCTCCCGCTTGTCTCATCCACCCACCCGGGAGGGCGAGCGGCCCGCGAGCCGTGGCCTCATAATACGACCCGCTTGATCATTGAGAGATGCGGCGCCGTATGGTACTGTTATCCCCATGCTTTCATGAAGGGAGTACATCATGGCGAAAATCACCAAAAAGCAGTTGATCAAGAATCTCAACGACGACCTGGCGGACGAGCTGGCGGCGATCATTCAATACATCACCTACGCCGCCAAGACCACCGGCCCGTATCGCCCCGAATTGTCCAAGTTCTTCCTTGATGAAGTCATCGACGAACAGGGCCATGCGCAGTTCCTCGCCAACAAAATCACCGCCCTCGGGGGCGAACCCACGACGGTGCCGAGCGAGGTCGAGAAAGCCTCATCCAATATCGACATGGTCAAGGCTGTGGCCAAAGCCGAGAAACGGGCAGTAAAGAACTACACAAAACGGGCCCGGGAAGCGGAAGCCTTCGGCGACAAGGGGCTGGTGGTGCAGTTGGATGACATGATCCGTGACGAAACGCAACATCACGAGGAAACCGAACGGATTCTTCGCGACTGGCCGCTGAAGTAATCAAAGACGGTCAAGAGGGTCGAAAACATCGCGGGCCTTCGGGTCAACCAACCGGTCTCCGGCCCCCAGATAAGCATTTGACGGATGACGTGCCGACCGGTAATCATCCTGACATGGAATTCACGCAATCGTTTATATCGGAAGCCATTGAGGTTCTTCAGAAGCTCCCTGCAGATCAGGTCGATGCCATCGTCGATATTCTCGCCGACGCCCGGGAGAAGCAGGGCCGGGTATTTGTCCTCGGGGTGGGGGGCAGTGCGGCATCGGGCTCTCACCTCGTCAACGACCTTCGGAAAATCACCCTTCTCGAAGCCTATGCCCCGACCGACAATGTGGCCGAGCTGACGGCCCGGACCAACGACGAAGGCTGGTCCAGTGTGTTTGCCGCCTGGCTTACCGGCAGCCACATCCGTGAGAACGACGTGGTATTTGTGCTTTCGGTCGGCGGCGGCGACGCGGAACGCAACATCAGTCCCAACCTGGTGGAAGCCTTGATGACCGCCAAAAAAGCCGGCGCGAAGGTCGTCGGCGTCGTGGGCCGCACCGGCGGCTATACCGCGAAGGTTGCCGACGCCTGTGTGCTGATCCCCACGGTGAATGACGATCATATTACCCCGCTGACCGAATCATTTCATTCCGTGGTCGGGCACATCATCGTGACCCACCCCAAGCTGAAAGCGGTCCAGACCAAGTGGGAATCCGCGGCGGCATCGGAGAAGTAATCACCCCCGCACAAGGGGAAGTCAGGGAGTGACGTTATGGACCAGGATGAAAAGATACCAAGCCTTGAAGAGTTGAAGATCAAAATCTTCTCCGACGGCGCCGATCTTGACTCAATCATCGAGGCATATCAGAAGGGAATCGTCAAAGGCTTCACCACCAATCCAACCTTGATGAGCAAGGCCGGCATCACGAACTACCTGACCTTTGCCGAAGAGGTTCTGCGGGTGGTGACCGACCTGCCGGTTTCGTTCGAGGTCTTTTCGGATGATCCCGACGGTATGCTTGAGCAGGCGCTCAAACTGGCGGAACTCGCCGAGAACGTGCACGTCAAAATTCCCATTACCAATACGAAGGGCGAATCCTGCTGCCCACTCATCGCCGATCTTGCCAGGCGGGGGATCAAGCTCAACATCACCGCGATCCTGACGCTTCAGCAGGTACGCGATGTCGCGGCCGCCCTTCAACCCGATGTCTCGGCGTTCGTATCCGTATTCGCGGGCCGGATTGCCGACACCGGCCGTGATCCGCTGCCTTACATGAAGGAATCGCTAGAGATTATCCGACCCCTTCCCGCGGCCGAGCTCCTGTGGGCCAGCCCGCGCGAAGTGTTCAACTTGATTCAGGCCGAAAAGATGGGATGCCACATCATCACCATCACCCCCGACATTCTCGCCAAGGCGTCCAAATTCAACATGAGCCTCAGCGACCTGTCCCTCGATACGGTCAAGATGTTCTACAACGACGCACTGAAGAGCGGGTTCAGCATTGATTGAGGAGGCACTGACATGATCATCACCCGAACCCCTTTCCGAATCACCCTTGGCGGCGGCGGCACCGATCTCCCGTCCTTTTACGAGGAGCACGGCGGCTATGTGTTCACCATGGCCATCAACAAGTTCATGTACATCATGCTGAACCGGCGGTCTGTGGCCGACCGGAAAATCGTGATCCGGTACAGCCAGGTCGAGACGGTGAGTTCGATCGATGAAATCCGCAACCCGCTGGCCCGAGAAGCCCTGCGCATGCATAACCTGCGGGAAAATATTGAGCTGACCAGCATTGCCGACATGCCCGGCAAATCGGGCCTCGGGTCGTCCGGCTCCTATCTCGTCGGGATCCTCAACGCGATCCGGTCCTACCAGCAGCTTCCGATTGATCCGATGGAAATCGCGGCCGAGGCCTGCAGGATCGAGATGGATATTCTCAAGGAGCCGGTGGGCAAGCAGGACCAGTATATTGCCGCCCTCGGCGGTTTCCGGGTGCTGGACATCGATAAGAAGGGACATGTTTCGGTCGAAACCGTTCCCGTCGATTTCAGCGTGATCACCGAGCTGGTCTCCAAAGCCCGCATCTACTACACCGGCGTCCAGCGCTCGGCCACCGCGGTTCTGAAAACCCAGGATGAAGCGGCCCGCAAGGCAGACCGGGCCGACCACAAGCAGGTCGTGGACAGCCTTCTCCGCATCAAGGAACTCGGCAAAGAGATCAAGGCCAAGTTTGAACAGGGCGACCTCGATGCGTTCGCTACGCTGATGGATGAGCACTGGATGAACAAACGTAAGATGTCAAAGAGCATCAGCCTTTCCACCCTTGACCAGCTTTACGACAAGGTGAAGAAGGACTACGGGGTGCTTGGCGGCAAGCTGATCGGCGCCGGGGGCGGCGGTTTTCTCATGCTCTACTGCCCGGACAGGGCCAAGGAGCTGGATGCCTTCATGGCGGAGGAGAAAATGCCTCGGATCGACTACTTCCCGTCCCCCCAGGGTACGCGGGTGGTCAGCGATCTTACCCCCCTGGACCAGTTCTGATTCCGGTGCGTGCTTCCCGGCTTTTTTCCAATGGTTGGACATGCTACCGTCCGGAATTTCCAATGATTGGAATCTACGGAATACCATGAATGAAGCAGCATCAACCCGGTACCTGGTGACCGGAGGGGCCGGCTTTATCGGCGCCCATCTCGTGAATCGACTTCTCGACACAACGAATGGGCAGGTCACCGTATTCGACAATTTTTCCACCGGCCGCCGATGGCATTTCGGGGAGCGCGTCAATGATCCGAGGTTGACCATTGTCGAGGGGAACGCCCAGGTCCCGGGGGAAGTCGAGGCGGTGATGCCGGGCCATGACACCGTCTTCCACCTGGCATCCAATTCCGACATTGCCAGTGCAGCCGAGGACCCGGATGTCGATTTCCGAAACGGAACCCTTTTAACCCGGAATGTGCTCGAGGCCATGCGGAAGAACGGGGTCAAACGCATCTTCTTTACCTCGGGCAGCGGGGTATACGGTGAGGTCCCCCCCGAACCGATTCCTGAAGACTACGACCACATGGTGCCGGTATCGACCTACGGTGCATGCAAGCTGGCCTGCGAGTCGCTGATCAGCGCCTACAGTTTCATGTTCGACATGCAGGGCGTGGTGTTCCGGTTCGCCAACGTGGTGGGCCCGAACCAGACCCACGGCGTCGCCTATGACTTCATCCGCCGTCTTGCCGC
>JAUIHQ010000405.1 GCA_030432155.1 bacterium | reverse complement strand
TCCGAACAACCCATGATTACGGGCTCACGACCTCGATCCGATAAAACGCGGCGCCGTCTTCCGGCGGGTTGGGATCGGCGAGGATGAGGTTCTGATTCATGGTCAGCACACCGCTGGAAGCAACCACGTTCCATGATCCATTGTCATCCAAGCCGCCGCTCCGCCGCATCAGCCGGTAGATTCGGCCGGCCCGGGCGTCGATTTGAACTGTACCCGCAACATGGATGTTCCGGGTCAGCGGCATGTCGCCCTTGCTGACGGCATCGGTGTTGGCGATGAACTCCTGGTAATCGGTATAGCCGTCGCCATCGCTGTCGGTCGTCTGCGGATCCGCGGTTTTCGGCTGAGTTACACCCCACAGACCGAGCTTCGATGCGTCGAGTACCGCGCAGGCCTCCATGGTGTATAGATTGGACTGGCCCCACCGGGTTGCGTTGGTGGCTGACTCCGCGTTGAAGATCCGGATGAACATTTTGCTGCCGGCCGGCGGCGGAGGATGAATGGACGATGAGAACCGTCCGCTGTTGAACAGGTTCGGAGCCATGCCCTGTCCGATGGCGGTGGTGGCAAAGACCGTATCGTCGCCCCCGGGGGTGCCGTCGGCGTTCGGCCAATCCGCCACGCCGTTCGGACCGGCGTCAAGCACCTGAACCAAGGTGCCGGCCGCCGACTTGAAGCCGAACCGCTTGGCGGAGGGATTGGCGCCAGTCAGAGGATTGCCGTCCGGCCCCAATACCGGGGCGGAACAGGTGACGTCGAGCGGGGCGCTGATACCTTCTCCGAACCCGGAGCCGGCAAGCATCACCGACATAACCGCGACGGCCGCACAGGAAGATTTGAGCAGGTACTTCATCATGGCACACTGTAGGGTAAGGGGTTGATCCACGTGAGATCCGAGCCTCGATTTCGTCGCCGGATCAAGAACGATTCGCCGGGCTGGAGGGTCCGGGTCGCCACCGATGCATCGGATGCGTTTCGCCAGATATCCCCATTGCTGTCCAGCCACACCTTGGTGTCGAACAGACCGGTCTCCGGATTGAAGAACAGGATGCTATCGGAAAACACGACATTGGCCCCGCCGACAAAACCGCTGGACTCAAGACCGCTGTCGGCGAGGCTGACCGCGGCCGGATAGGGCGATGCGGCGAGAGTATAGCCATTGTCGATCACGGTTTGGGTGACGGCTTCGGTGGGCACGGGTCCGGCAATCACCGGGGCCTGGGCGCCTTCGCCGGAACGGATCGTGATAATGAGGCCCTTCGCGGCATCGATCTCGATCTCGTTGGCGGCGTCGAAGGTCGGATCGACCCGCCAGCCTTCGAATCCGACGGCGTCGGACAACCAGTACCGGTTGGTCAGCGACTGGGCGTTCTGGTTCCAGACATCCACCGCGGTGGCGCCGGCCGCGGTATCGGCCGCGGGCAGTTGGTTGGTGCCGAACACGCTCTCGAACGTGGCCGTGGATGACGGGAAGGCAACGGCAATGAAGCTGCGCCCCTCGTCGAGGCTGAGCTGCTGGTAGCCGACCGGTGTCATGTAATTGGTGGTTCCGCCGGACACCACGCCGACCTTGAGAAAATACAGCGAATCGCTGACCGTGCGCTCAAGGCGAATGGTGCGGCTGGTCGCCGTACTGGCGGTTACGGTCTGGGACAGTGAGCCGTCGACCGCCCAGTTCGGGCTGGTCAGGCTGGTCGCCCGCTCCACAACAAAGCTTACGTCCTTGGCCTCGAGATTCTGGCGGTACTCGGTTGCAAAGCGGGTTGATCCGTTCTCCACCGCCACCGCGTCACCGAGCGGGTTGCCGTTATCGACCGAGGGATCGAATCCCTGGGCATATTCGACGATGTTTACCATACCGTCCCCGTCGGCATCGTCGTCGGAGCCATCGACCGATACCCCGCCGGTACGAGTGCCGGCCTTGATCAAACGGACAAGATTCAGAAGATGAAAATCATTACCGGCCAAGGGACCCGGCGCCATGGACATGGTGATCTCTCCCGCCCCGTCCGGCACAATGCCCCGCTCCGTGGTGAAGGTCCGGTTTGTCGCGCCGTTCACATAATTGGTCACCGCGGGGTCCGCCCCGGCGAAGATGAAATACCCCGAATAATCGAATCCGCCGAAGACCGGATCACGCCGGGTGAGGAACGTGATGTCGTACACCGCGTTGGTGTCGAGGCCCGAGAAGGTCAGGGTCGAGGTGCCGCTGATGGCGAAGGCGGTATCCTCCGCTTCATAGGAAAACCCGCCGGGCAGATCGTCGTTGCCGGGACGGTACTTCGAAAGATTTCCATCCTTGGACATGCTGTACCCGGCGGTGCTGCTTCCGTTGACATCGGACAGGACAAACGTATCGGCATTGGTGTTGTTGATCAGGTTCCAGCTCTCCCCCGATCGGTAGGTGTTGGTGGGATCCTCGGAAAAATCCATGAGGAAAACCGACGGGGATGGATACTCGCGGATTTCCATCAGGTTGATGATGGCGAACACATATCCGGTGGGAAAATCCACCGGGCTGACATCGATTCGGATGCGCTTGCCGGCATCGGCCCGAACGCCGAAGACCTTGTGGATGTAGCCGTTGCTGGTGCTGTTGGCGCTGAAGGAGACGGGATCGCCGGCGCCCCGGAAGGTGAAGCGGCAGCGGTAGTCGAAGTTGGTGCTGATATGATCGCGAAGCGACAGGAAGCTGAAATCATACATCGCATTGGGGTTCAGTCCGGAAAGGGTAATCTGTCCCATGCCGGTGGTGGGCGACGAGATGACAAATGC
>JAUIHQ010000404.1 GCA_030432155.1 bacterium | reverse complement strand
GCTGGTGGAGGGTATGGGAGTCGAACCCACGACCTTCTGAATGCCATTCAGACGCTCTCCCAACTGAGCTAACCCCCCGCGCTTCGCCGCGGGACCGGAATCCGGTCCAAAAGGAAGGAGATTGGTAGCGAACGGGGCGGAAGGTGTCAAGCCTTCGGAATGCCGTCCCAGCCGCCGCGGAATTCGTCCATGACCTGGTAATGGGTCAGGTCAAACCAGAGGGGGGTGAGGGAGACGAAATGTTCGTCCACGGCCTGGACATCGGTATCCTGCTGGCCGTCATACAGGGACATCTCGCCGTCCATCCAGTAGTAGGCCCGGCCCCGGGGGTCGGTGCGCTTGTGGAAGATTTCCTCAAACCGGGAACGGCCCATGGTCGTGGTCCGGTATCCTTTGATGCGGTCGAACGGAATGTTGGGAACATTCACGTTCATGAGGGTTTCGGGAGGGAGGCCGGTTGTCTTGAATCGCTCGATCAGGGTCCGGATGACCTTTTGCGGGGTTTCCCAGATGGGCTCGGTGAAGGTGCAGAGGGAAATCGCGATGCTGGGGATGCCGAGGATCGTACCTTCGGTCGCCGCGGAGACCGTGCCGGAGTAAATGACGCTGATCCCTACGTTCTGCCCGAGGTTGAAACCGCTGATGACAAGATCCGGCTTTTCGTCGAGAAGGCTGTAGATCGCCAGCTTGACGCAATCCGCGGGGGTGCCGCCGATCGCATACCCGAAAAATTCACCGTTTTTTTCCACCTCCCGGCACTTGATGGGGTCGGACAGGGTGATGGCATGTCCGACCGCGCTGCGTTCCGTATCCGGGGCCGCTACTGTGATGTCGCCGAGATCCTTGACCGCATCGTAGAGGGCATGAATACCGGGGGCGTGGATGCCGTCATCGTTGCTGATTAAAATACGCATGGCCATACTCTTGCACGCAGCCGCCTGCAGGACAAGCGGTTTGGTGGGCGATCCACACCAATCCTTGCCTATGGAACGGTATGGCGGTAGGATGGCGATTTGAGATGATTTTGCATGTCTCGCGGGTGGTTTGGCCGGGCTCTATGCGACGGAGCGCGGGTGAACCCCGCCAGGACCGGAAGGTAGCAACGGTAGCCATGTGTTCCGGGCGCCGTAGATGAACCTGGCCAGCCCTCGCGGGGCATGCTTTTTGCGGATAAACATCATGGGATACGAAGTACTGGCAAGGAAGTGGCGGCCCCAGCAGTTCGATCAGGTGATCGGGCAGGGGCATGTCGTGCAGACGCTGAAAAACGCGATCGACTCGGATCGCGTGGCCCATGCCTATATTTTTATCGGCCCCCGGGGCGTGGGGAAAACCTCCATCGCCCGCATTTTCGCCAAGGCCCTGAACTGTCCGAACCGGAAAGACGCCTCCCCCTGTGACGA
The DNA here is from genome assembly GCA_030432155.1 of bacterium. Taxonomy (GTDB): domain Bacteria; phylum Verrucomicrobiota; class Kiritimatiellia; order CAIVKH01; family CAIVKH01; genus JAUIHQ01. The sequence continues at coordinate 1,374 of JAUIHQ010000404.1, read as the reverse complement.
ATGCGACTCCTGCCGGGAAATCATCACCGGCAGCAATCTCGATGTGATGGAAATCGACGGCGCCTCGAACAACGGCGTGGAGCAGGTGCGCGACCTCCGGGACAGCGTGGCCTATGCCCCCAGCCGCGGCCCCTACAAGATCTACATCATCGACGAAGTGCACATGCTGTCGTCCGGGGCGTTCAACGCCCTGCTGAAGACGCTGGAAGAACCCCCGGGACATATCAAGTTCATCTTTGCCACCACCGAGCCGCAAAAGGTTCCGGCCACCATTCTTTCCCGCTGTCAGCGATTCGACCTGCGCCGGATTTCCACCACGGATATCGCCGATCACCTCGGATCCATCGCCAAGGCGGAGAAGGTCACGATTACCGGCGACGCCCTTCTCGCCATCGCCCGCGGCGCCGAAGGGGGCATGCGGGATGCGGAATCCTCGCTGGACCAGTTGATCTCGTTCCGAGGCAAAAAACTGACCGAAGAGGATGTCCTGTCGGTATTCGGCCTAGTTTCTCGTGCATCCATCGAAGAACTTGCGGTCGCCATCCTCGCCGGGGACATGCCGGGCATCCTGACCCGGGTGGATCAGCAGGACAAGGCGGGGAAGGATTTGCAGCGCCTCTCGCTGGAGCTGCTGGAATATTTCCGCAATCTCCTGATCGTGCTGTATACCGGCGACAAGCTGTCCGGACTCGATGTGACGGACGCCCAGCTCGACGCGCTGAAGAAGGCTGCGGCCGGGGCCGACCCTGACCGGGTCAACCGCGTGATCGATATTCTGCTCGAGGCCCAGGGGCAACTGCGCTACGCCCTGTCCCGCCGCACCATCCTTGAGATGGCGCTCCTGCGGGCGGCCCGGGCAGCATCGGCATCCACGCTGGATGAGGTTCTCAAAGCCCTCGCGGCGCTCAAGGAAAGCGGCGTGGGTGTGGCCGCTCCGTCGCCGGCCCCCCGGTCGACCGAACCGGAGGCGCCTCCGCCGGTTGAGATGCGCGAACCGCCGGCTCAAAAAAAAACGCCGGTAACCGCTGAGGTTAAGGACGGAGAGTGCCGGATGCAGCTCGCCACGCTGCTCCACAAATGGCCGGTATTCACGGAAAAGCTCGGGCATATGGTTCCCCTCGCCAAAGGCTGTCTCAAGGATACCCGCCCGGTGCAACTGACCCACGACGCGCTGACCATCGGGATCGATCCCGAATTCGGTGATGTCCAGGAACGCTTGGAGCACAGCAAGGCAAAGCGGGCGATCCAGAAGCTCGTGGAGGACGTGATTCACCGCGGTGTGTCCATCCATTTTACCCTGTTAAGCCCGGACGATACCGGGCATTTGCCGGCCGATCACCCGCCGCCGCCCGCGGAGGAACCGGATGCGGGACC
>JAUIHQ010000403.1 GCA_030432155.1 bacterium | reverse complement strand
GCTGCTGATGCATTGCGGAATGTTCAACAACCGCCTGAACCACACAACCACCGGATCCCCTCCCCCGGAGGGGTGGCTCCGCAACCGCGGAGACGGGGTGGGTCGCCGGTCTTGTTTAAACGAGCATGTTGTCTTCCGCCGGATCTACTCACCCTTCAACGCCAGTGCTGTTTTCTTTCCATCTTCGTATGCCTGGTTTGACCAGATATATTTCCACCTACCATACAAACCCGCGGAATATATGCCCTGATCCGCGAGCCATCCATGGATGCGGTCAACCGATGCCTGCCGCCCGAGCGTGGGAATGGTATAGGCATGGGACGCGATGACATGATCCACGGATTGAAGGTCTGTTTCAGGATCAAAAGATAGCAATTCGGAAAGATCGGAGACTGCCTTCGCCTTGAGTCGCTCAACATCATACGCCTCATCATCCCGCCGGAAGATCTCGGTCTGGAGAATCGTGACATGGCCGTTCATGCTGTCGGGAATGACATTGCTGAGGACCTTGACCCGTGAGACATCGATATCACGGTCATATACATAGAACCAGTGATAGGGCGTAAGGGCCGGTTTCCGGACCACGAGGTTGACACCGATCATTTGCGTGTGCCGAAGCGATTCTGCATCCTTTCGGATCGCATCGGGACTATCCGGCATGGCCCGAACGAGGTCGTTGAGCGGAATCGTGCTGATCAGATTTCGATAGCCGGCTGACTCGCCGTCGGCAAACGTTACCTTCCGGCCGGCCGGATCCACGGACACCATGCGCTTACCCTGCCGGATATCCACATCCCGGTAAAACGGCTCAAAGAACGCAAAAAAACCGCCTCGGGCCGGATAATGGAAGGTGGCAAACACGGATTGCTTTTCTTCCATGGGGGCAATGGCGCCGTGCAGGATCCGGTCAAGCTGCGAGGGCAGGAGGCGGCCGGACAGCCAGTCGACATCCATGTCCTCCATATCCATCCGCCAGTATTTCTCCGTGTATTCACGATAAAAACGCTCGGTCAGAAGCTCCCCGTACTGGGAACGGCACCAGTCCGCATAGCTGGCCGGTATTGCTTCATCCCGATCAACATGGGCGTGGACGATCTCCTTGAGCGCCTGGATCCGAAGCTCAACCGGCAAATCGCGGAGATGATTCTGAACCGGGTATGTTCCCCAATGTCCGTGCCAGTAGTACCCAACCCGGCTCTGCTTCATGTTCACCACATCGCCGGCATTCCGGTAGAGCTGATCCAGCCAGTCCGGGTCCGTGGCATGGCAGATATGCGCGCCTTCATCGAAATGATAGCCGCCCTGCGAGTGTGAATATACATGCCCGCCCGGATGCTCCCGCGCTTCATAAATTACCGAGTCCGGCAAATGCCGGGCACAACCGATGCCGGTGAGACCGGCGCCGAGAATGATGTTAGAGTCTGTCATGTTCTTGGTTTCGGGATTCGAGATTCGGGTTTCGAGATTCGGGTTTCAGGTTTCAGGTTTCAGGTTTCAGGTTTCAGGTTTCAGGTTTCAAATTGAACCCTGATTTTCTTGACATTCACTGCAAGCGAGAAAAACACATTCTTTCTGACCTCTGACCTCGATCATGGGGCGCCAATAACTGACCGGATCCCTTCCTGCCATCCGATTCGCGCGCTCCATTTCAAATCCGACGTGGCTCTGGTGGTATCGGCAACCTGTACCTCCGGCTCTCCCGGGCGCCGGGAGCGGGCTCCGAGATGGAACCGGTCTTCAGCATCAAAGCCGCGTGCGATCTCCATCAGGACTTTTCGGACTTCCACCGGTTCGCCTCGCCCCAGATTGAAGGCTTGAAATCCGCTGGTTTCCACGGTGGCAGCCGCAGCAATTCCCGCCGCGACATCCTTCACATGCACGAAATCACGCTTCTGCGTTCCGTCAGTGAACTCTGCATCGACTCCCTCCCGGGCACAGCGCACGGCATAGGGGATCATCATGTCACCGCGCTGACCAGGGCCGTACACAATGAACGGCCGGAGCCATGTAACCGGAATACCGGACCGGGAAGACCAGGATTGAGCGAGATCATGCAACGCTCGCTTGCCCCACCCGTAGGGGGACAATACGCCGACCGGCGGATCCTCCTCCCGGATCCTGCCCTCGCGGCTACCATACTCCTCGGCTGACCCCATGATCACCACCCGCGCCAGCCCCTTATCCTGCCATGCTTCCAGCATCGAAGCCGCAACCCGAACCTGCTCCGCCTGCACCCCATACCCAAGATGCCGCCGCATATCCCAGGCGAGGTGGAGGAGGGTAAAGGGGGTGAAGGGGGAAAGGGGTGAAGGGGGAAAGGGGACCGAAGGTAGAAGGGCTTGGGGGTCAGTTATATCTGCCTGATGATAGATGACATTCTTGTCGTGGGTTACCTGAGGGTCTATTCGATCTATGGCAACGATTGTATGGTCCCGTTGTGCCAGACATTCGACGACCCTCTGCCCCAGAAAACCCTTTGCACCTGTTACAACGATTTGCATATTATGAGAACGCACTTACTCGGAGTTGAATGTGCATTCAACCGCTGACCATTCGCATGACCGGGATAAGTGCTAGAAACAATGCGATCTGCAATTTGGAAGCAAGACCCAGATGCTTTGACCTGGCCTTGATAAGGCTCCAGCACAGCGCACTCGCTCGTCGACAAAGGCTCTGGATATGATCACACTCTTGGGCGGGAAAATAGTCCTGATCGAGAGCAATGTACGTCATACTCCGAACCTCGCCGGCAGATGCCCGGGCAATGTATAAGAACTTG
>JAUIHQ010000402.1 GCA_030432155.1 bacterium | reverse complement strand
GGTAGGTGCGTCCGGGTGCTACGGGAACCGGCTGCGCCTTGCGTGTTCCTCCGAACAGGGAGAAAAGTAGAAGTCCGACGCCCCCGAGGCTGTAATCCACAATCTGGCTCGCCATGTGTACGGCAAGCATCACGATCAGGGCATCGGCGGCGCTGAAACCCAGCAATGTCCACATGGCGGTTCCTCCTGCTTCGTAGGCTCCAAAACTCATGAATGACGGAATCGGCAGGGAGGCGGTTGCCTCGGCCGAGATCAGGGTCAGGAGGGCATGGAAGGGCCCTGCCTCGACAAGCCCGGGATAGGTCTGCCAGGTCACGGCCAGGAAGGCGGCATACAGCCCGGCGTATTTGAAGCCGCGGACCAGCAGGGAAAGGCCCAGTGTCGGACCGAACACCCCGGCCTGGGCCGTATGCTGGAACGAATCGGCGGTGCGGCGGACGAATCGGACCGCTTTGTTCCATCCGGGTATTTTCACGCCGCGGATCGTCTCCAGCCGGGCCGCGGTCCATTGCGAGCCGAAGAAGAGAATGACAAACAGGATGACGATCATCACGGCGAGAATGCCCATGCCGATCAGCATCCAGAGCGGAAACTGGAATTGGAGAATCATCCCGGCGGAAATGAGGACGAGCACCAGGGCCAGTGCGACCATGTCGAACACGAAGCTGACGGCGAGGGAGGTGATCGCGGTATCGCCTCCGACCCGGTAGCCCCGGTTCAGCATCGCAATGTAACTGAGTTCGCCGATCCGGGCGGGCAGCAGGTCGACAAACATGTTCCGGCTGAGGGTGACAAGCAGCATGTGGCCGCGGGAGGGAACGTCCTTCTCTCCCCCGGCCTTCAACAGCAACCGGTACCGGAGGGAGCGGAACCAAGCCTGTCCGAAGGTGCAGACAAGATACACGGCAAGAAAACCGGGTATGACCTTGCCGACGAGATCAATGATCGCCGCCGCCTGGTCACGTTCCCCCGTTTTATCGACAAGGAGAAACATCGCCCCGAGGGTGAGGGCGGATACCCCTGCCGCGCCGATGATGCGGAACAACCAGGTGCTTATGCCGGATCGGACGTTCATGTTGGTATGCGTAGACACGTTGAAGCAGGAAATGCTCAAGATTACACATTCACGCCGTTCGTCAAGCGCTGCGGCTCGGACATTGGCAACGGGCGGGGAAAATGTTCCAATCCCGGTTCATGAACAGGTTTCTGCGAACGCTCACGGTGCTGGCAACGATGGCTGCCCTCTCCGGTTGCCGGGAAGGGGCATCCCCCGGTCCGGAGCTGCCGTTGCTCGACTACGAGATCGTGGAGCGTATACCCCACGACCCCGAAGCGTTCACCCAGGGACTTCAACTTTACGACGGCAAGCTCTATGAAAGCACGGGACTGTATGGACAGTCCTCCATCCGGATTCTCGACCCCGCCACCGGCAAACTGCTGAGGCGCAGAAAACTTGACGATGCATTCTTTGGTGAAGGCCTGGCGATTCACGGGGATCGCCTGTATCAGCTTACCTGGCGGGAGAATACGGTGTTTGTCTATGACCCGCAAACCCTGCAGAAGCTGGATGTGTTGCCGTACCGGGGGGAAGGCTGGGGACTGGAGAGTGACGGTGAGCGGCTGTGGATCAGTGATGGCTCGCCGGTTCTCAAGATTGTGCGGTCGGATACCCTGCAAATGATGCGAACCCTACCGGTCCAGGCCGTGGGGATGCAGGTCAGCCGACTCAACGAGCTCGAGTTCGCCGGCGATTATCTATATGCCAATATCTGGCAAAGCCACCTGATCGCCCGCATCGATCCCGAAACCGGCAACGTGAAAGCCTGGCTGGATCTTCAAAAGCTACAGGAAGAAATTCCCAACCGTGATCCTCAGGATGTTCTGAACGGGATCGCATACGACGAGAACACCGATACCTTTCTGGTGACCGGAAAACGCTGGCCGACGATCTTCCGGATTCGGGTGAAGGATCGACCGTAGGTCATAACCATGGGACTGGCGTTGTACGTTCCGCTCCGACCGGCGGAAGGAGAAACCGGAAAAATGTAATGAAGGTCCAACAAACAATCCCCTCCCCCGGAGGGGTGCCCGAAGGGCGGGGTGGGTCCGCAGGTCTGCCCCCACTACCCAAACATCAAATCCCCAATCAACCAAATCCCCCCCTGGAGGGGCAAGATCTCGCTTGCCCGCGCCACGGGAAGGATCAAGACTCGAACATGGCGTTGAACGTCGAACAGTGGCAGCGGGGTGGTGCGGATGACCGTGGGGGACTCGTGGGCCGGAAGGATATGGTCGGAAACGTGGAGCGAAATGACATCATACCCAAGGCAAGTTACATAACGAATGATTTGAATGCATGAAGGCCGATAGCCCGTATTTCATGTCCACGCAGATTGATGTAAGTGGCCTTACCCGGCAGAAGTGCTCATGGGTGATTTTCCTATATAGAAAGCCGATGACAATTTTATCGGAAAGGCTGGGTCATGCGAAACAATCCTTATATACTTGATGCTATTTGAATTGTGGGAAGCGATGAGTATCAGGCTTTCTCCCACCTCAATAATCAGACGATATTCGGCGCAATAGTACTGCCAAGTACTCGAAAAGGCAGATCTATAATTCCGCCCATCCACTCATGCAATATCCGGGCTAAGCCCGATAACAGTTGTCGATTTCACCCTAACTCATTATAAGATAGGGTATGGCGAGGGCAGCACCCTATAGAAAAATACTGTGGGTATTACTTTACCTGTCGGTCAAAGCCGGAGCCAAGGACCTGTCCAG
>JAUIHQ010000057.1 GCA_030432155.1 bacterium | reverse complement strand
CATCAGAATCAGAAGCATGGTGTAGGTTGAAGGAGGCTTGTAGCGGCTCAGCGCATAGGCGGCGAGGGGATTGACGAGAAGCGCGGCAAAAATCGCCAGCAGGCAGTAGATGACCGTGTTCATAACCCCGCGGCCGTGGAGCACGATGAAGTCGACCACCGCGATGTAGTTCCGCTTGACGAACTCCCATCGCAACATGCCCTTCGATGCCTCGAACGCTTCAAGGTGAAACGCCTGCTGGGGCGGCAGGATACGCATCCAGTTTTGGAATGCATCCGGCTCCGCCCCGGTTGCTTCGGCCGCACGGTTGAGCGCATCCATGGTTCCGAAGGTTTGCCGCAGGTAATCGCGGAACAGGAAATCGACGCTTTCGATATGAATGCTCTCGAGGGGAAGGATGTGGATATGGCCCGACTCGGGATCCTCCCAGCCCTGAAGAAAGGCGATCCAGTCGGAATACCCGAAGCCATGCCGCGGCGGCTCCGTCGGGAAGGGGATCATATCGAAGGCCGCATAGTTCGTTTCGTATGCACTGTTGTAGGCCTCGAGGGTCAGATACTTGGCGGCCAGGAATGTGCGATACAGTCCTGCGGCCTCCTGGTCGGCCCGGATCCACAGGGCGTTCAGCAGGGTCCGGACACATTCCTCCCAGTCGAGCCGTTCCCGCTCGGTTCGGCCCGGTCCCGCGGGTACACGCCGGTCGAGGTGAACCTCATCCCACGATGCATACGCCGTATCATGGGCCTCATTGAAGTCTTCAATCTGTTTGCCGTACTGGGTCTTCAGGAACGCATGCTTGTAGAAGCCCTCGGCGCTGAAGAAATAGTGCTCGGTCGCGGGAAGCGTTTCCTTGAACGCGCGGAATGCCAGGTCGAGTCCGCTTGATCCCGGCACATTCCGGCGCTGAAGATAATTCTCCGGCAGCACATAGAAACTGTTCCAGTTCACATATCCGGTATCGAGGCCGGCATTGAGCCGCTCGATATCCCCGTTATAGGTTTCCATCAACTGCTGCTTGAACGCCCGGAAGTTATGGGGCATGGATCCGCGGGAAACCGGGGTATGGATGTATGCGGCCGAGGAAGCGTAAAAGGGGATGTTGGTCGAGGCCAGGAAATCCCTCCACGCATCGACCAGAAAACGGTCCGCCGGCGTGACCGTCTTGAGCTCCAGTGCGATGAACGACGGGATATCGAGATCGTAGGCCATCTGCATCTGCAGGAGAGACTCGTTAAACAATCCCTGCACATGTTTCCGGTAGAGAGCTTCGTCATCGATCAGAAAGGGCGGGATGATCCGGGCATCGGGGGTGTCGATCGCGCTCTTGGTGCTGCCCGCGATCATCAGCAGGAAGGGGTAGACCATGGAAATCGCGCCGAGAACGAGGACGGCGTAGATGCCGAATATCATGGCCCGGACCGCCGGGTGCCGCCGGCCGATGGTGGAAATGATCGCCATCAGGTCTTCTCCTCGCCCGCGGTGCGGAACTCAACCCGCGAGAGAATCCTGAGCTGATGCACCGTAAATCCGATCAGCATGAAGCCCAGCATCCACGCCATCGCGGTGGCCGGCCCGAACTTCAGGAAGGTGAAGGCCTTGTACCAGATGTGGAGATCGACGATCTCCGTATTCGCAGCGCCGCCGGTCATGACCAGGATGTTGCCGGCGGCTCCGTACCACGAGGTAATGAATACGCCCACGAAGTTGATGATGATCAGCGCCTTCAGCATCGGGAACACGACGAACAGGATCTTGTCGATGAAGGATGCGCCGTCGATATCGGCCGCTTCGTAATAGTCGTTGGGGATGCCCTTGAGGGCGGCAAGGTAGATCAGGCACCCCGGCCCCATGCCCGCCCAGACCATGGGCAGCACACAGGAAAGCATGGCGGTGTCGGGGTCGCTCAGCCACCGATACGGTTCAGGCAGGTGCTGAAAGAGCCGCGCGGGCAGCGATGCCAGGGCTTCCGCGAATGTCTCGCCGGTTGGAAGCAGGACCGGGACGGTAACGGCGGCACAGGCCCAGAACAGCAGTATGCCCACGATTAGAAAGCCCCACATGGCGGGAAAGATCCGGTGAAGCAAAAGCCGTTTGGCAAAGAAGAAGCAGATAAGAAAGAGAATCAGGCCCACAGCGAGAAAACCGGCCATGGGGATGTTCAGCATAAGGGCATTCAGCGCACCCCGCTCCGACGGTTCATAAAACTGTTTCCAGAGAAGAATGGTTACCAGCCCGGTAATCACCGCGGGGAGGTAATAGATGGTCCGGAAAAGCAGTTTGCCGCGGGGGACCTCCTGCAGGAGGATGGCGAGAATGATGGGGGGCAGGAAGGTGAGGGACATGACGAGAAAGCTGTACCGGAGGGCGTTCCACACGCTTTGCCACCAGTAGCTGTCGAAGAGAAGATCGCCGAAGTTATCGACACCGACCCAGGTTGATTCGCCGAGAATCCGGTAATCCATGAACGCCATGATCGAGCCGCGGATCAGGGGGACGTATTGCCAGACGGCGATGGTGAGAAGCGCGGGCAGGAGCAGGATGTAGGCCCAGGCATATTTTCGGAACGCCCACTTCTTCTGTTGCCCCTCCGCGGTGTGGGGCGGAGTGAACGACCGGGCGATGTTCCGCAGGACCAGGATGAAGGTGATGATGATGGCAACGAGCATGATGACCGCCGCCACCCGCCGTTTCAGTCGCTCCTGCGGGGTGATCAGGCCGATCATTTCCGCGTTGGCCCGCCGGCAGCCATCGATCAGCAACCCATGCAGTACCTCCAGCCGTTCTTGCGGATCTTCCGGAAGCTGGTCGTTGAGCGACATCTGTTCGGCCTTCTGGATCGGCAAGGTCATCATGTCGTAGGCGATGTTGCTGTTCCGTCCGTAGGGTTCGGGGCGTCCGGTGTCGATGGCGATCTCGAAGGTTTCGCTCCATCCCTTCGGTGACAACCGCTCGATCTCCGGATAGCCGAACATCCGGAGGTATTTCGGATTCACGAACCGGCCGAGTCCGCCTTCCACCATGACCCGGGTCTTGATGCCGACGGCTTCTTTGCTGTCGTAAAACCGCATGTACTCCCAGGCGGCATCACGAACCGCCGGCTCCTTGATGTCGGAGAAAAGCCCCATCATCCGGCTGTTCAGCTCCGACCCCCGGTGTCCGGTCGGCCCGATGGGGAAGGGCACCATGCCCGTGACCTCGGGATTGATGGTGGCAAAGACCTTTTCGTCCACATAGGAGAAGATCATGCCGACCTCGCCGCGTTCCCACTTCTGGCCGGCATCACTGACATCTTTCGTGGAATAGCCGCGCCGGGTCTTACCGGTATCATCCACCCAGGATTCGGCGCTGAGGCGGGTATAGTAGTCGAGGGCGACCGCGGCCTCCGGCGTATCGAACACACACGTCCACTGGTCCGTTTCCTCGTCGTAGGTCATCACCTCCTGCCCCATGGACCACAGCCAGGAGACCCAGAACCACGATTCATGTTTTCCGCGGCCGAGGCCGACACCGTACGTGCCCTCGTTGGGGTCGGTGAGTTTGCGGGCCGCGTCCATCATGTCGTCCCATGTCCAGTTGACATCGGGGTAGGGGATGCCTTTGCGGTCGAACAGGTCCTTGCGGTACAGCACAACCCGACCGAGCGCACCGCCGTGAGGGATGGCCCAGACATGCTTTTCGCCTTCCGGCCCTTTCCGCCGGATGACCGGCCAGATCTTCGGATGAATCCGGAATTCGATTTCATCCTCGGTCATGCCGGCGAGATACTTGTCCTCCGGCCGGTCCAGTGGATACAGGAATCCGTTCTGGATGTAGGTATCCGATTTCCGGAAGTTGACATACAGGATGTCGGGCGCAAGGCCGCCGGCGATGGCGAGCAGATCCACCTCCACGCCCTCCACCTGGATACCGGTGAACTTTTCCAGCTCGATCCTGACATCGTCCCAATTGTAGTGACCGAACGTATCCGGATTCGCCTTGTATTCATCCCGGTACTTCTCCGCGAAGATGGCGGAAAACCGCTTCTTGAAGGCTTCGACTCCCGCGACTTCCGATCGGTTGTAGGTGTCGGTATTGGTGGGATCCGGGAGGTCGAATACCTTGACATGGATGACGGTTGTGCCGTCCCGGTCCTCGATCCATCCGGCGGCGCCGATGACCGGCCAAAGCAGGGCGAGCAGGAGCGCGGCGGCAAATACGGACCTCATGAAATCCACCCCCTGCCCCATGTGCTAACGCGCGTTAACATATATCCTTGGTACAGGGCGTCGCTGGGTATGTCAACCCATCTATGCCGCCGGGTGACACTTTCCGAACGTTGGGCGCAGGACCGCCAAAGCTGCACAGCGGGGTTGAGCCGGGATGGCGGCTGTCGCTTCTCTGCTGTTGACAGGACCTTAGGCGGCATGGTTGCATGATAACGCGCGAAACGAGGGACCGGGTCCGACATGGTTCCGGCGCTTTTGTGAACAAGGGGAAGAGGGTACAGGGGAAAAGCATGAAAAAGGAAGCCACGAAACGCAGTACACCGGTTCGGCAGATTGATGTTGCCCGACGAGTCGGCGTTTCCCGCGCCTGTGTATCCCTTGTACTCAACCCGGATTCATCGATTTCCAAAAACCGCATTCCGGTGGAAACCGCCCGCCGTATCCGCGAGGTGGCCAAGGAGATGGGCTACCGTCCCAATCCCGCGGCGCAGTTGCTGGCCGGCGCCCGGAGCCGGGTGATCGGGCTTCTTCTGGATGGACAGTGCGATGTCATGCCGACCAGCCGCATGACAACCATGATGTTTGCCATGCAGCACCGGGCATTTGAAAAAGGATACCGGCTGCTTCTCGCCAATACCTATGATGACGACCAGGTCCGTGACTACATCGAGGATTTCAAGGCGCGGAATGTTGAGGGGGTGCTGTGTCTGCATCTCAGCGAGAAACCCACCTGCAAATCCCTCATGCCGGCGCTCTCGGAGCTTGATAATGTTGTGTTTTACAAGAAGCCGGATGTCGACGGGCACCACAGCTTTGTTCATGTGGACTATGCCTACGGGGTCGCTGAGGCGGTTCGGCACCTGGCCGGGAAAGGGCACACACGCATCGGGTTGGCGGTATACAGCGCCAGGCCGTACCCGATGGTCGAGCGCATCACCGGATACCGGCAGGGCATCGAGGCTGCGGGGATGAAGTACGACAGGAAGCTCGTGTGGGAAGGTGACGGGACCGGTTTGCCGAATGAAGGGGCGATCGATGACATCATCGACACCCTCGTGGTCGAGAAGAAGGTCGATGCCGTGATCGCGTCCAACGATGTCTGGGCGGTTGCCCTCATCAAGCGCCTGATCGGCCGGGGGATGAAGGTGCCGGACGATGTGGCGGTTGTCGGGTTTGATAACATCGAAGACCGGGCGACCTCCGTTTCCCCGGAACTAACCACGATCGATCACGACGACGACAGCATCGGGCGGGCGATGGTGGATATGATTCTGGATCCCTCTGCGCATGACGGCGGGACCCCGCGGACCACCATGGTGAAGCCCTTCCTCGTGATTCGGGCATCCGCGTAAATCCATTGCCGGCAGGCTCTGTTTCACATGTGGATAATCTCTTGACATAACCTCCGAATCAGCGCAAGGTAACGCGCGTTACCTGTGCGTCGATCAAGTGTTTATGAAACGAAAGCAACCTGTGAAGAAACCTGTAACTCTCTTAATCCTTGGCGCCGGTATACGAGGCGCCGGGGTTGCCGAATATGCCGCCTCCCATCCGGATGAGGTGCAGGTGGTGGGGGTGGCGGAACCCCGTGATTTTCACCGCAATTACGTGGCCCGCTTGTGCGGTGTGCCCCCGGAGCAGACCTTTACCGACTGGCGGGAGGCTGCCGAAAAGCCTCGTTTCGCGGATGCGGTGGTCATCACGACCCAGGATGCGATGCATACCGAACCGGCCTTGGCCTTTGCCGCCCTGAAGTATCACATGCTACTCGAGAAACCGATGGCGCCGACCGAGGAGGAATGCGAGCGCATTGTGCAGGCGGTACTGGATAACGATGTGCTTCTCGCGGTGGCCCATGTGCTCCGCTACACCCCGTATACGACGAAGATCAAACAGATTATTGATTCCGGCGCCATCGGTGACGTGGTCAGCCTTCAGTGCCTGGAGCCCGTGACCTACTGGCACCAGGCGCACTCGTACGTGCGCGGGAACTGGCGCAAGGAATCGGAATCCTCCAGCATGCTGATGGCCAAGAGCTGTCATGATCTTGATTGGATCCGCTACATCATCGGCGTGCCGTGCCGGCGCGTGTCGTCGTTCGGCAATACCTTTCACTTCAAGGCATCGGCCCGCCCGCCGGGAGCGGCCGACCGCTGCCTAGACTGTTCCATCGAGCCAAGCTGTCCCTACTCGGCCAAGCGTCTTTACCTCGGCCGCGTGATGGAGGGGCACACCGGCTGGCCGGTATCCGTCCTCACCACCGACACCACGGTGGAGGGCGTGACCAAGGCGCTTCGCACCGGCCCCTATGGACGATGCGTATATGCCTGCGATAACGACGTGGTGGATCACCAGGTGGTCAATATGGAATTTGAAGGAGGGCAATCCGCGACGTTCACCATGACCGGGTTCAACCTGCACAAGGATGGCGGACGCGAAACCCGCATTTTCGGAACCCACGGAGAAATATGGACCAACAGCATCCTGATCAAGCATACGGATTATCTCACCGAAGAAACCGTCTGTTATGACACCAACGCCTCCGGCGCCATGCTCGATGACGGGCATGGCGGGGGGGATTACGGGTTGATGCGGAGTTTCATCGATGCCCTGGCCCGGGGCGACGACCGGTCGATCCTGTCCGGACCCGAGGAAACGCTGGAAACGCATCTCATGGTTTTTGCCGCGGAGCGGTCACGAAAGAACCGGACGATCGAAGACGTTCCGTTCCCGAACCTGGTTCCCGCGGCCGTTGCCGGTCAAGATTGAATGGAAATGTCCCTTCAGGATCGTGTTGCCGTCATCACGGGCGCCGGTGGCGCCATCGGCGGTGAGATTGCCCGCTTGTTTGTTCAGGCGGGAGCCAGCGTGGCCCTGTGGGATCTGTCTCACGAAGCCGCGATGCGAAAGTGCGATGATATCGCGGCCGGATCCGCGGCGGCGGAAGCCTTTGTATGCGATGTCACGAACCGGGAGCAGGTGAAGACCGCGGTCTCGGCGACCCTCCAGCGGTTTGGCGCCATCGACATCCTGGTGAACGGAGCCGGAGGCAGCCGTGCCGGCGCCACGACATCACCGGATCTTCCATTCTTCGATCTTCTGCCTGAGGACATGCTTTCCACGCTTTCGTTGAACTATCTCTCGGCGGTTCTTCCCTGCCAGGAGGTGGGCCGGGTGTTTGCGGAGAGGAAGTCGGGCGTGGTGATCAACATAACCTCGATTGCCGGAGACCGTCCGCTCAGCCGGGCCGTGACCTATTCCAATGCCAAGGCCGCAGCCGACAGTTTCACCCGATGGCTGGCGGTTCACATGGCCCGGGAGTATGCGCCCGGGATCCGGGTCAACGCGATCGCTCCCGGCTTTGTGCTGACCGAACAGAATCGATTTCTACTCACCGATGCGGAAACGGGAGGCCTGTCTCCGCGGGGCGAACACATTCTTCGGCAGGTTCCGGCCGGACGTTTCGGGGATGCGGCGGAAATTGCCGGCGCCGCCCTGTGGCTGGCTTCGGACCTGGCGCGATTTGTCACCGGGGCGGTAATCCCGGTGGATGGGGGATTCACCGCGGAAAGCGGTGTGTGAGCGGGTCATCGCATAACGAGGAGGCATGAGATGAAGCTGAAGGGTAAGAAGGCCATCGTGACCGGCGGCGCAGCCGGTATCGGGAAAGCCATCACGGCGGCATTCGCCGAAGAAGGCGCGGATGTGGCGGTGTTTGATCTGAATATCGAGAAAGCGACCGCCGTGGCGAACGACCTGTCGAATGCGGGGAAGAGCACGGTCCACGCGATTCAGTGCGATGTCGGCAACGAGGAAGACGTGACCCGGGCATTCGGCGAGGCGGAAAAGGCGCTGGGAGGTCTCGACATTCTTGTCAACAACGCTGGACAGATCCGGCAATCCGCGATCATCGACATGAAGGCGGAAGACTGGAATTTTATTCTGCGCAATAATCTCACGAGCGTTTTTCTCTGTTCCCAACGGGCCGGACGCTGGATGATCCGCCAGGGCCGCGGAGGCCGGATCATCTGCATCTCCAGTATTCATGCCGTGCTCAGTGAGCCGAACTGCGGGCACTACACCGCGGCCAAGGGCGGTATGGAATCCTTCTGCCGGACCTTTGCCACCGAGCTGGCTCCGCACCGGATCACCGTGAATTACATCCGGCCGGGCGCTACCTTCACCGAGCTTACCACGCCCATGTATACCGATGCGGTGAAGAAGTCGTTGTTCGAACGTGTTCCGATGAAGGAGATCGCCCAGCCGGAATGGATTGCCGCGGGCGCGGTGTTCCTGGCCGGCGACGACTCACGCTACATGACCGGGCAGCATCTCACCATCGATGGCGGCTATGTCATGGACGGCAGCCTTCCCGGCGCCGCGTATTGGACGGAATGACCATGGAACATATTGCATCGCTCAAGGCCTCGCTTCGCCGGGCCGATCTCGACGCGCTGATCCTGCGCCTTCCGGAAAACATCGTGATGAGTTTCGGAACCTGGCCCATGAACGGGTTTTCCTTCGCCGTGTTCACCGCGGCGGACGGACCGGCCGCGCTGGTAGCGCCCTCCTGTGAGAATGAGGAAATCGGAACGTGCTGGACCGACGACATCCGTTTCTTCACCTGGCCCCGGCTTGATATGCCCGACCCGGAAGAAGCCGTTCGAACCCATCTCCGGGACATCGCGAAGAGATTGAAGCTGTCCCGGGCCCGGCTGGGGTATGAAGGATCGTTCGCGTGTATCGCACCGGCGCATAATGCCGGGGAAGTCATGGCGCCCTGTGAAGCCGGCAACGAGTATCTCAAATCCATTCTACCTGCGGCACGCTGGTCGGATGCCACGGAGCTCCTTTACCGGGAACGGGCGACCAAGACGGCCCATGATGTCAGGAAGCTCAACATCGCCCATCGCGTGGCAGCCCTCGGCCTGGCCGCCTTTCAATCCGCGGTGAAGCCCGGGATCAGCGAAGCCGCCCTCGCGTCGCTTGTATACACGGAATGCATGACCCGAGGTGTCGAATTTCGCGGAGTCCGCCACATCAATGTATACCCCCAGATCTCCAGCGGGCCGAATGCTCATCGGGCGTGGCGTCCGGTGGTCAGCACCGGCAATCGCCGGATCGGATCGGGCGAGACCGTGGTCCTCGAGCTCGCGGTTTGTGTCGACGGCTATTGGGCCGACGTGACCCGGACGAAGGTTGCCGGCCGGGCGAAGCGCATTCAGAAGGATGCCTACGCCGCCGTGTTGGCCGCACAGAAAACAGCCCTTCGCACGATCAAGGCCGGGGTGACGGCTGAGCAGGTGCATCACGCGGCGACGCGGGTATTGATCGATGCCGGGTTTGCCGACCAGGTTACGCATCTGACCGGCCACGGCGTCGGCTTCCGGTATCATGAGCCGGAACCGTTTCTGATGCCGGGCAACCGGCAGAAGCTGCGGGTGGGGCATGTCTGCACTGTCGAGCCGGGTTTGTATGACCGTTCATGGGGCGGCATCCGCATCGAAGACAATGTCGTGGTGACGCGAACCGGCATGAAGAACCTGACCCGCGCGGACAAGACGCTTTGATACGGTTACGCCATGTCCTACGCATCCCAGCTTGATGCGGTCGAGTCGCTGGCCGCTGACATCACCGCGGCCTGCCGCATGACGCTGAAGGATGGTACACGGGTCATCTGCCCGGACGGGAACATTTACTACAGGGGTTTGTGGGCCCGTGATTTCTGCTATGCAGCGGAAGGGCTTCCCGCTTACGTATCCCGGCAGGATCTGGATGTCTGCTTCGAGCGGCTGGTGACGACCCAGCGAGCGGACGGCGCGATGCCGGCGAGTATCAGCGCGGATGGCGATGTGGCGTATGTCTGCTGCGGAGACAATGCGACCCAGGCTTGCGGCGATACCGGACCTTTCATGGTCAAGCTGGCCGATGTGCCGGTGCAAAGGGACGGAGACTATGCCCTGTACGATACGCACCTGGACGCCCTGGTGCGGGGCCTCGACTATGTTCCGCGGAACGAGGACGGGCTTGTGTGGATCGATCCGGATCATCCCCACAGCGGATATGGTTTTCGTGAGTTGATTCCGGTGACGGGAGCGGATGCCTACTGCAGTCTGCTGTTCTGGGAGGCGTCGCGAAAGTTGAGCCGGGCGGCCGAGGTGCTCGGTCGACGCGATGTTGCGGATCGTTTCATGGCTGAAGCGGTGCGCATCGAAGAAAACCTGGATGCTTTGATGGATCCGCATGAAGGCGCCTTGCTCGCCGGTTCGGTCGGTGAACGGCATGTGGATGTCTGGGCGTCTGCGTATTTCATTCATCTCGAACTTCCCCGCCGCGACCTGCGGGATCGCGTGATCGATTTTCTATGCAACCGGCAGGAGGACTACCTTCAATCCGGCCAGGTTCGCCATCTCCTGAAGGGGGATGCGTGGGATACCATCCTGCATTACGACATGCCGGAAGGTGTATACATGAACGGTTCCTACTGGGGCACGGCGTCAGGCTGGGTGATGGAAGCGCTGGCATGCCGTGAACCGGCACGCGCCCTCGCTGTTGGCGAAGCACTCATGCGGGATTTTCTGGATCGCGGCGTCTTTGAATGTGTGAATCGCGGATTTCTCTGGGGTGGACACGGGGTCGACCTTACCAAGATTCCCCTGTACATCGCGACCATTGCGAATCCGCTACCCATGCTGCGCCGGATGGCCGCATGGGATATCGCCACCCCGGTCTGAGCGCTGGCCGGATCAGGTCTGCCGGAGTTCGCAGACTTCTCCGTCCGGCCCGTAAAAGTACACAAGCCATACCCCGGGCCGCAGCTCCACCGGCGTACTGAAGAATTCAACGCCCTTGCCGAGGAGAACCTTGTAGTCGGATCGCACATCGGTGGAGGTGAATCCGAGGTGGGTGAATCCGTGATGGGCCTGTGATGCATCGGGCGGAATGGCCCGACCCTGCGGCTGGCGGTACTCGAAAAGTTCGAGCATGAACCCCGCGAGCTCAAGGTGAGCGATGCGAGCCCGGGCGCCATCCATCCTGACAATCCCGTCCAGCTTGTCGGCCGTATCCTCCGGTTCAAGAATTCGAATGACCTCGAAGCCGAAGAGATCCCGGTAAAAGGCAATCGATCGATCGAGGTTGCCCACGCTCAGGGCGACATGTTCGGGGCGGGTGATCATGTAAGCACCGGTTGCTGATGCAGGGCTTCGGTCACCGTGTGTACAATGGCATCGACACCCGGTATGCAGGCCTGTTCCATGCGCCCGGAGACGGGGATCGGCACATCGGGTGCGGCCACGAATCGCGGCGGGGCGGACATCAGGGCGGGAAAACGCTCGTAGCACCCGACGGCGATTTTCGGTCCGAGGGTATTGCTGGCCGGCGCCTGCTCGGCAATGATCAGCCGACGGGTTTTCGCGAGAGATGATTCGAGTGTCCGGTAATCGATGCCCGCGTTGTGCAGAGCCCGCAGGTCGATCACTTCCGCCTGGATACCCGATTCGGCAAGTCGATCCGCTGCTTCAAGCGACAGCGCCGCAGCGTGGGAGTACGCGGCCAGTGTTACATCCGTACCCGGACGGATCACTTTGGCGGTTCCCGGACGGATGAGATAGTCCGGAAGGCCTTCCGGCACCATGAAATGCTCATCGTAGAACCGGTGATGTTCAATAATCAGGGTTGGGCTGCGGGATCGCATGGCTTCATTGAAGATGCCCACGTAGTCGAAGGCCGTGGTTGGGACATAAATCTTCCAGCCCGGGAACAGGTTGAACAGGGCGGCCGGTTCCAGGCTGTGCTGGGCGCCGTACCCGAGGCCGGTCGCGACCCGGGTGCGTACGACCATGGGAACATCGGTGTGGCCTCCGTAAATATGCCCAAGCTGTCCGGCCTGATTCAGCAACTGGTCCGCAGCCACGAGGACGAAGCTGGAGAACATGATTTCGACGATCGGATGCATGCCATTCATCGCTGCTCCGCAGGCGAGTCCGCAGAATCCTGCTTCGGAAATCGGTGTGTTCAGCACCTGGCGCGGAAACTGGTCGGGCAGTTTCTTCGTTGCCCCGTAGGCGCCTCCGCCCATATTGGCCACCTCCTCACCGCAGACAAAGGCGAGGGGATCCTTCTTGAGCCAGTGTCCGGTTACTTCGGCAATGGCATCGGAGTATTTGATCTTCCGGGTGCAGGCCAGGTCCTCCGCTTCCACATAGGTGATGTCGGGATCCACCGAATCGTCACGCAGGCCATGGGTCAGCGATTCGAAGGTCGGCCACAATGACTCGCGAACGATCATCCCGCCTTCGGCATCCTGGTCCGTGCAATACGCCACCGCTTCGTCCAGACACCGGTTGGCCTGCTCCAGAAGGTGCTCTTCCATATGATCATCGATCAATCCCATGCGCTGCATCTGCCGGCGGGCTTCATCGATCGGATCGCGATTGCGCCAGGTTCCTTCCTCGTCCTTGTTGCGATAGCGGAACGCGCTGCCCGCGAGGCCTCGCGCGTGATGGAAATACCGGTAGGTGTCGCCCTGGATGTAGCAGGGCAACCAGCCTTCCGCGCGGCGGGCGAGGGCGGATTCGATGCACAACTTGACCGCAAGCGGATTCATGCCGTCAACCTGGACGCCGGGCATCCCGTACGCCCGGGCCACTTCGCACAGGTTGCGGGCCGAGCAGGATTCATCGAGGGTTGTACCTACCGAGTACTGATTGTTCTCGATGAAGTAGATCACCGGGGCCTCCCACAGCGCGGCGAGGTTCGACGCCTCATGCAGGACGCCCTGGTAGAGGGATCCGTCGCCGAGAAAGCTGACGGTGACATCATCCCGCCCCTGAAAACGGTCGGCCCAGGCGATGCCCGCGGCATGGGCAACCCCGCCGGCGACAATCGCATTCGTGCCCGCCACGCCCGCGGCTTTATCGAAAAGATGCATCGAACCGCCGCGCCCGCCGCTGCAGCCTTCGGCAAGCCCCATGATCTCCGCGAGCAGTTTTTTCACACCTTCCCGCATGTCCTCCGTCAGGTTCCGGTTCAGGGGGTTGAAGCCCTCCGGGGCATGTGCACAAAGGACCTTGGCCAGGTACTGATGGTGGGCCCGATGGGTTCCGGTAAATTTATCGGTCGCGTTCAGGGCCATGGCCGCACCAACCCCCACACCTTCCTGCCCGATGCTGGTATGTACCGGGCCGTTGATCAGGTTCTTCCCCTTGAGCATCAGGAGTGTTTCTTCGAACCGGCGGATCAGGATCATCTGCTGCATCATCCAGAGCAGGCTCTCCGGCGGTTGGGCGTCCCAGTCCGAATCCTCGACGCGGATTTTGTAGCAACAGGTGGAACTGTTCAGGATGGCAATTTTCATAGTCGACTGTCCGTGGCGCTTTTCGTGGGGGTCTAGTGATTCAGGTAAACGGCTTTGGGTTCGACAAAGAACTCGAGGCCCGAGCGGCTGTTTTCCGGCGGTCCGAACCCGGAATCCTTCCATCCGCCAAAGGGGAGGGCGGGATCCTTGTATCCGGTGTGCATATTCACATGGGCGAGTCCGGCTTCGATCGAGTCGATGTAGCGGCAGGCTGTTTTCAGGTCCCGGGTGAAAATGCCGGAGGAAAGTGCGTAGCGGGAACGGTTGGCAAGTTGGATCGCATCGTCGAGTGTGTCGAACGAGGCGGCGGCGATCACCGGGCCGAACACCTCTTCGCGGAACAGGGTGAGCTCCGGGGCGACATCCCTGAAGACGGTCGGCCGGATGAAGTATCCACGGCTGAATGCCGTCCCGGTCTCCGGTCCGCCGCACACTCGGGTCGCCCCTTCGGCTTCCGCCTCGGAGATGAATGAGGTTATCTTGTCGTACTGCATGCGGCCGGCCACCGGACCCATGCCGGTCGCGGGGTCCATGGGGTCTCCGATCTTCACCGCTTCGCACCGTTCGGCCAGGGCATCCAGAAACGACTCCGCGATATCCCGCTGCAGCAGGAGACGGCTGGTTGAGGTACACCACTGGCCGGCACAGGCGAATCCCGCCGTCATCACCGCTTGAAGGGCGGCTTCCGTGTCCGCATCGTCCATGACGATCAATGCGTTCTTTCCGCCCAGTTCGAGCTGCGTCCGGACCAGGCGGCGGGCCGCCTGCTGCTGGATGATTTTGCCGACCGCGGTGGATCCGGTGAACGAGATGGCGCGAATCCGTTCATCGCCCACCAGGGCTTCACCCGGCTCCGCGCCGAGACCGGTCACGCAGTTGAAGACGCCCGGCGGGAAACCGGCGGATTCGAACAGGGATGCCATGAAGACCGCAGACCATGGGGTGTAGGGGGCGGGTTTGAAAACAACGGTATTGCCGGTGAGCAGGGCGGGGAGAGTTTTCCGGCACATCACGTTCATCGGAAAATTCCACGGGCTGATAATGCCGACCGCGCCCAGCGGGGCATACTGTGTCCAACCCGACCAGCCCGTCCCGGTTGCGGGGGCAGCGGTGCCGTAGAAGGTGGAGGACTGACGCAGATGATAGGATCCTTCAACCAGGGCCGACGTCACTTCGGCCTTTGCTTCCGTTAGTGTTTTCCCGTTTTCCCGGGTGACAATCGTCGCCAGCTCCTCCCGGGCCTCTTCGAGCTTTTCAAGAAATCGGGACACGAGCGCCTGCCGCTCGGTGAGCGGGGTCGATCGCCAGGACGGGAACGCATCGTGGGCCGCTCCCACCGCGAGGGCGATATCTTCGGGATCCGAGTCTTGAAACCGGCCGAGAACATCGCCGGTATCCGCGGGATTCTCGTTGGCGAAGGTCCGGCCGGCGGTTGCGTCCAGCCATCGGCCTCCAATGTAGTTTTGAGCATATTTCATGGGTTATCCGGGGTGGGGGATCGTGTTGGTCAATCCATGAGAAGGCCGCCGTTGATGTCCAGGGTGGCGCCGGTGATATAGGCTGCGCTGTCCGAGGCGAGGAAAGCAACTGCTTGGGCCACCTCGTCCGGTTGCCCGAAACGTCCGAGGGGGATGGATGCCTGAAGGCGATCCTGTTCATCCTTGCCCGCATCCCGGGTCATCCGGGTATCGATGATCCCC
>JAUIHQ010000401.1 GCA_030432155.1 bacterium | reverse complement strand
CTCTCCACGCTGCCCGCCGCCGTACAGCATATTGAAAGACATCACACGGATCGGCTGCGCCGGTGTATCGGAAACAGCGGCGAAAAACATGAAACTGAGAAACAACGCAAATCGACAAATCATGTGCATTGTAATGTTGCCTAGTTTGCACCTACCAGATCAAGCGCATCGAGAGTGAACCAGCCCGAAGACGATTTCAATTGCAGTGTGTTAGTGCCTGCCTGCAGGACTTCTGCCGGCACGGCAAATGAAACCGTGACGGGATCGGCAAGATGTGCGGGTTCGCCGTCCTGAATGCCATAGCCGCCGGGTAACTCGCGCGTCAGGACTTCGCCGTTGATGGCAACCTGTATCGTTCCGCCGTCAACAGACTGGTCGCTGGTATGGACACGCAAACGCGCCGCTGAGGGACTCGCCACATCGAACACGAAACGAGCCACATTGTTCCCGTCCAGCAGGTACGGCACCGCACCCGGATCGGGACGGCGGCCGGAAGACGTGGCATTCCCGGAGGGGTTTTCCACAGGATTGGAGTAGCCGAGGAATTCCCGACACATCTTATCATAACGCCCCACCGAAAGGAGGACATCGTCGGAGGGTGCAACGAGAATACTGTCGGCATTCCACGAAGCGATGCGCCAGCCCGTCTGATCGAGCGTGAGTCCGTCCCCCGAAGACACCGGTGCACGAATCGTCAGCGTACGTTCTTCGCCGGGCGGCACGCAGATGTAGTTCTCATCCATAAACAGATCCGTGCGGTATTCGAGCATCGGATAAGGCGAACAAAAGAGCGCGGTCATCTCGCCTTGGTTTCTCACGTCGAATGTCAGGACTTCGTGGTCATCCTCGATCCGGAGCGGCCTGGCATCTACCACGAGGGAAGTCCGGCGCACGGGCCGCGAGAACTCGGGTTCCGCACCCGTGAACGTGACAACGGGTTCGGGCAGACTCTCCTTGATATCCGCCGCATACACCTCAAACTCGTCGATCGCCGGCATGTCGGGCTCGCCGGCCACGGGATCGACTGTGACCCGGATGTATTCCGCCCCGACCGGGTCGATGCGAATCTCCATGGTCTTGAAGGGATGATAGCCGTCCATCCCGGCCACATTTGTGTTGCTGTACACGGTTTGCCAGTCCACGAGGTTGAGGGAACGCTCGATACGGATCGAGCCGAGCCTGCGTCCGCTGAAGTGAAGGCCGCGGTCCCGCCCGAGCCGGAAGCTCCCGACAATCGCCTGCTTCGACAATTGAATCGTGAACGACGACGAGGGTCCACCGCCAATCCAACTGTAGTCGTTGCCGTACTTCCCGTCGTTGAGCCCCACCGGCTGATGGATTGCGTGCGGGAGTGACGAGCTGGCCGTGGCCGGTTTGGCGCCGTTGCCCACGTAGGCGAGATTGGCCGGGTCGGTCGGACTCGCGCCGCTTTCGGCAATCTCCTGCAGTGCGGCATGATCGTCGGTATCCGGGCGGCGGTTGTCGAGCAGTCCCGCCAGCGGACCCGCGACCCCGTCCATCCCGAATACATGCATACGTTCAGCGATGAGGTTCCCGTCTCCGTCGCGAAGCTGCAATTCAATGAAATGAGGTCCGGCGGCGGTTTCGGCGGGCAATGCGACATCAATCACATCAACCTGCTTCGCCTCCAGGCTGGCAACCGACGCCTCGCCCTGGTTGCGGGCAAACACGCGGCCCCGGCGGTCGCGTGCCAGCCAGCTCCAGTTCAGACCAGCGGTTGTTCCCGGCACATCGCTGACGAGCCACAGCTCTGCACGGATACCGTTGGTCGGATCGTAGAACGCGGAATCATACCGCAAAGACAGGCTCAATGGTGCGATGGCCTGCTTCATGAACCAGTAGTTCATGAGGGGCCGTCCGTCGTAGTCGACGAGGTAGCTGCCCGCTCCGTTCGGCCAGGGTTCGTTGAAGTCCCACGTGCTGATACCGGCGGTCTTTGCGCCCCGCTGACGCATCGCATCGACCGCGTACCGAAGACTATGAGCGCCGACGAATTGTCCGGCGGACACCATGTAGGCAAGATCCGGCGAAGTGCCGAACAGCTTCTCGATGACATCCTTCTGCAGCCAGAAGGTCGAGCCGAACACTGCGTTCACGACATTTTTGCGGATGAGCACCGGATCGTCGGTTCCGACGATCGGCCACTGCGAGGACGGCGGGATCTCCCGATGCCAGACCTCCAGGTTGGCCGGGCTCTGCGTACCGAACTCGCCGTACCGCATGTAGGCCTTCTGGTTATAATGGACGTAATGACTGTCCGGCCGGTAATCCCACGGCGAATGGGAGGAGCCCTGGATCGGACACGTCGCGCGGAAGATGCGTCCGTCCTCTTCCTCGACAACCCGCTCAAACACGTGCAGGGCTGGATGATCGCTCCCCTGGTGCCAGAGCATCTCATTGCCGCCAGACCATTCCATGATCGAGGGATGATTGCGGACCTGCTTGATGATGTTCCGCGTCGTGGCTTCGAGGTTTGTGAGGAATTCCTCGTCCTTCTCCGGGTCGCAATTCGCGATGGGGAATTCCTGCGACAGCATAATGCCCAGCTCGTCCGCCAGATCGTACACCTCTTCCGGCAGGATCACCCCCCCGCCCCACACCCGCAGCCAGTTCATCCCCGCCGCATTAGCCCGACGCATCAGCCCCAGACCCCGTTCGCTGATGCGGCCAAACAGGAGGTCGGGCGGGATCAGGTTCGATCCCATCGCGCGGATCGGCCTGCCGTTGACGACAAGCTGGAACGGATTGATGAAGTCCTCCGGCGCGTCCACCGTCTGGCGCCAC
>JAUIHQ010000400.1 GCA_030432155.1 bacterium | reverse complement strand
GGTGACTGCGCAAGCGCGGCCTTTTCATCGTCCTGCAGCGGAAGGATCCGGTCCAGGGTTTCGGCATCACGGATGCGATTCCGAAGCTGCCATCGCCAGTCGTTCCACTGTTCCCCGCTCACTCCGGGAAACCATGTTTCGCGAAACGGTCGACTCACGAGATCTCCCGAAGACCAAAGAGCTGAATGGCGCGGCTTGTGATGTCACGTCCGATACTCAATGAGGCGGTGGCGGCCGGCGATGGTGCATTGAGAACGTGAATCATCCTCGGTGCTTCCGCGATCCGGAAATCATCGGCCAGGGATCCGTCCGGCAGGACCGCCTGAGCCCGTACCCCCGACCCGCCGGGCATGAGATCATTGTCCTGCAGCTCCGGCATCAGGCGCCTCAGGGCGTTGACAAACGCCGGCTTGTTCAACGATCTCCTCATTTCCCCGAACCCGGTTCGCCAATAACGCCCGGTCATTCTGCGGAAACCGCCGTACGATGCCATTCGCAACAGATCCCGGACGGAGATATCGCGCCACCGGTATCCTTCCCGGGCCAACGCAAGGACCGCATTGGGGCCCGCCTCCACCCCGCCGTGAATCATCCGGGTGAAATGCACACCGAGAAAGGGAAAACGCGGATCCGGAACCGGGTAGACCAGGTGGCGGATCAAGGATGAACGCTCGGGCCGAAGTTCGTAGTATTCTCCGCGGAACGGGACAATCTGCAAACCCGGATCGACACCCGCCATCGAGGCAATCCGGTCGCTGTAGAGTCCGCCGCAATTGATCAAATACGTTGCCCGGATGACGTCTCCGCTGTCGGCATGTGCGACGATTTCATCCCGGCCGGTTTGAATCGATGCAACCCGAAACCCGGTCCGCAACACCCCGCCCCAGCCGGTGAACACCCGGCGGTACGCATCCGCCACCTGCTTGAAATCAACGATGCCGGTCTGCGGCACCAGCAGAGCCGCCCGGGCCTGAATGGATGGTTCACGCTCTTTCAGCGCCTCCGCCGAAAGGGTCGTCATGCCCGTTAATCCGTTCGCCTCCCCCCGCTGACGCAGGGCCTCGAGACGGGCGACTTCATCCTCGTCCACCGCAACCACGACCTTGCCGCAGATCTCATGAGCCACGTTGTGTTCCCGGCAGAATGCGACCAGCTCTTCCCGGCCACGTGTGCAGTTCACGGCCTTCAGGGATCCTGGTTTGTAGTAGAGGCCGGAATGAATAACGCCGCTGTTGTGCCCGGTCTGATGGCGGGCAATTTCGTTCTCCGCTTCCGCCACGACCACCATGGCCCCGGTGCGGCGGGCAAGGGTCATGGCCGTGGCCAGGCCCACAATACCGCCGCCGATGATCAGGATGTCTGCACGCTCCTCCATACCAACCCTTTCCGGTATTCCCCGGAATCTGTCAAATCCCGATGTTCTCCATGAACATCATTGCCTATCACCCCGCCTACCCACTATGGTGCGGGCCATGGACAAGGAATCCAAAATAGCACGGATGGATACCACGCGGGTGGAAACCCAGGAGGCCTCCACCATCACCGGCGTCGGCAGCGATGGAGCCCCCGCCGATCCGGTCGCCGGAAGCCAGCCCGCCGCCGGCAAGGGACTGGGGCCGCTCATCGCCAACTACCAGGCGATCAAGCAGGCCCGCGCGATCTACTACCCGGTTGCCTACCGCTTTGTCCGGGAGCTTGGCCAGGGACGGCAGGGCGTGGTGTACCAGGGGCTTCGCCAGGGCGCCCGCGGATGTGTCACCCGCCACGCCATCAAAGTGTTCGATCCCGGGATCTATCCCACCGCCAAGAAATACTGGACCGACATGGGGCGCATCGCCGACCAAACGTCAAAACTCCAGACGATCAAGAGCCCAAACCTCGTTTCCCCTGACATTTACGAAGAATACAACGGGATCGGCTATGTTCAGATGGAGTCGGTAAACGGGGTCGGGATCCGGTACCTGCTCGACGGCGAGCACCTCCACCGGGTCCGGACCAACAGCACCGACGAGGAATGGAACCGGTTCATGGATGTCATTTTCCGCCAGGACGGCGGGAAGCTGTCCATTCAACCCGGGGTGGTCATTTACATGATGCGGCGCGTGCTGCGCGGGCTGGAAATCCTCCACGACAAGGGGTTTGTCCACTGCGATGTCAAGCCGGCCAACATCATGATCGATTCCCTCGGCTATGTGAAAGTCATCGACTACGGCCGCGCGACCAAAATTGATGAGCGGGTGACGTTTCTCCTCGGCACGCCGGTATACATGGCGCCGGAAATGCACCGTCGGGAAAACGCCCTGATTCAGAGCGATATTTACACCGCGGGCATGGTGATGCTTGAATTGCTGCTCGGCGATGTGCCCATCAAGGTCAGGGGGGTGACCGAGCAGGACCTCCTCAGCCAGAAGATGTCGCTCGCCGACCGGTTGCATGAAATTCTCCCTTACCACATCCTCCAGAACGAGGCTTTCGTGATGACCCTGCGGAGATTCCTTGACCCCGACCCGGCAAAACGCTTTGAAGATGCCCAGGAGGCTGAATCCGGCAAGGAAGGCTTGATTCTCGTTCACAAGCAGCTTGCACTTGTGGGCAAAGATACGGAATATGGTCGGGAACTCGAAAATTACCTGGCCAAGCTGGAGAACCCCGAATCGGGTGAAGTTGTCATCTGATCGGGACCGTTGGTTTTTGAACAAGAACATGATGGAAGGAACGTTGAATGAACGTATTACACGTATGCGCCAATCCGCGGCCGATTGAGGATTCCTCGTCGAAGCAGCTCGCGGCAAAATTCTTTGCCAAGCTCATCG
>JAUIHQ010000399.1 GCA_030432155.1 bacterium | reverse complement strand
TTTGCCAGGGCGGCCACGGTGGCGCGGCCGATGCCGCTGCTGCCCCCGGTGACAATGGCCACGTGCTGGTCGAGGGGACGGGTCATCCAATCTTGTGGGTGGCGATCTCCAGCCAGAGACGGGGGACTTCCTCGTAGCCGGATTCCTCCAGCGAGGGGTCCACCGCCACTTCAAGCGCCTTGGAGGCGATATCGACCGGATACCCGCTGAGGGCAAGGCGGGCAAGGCCCGAATATGAGCCGATGGTTTTCAGGCTGCTCGACGTCATCATGACCGGGCGCTCATTCACCGAGTACGGCTTGAAGCCGTGCTTGTCCATCAGGCCCAGCCACTCCTCCTTGGAGGTCCAGGGGCGGGCCCGCGATGCGGTGCCCCGCTTGCGGGGAATGCCCGGCTTGCCCTGTTTGCGAAGCTCGGCGTCCTGGTCGAGCACATGTTTGAGGGCGTTCTGCCACCAGATGCGGTAGAACGGGTCGGTGCCCGGTGCCTGGGTGCCGGCATAGAAGGCGCTATTGAAGGCAAAGACGCCGTTGGGAACCATGACCCGGCGGACTTCGGTGAGAAGTTTGTCGTAGTCCGGCAGCATGTGAATGGAATTGCCCATGAAGATCAGATCCGCCCAGCCGTCGCGGAAGGGAAGGACATCGGCCGATCCTTCGATGAGGACCAGCCGGGACTCACCGCCGCCATCCACCGGCTTGGTCAGAACAAGATCATCCTCAAGGGTGAAGCCGTTGGCTTCGAAATCCTTGCGGCCCAGCTCGAGCGATTCCCGGGAAAGGTCCAGGGCCATGATGGTGAGGCGGGGTTCGATCTTGAACAGGAGTTCGGAAATCGTGCAGGTACCGCAGGCAAGGTCGAGGATCTTCATGCCCGACTTGAGGGGCAGGGTCTCGACGAACGCCTGGTTGGCCGCAATGTATTCCGGCTCACGCGAATAGGGCTCATAGGACGTATCCACGCCCTGGGTATTGATTTCGGATGCCATAAAACCACCTGTATCGTGAAGTTCCGCGATACCTTACGGACCGGGGCCATCCACGTCAATCCGGCAACGGCGGGGGTTTAACGCCGCCTCCGGGGTGACCGGTGATCGACCCAGTCGGTGATGGACTCGATGAGATCCTGATACTCGCTGGTTTTGTCTTCGCGGAGATGCAACTCAAGCCCCTCGAGGAGGTTGATGCGGATCCACGGCCGCCCGGGGGGCGTCTCCGATCGCCGGCGGTCGTTCAGCCGCTCCCGAAATGTGCGTCTCCCGTCGCCCTCCGTTATCCTCTTCGGCTGAATCATGCTGAAAAACAGATCCTCGTCGCCGGCCGGCGACGATGCCGCGGCGGATACCGGGCCCTCCTCCGGAGGTGACACGGATAATAGTGCCTCGATATCCCGGTCCTCCAGCCCCCTCATGCGCCGCCGGATTTCATCGAGGGGAAGGAATTCATCCTTGAGCCGGCGAATCAGGTCGAGTCGGAGTTTGTGGGACTCGTTGTATTGGGTTGATGGCCCCCGGCCCTCCGGCGGGGGGAGCAATCCGATCTGGACATAGTACCGGATGGTGCGCCGGGTGACGCCGGAGGCTGCCGCGAGTTGACCGATATCCATCATCATGGCTGATTCGTGATCAATCTGCGGCAGCCTCGCAGGCAGGTCAAGAGCGCCGGCTTTCGCTTCGTTGCTTCGCTCGGTCAGTTTCCTTGAAGCATACATCGGGCTCATCCCGCATCGAGAAGGCGATAACCCGGTCGGTCGTGGAGCTCCAGGCCTCGCGGACTCCGTCTTTCGTGCGGTCGTAACTCATGACCGCTTTTCCCTGGAAGCCGGTTCCGATGGCCTCGGTTACGGCATCGAGATCGGAACTGAGGTAGATAAACTGCCATCCCAGCAGCGCCTCCTTCTCCTCGATCATATGGCGCACCTGTTCGAGCCGGAACTCACGGCTGGCATTCTCGCACCCGTCAGTCACTACAACGACGACGACCCGCCCCGGCCGGTCTTCCGGCTTCCGGTTCGCCAACCAATTTCCGAGGTTCTGGATATTCCTGCCGACGGCGTCGAGCAGGGGCGTCGATCCCCGGGGGACATAGGTGTCTGCCGTCAGAAGGGGCGTTTCGCTCAGGGGTTTAAAGCTGTGAATCACTTCGAACGGATCATGTCCGTCGAATTGAACAAGGGTCAGGGTCGCCCGCTCCCCGTATGCCTTTTGCTGTTGCTGTAGAAACTGGTTGAACCCCCCGATGATGTCATCCTTGATGGCGGACATGGACCCCGATCGGTCGAGGACCACGGAGATGTGGATGCTTTCCTTTTCATTTGTAGCCGTCATTTTGGCTCCTTTCCTGGCAGAAGGTGACAGCACAACGTAACGGTGTCAATAATAATCGGATGATGGCTGTAAGGTGTTGTTGGTAGAGTGGATGCGATTACGATGAGGGTGGCGGGGTGGTCTGGAATATCAGCCTTTGCTGCCTTGAATCCAGATGCCGGCGTTCCCCCGGTAAATCCAGGGTCAGGTCCATGCCCTGATCAGCATGGATGGCGATGGACTCATGCGTCAAGCAGAGCTCCAGGCGCCGTCCCTTGACGTAGATGGCGAACTGCATTTCGCGCCAATCGGCGGGAAGCTTGGGGCGGATACGCAGGCTGTCGTTGTGAATGTCGATGCCCCCGAAGCCGAGGACCGGAACAAACCATGCGCTGCCTGCATTGGCGGCATGAAATCCATCCTCGGGATGGCCGGATACGGGATCCATGTCTTCATCGAGTATGCGCTGTAGCAACTGTTCGGCTTCCTTCATGCGTCCGAGTCGAACGGCCACCATGGCATGGCTTCCCGCGCTGAGGTTGGAA
>JAUIHQ010000398.1 GCA_030432155.1 bacterium | reverse complement strand
GTGGGCCGAATCATGCGGGGTATCCCGCTACCTGTTGCGTTTTTCGATCGGGTTGGAAGATCCGGAAGACCTGATCGCCCGCCTCGACCGTGCACTGGGTTGAGTGTCTGTATCCGCAGAGAAAACTTCAGCCCCGACGGTCCACGACGTCAACCGCGGCAAGAATCTCCGCCGGCTGATGACAGATCAGGTCGGCGCCGTTCTCACGCAGTTCCGACTCGGTGCGGAATCCCCAGGTGACCCCCAGGGCAAACATCCCGGCTCCGGTTGCGGTCAGCATATCGGTGGCCGTATCCCCGACAAAGGCTATCGTCTCCGGATTCATCTTCCATTGCGCGGCGATTGCCATGGCGCCGGCTGGATCCGGCTTCCGGGGAACGTCCGGCTTCTGACCCTCCACGGGATCGAAGGGCCAGGGTTCAAGCAGTGCCTCGACGCATTGGCGGGTCAGATCGTGAGGTTTGTTGGAGAAAACGGCCATCGGCAGACCGCGACGGATCATGCCGTCCAGCATCTCCGGTATCCCGGGGTACGGCTGGGTAACATCCCGCCAATGGTCACGATAATCCTGCTGATAGTCGGCGAGAACCCGGTCGATGAGATCATCGCCACGCTCGCTCTCAGGGATCGACCGCTCCACAAGTTTGCGGATACCGTCACCCACGAAATACCGGTACGATGCAAGATCATGTTCGGGATACCCGAATGCACGCAGTGTGCGGTTCATGGCGGAGGCGATATCCTGAAGGGAGTCGATCAAGGTGCCGTCGAGATCGAAGATCATGCCTTGAATGCTTGGTCTCATGGTGCGTATCCGTGAATCTGGAGGTGGCGGTCGCTGATCGCCTCGACCTTGAACGAGGCAAGGCCGGCTGCACGCAACTGCTCCCGTACCTCATCGACCGTGAATGAAGCATGCAGGGAGTGATAAAAATCATGCTTGAGCACCGGTGGCTCTCCCTCGGTGTAGCGGTCGGTCAGGATCCTCGCCTGTTCATCGCTGCGGGGTCGCATCAGGTCGATGATAAACACCGGTGCTCCCGGCGATGCCCACTTGCGGACGGATTGCCACAGCTTGTCCGGGTCGTGAAGATGATGAAGCAGGCTGTTGCTGATGATGACGTCATAGCGATCGTGGGGAAGGTCGGTATCCGGGACCATGCCCCGGAACAGCCGGACCCGGCCTTCGAGCTCGGGCCGTTTCGTCAGAAGTTGACGGCCGCAGGCCAGCATCGCCTCGGCCCCATCCACGCCGTCCACGACCGTTTCCGGGAAGGCTTCGGCAAACCGGCGGGCGATGTCAGCCGGGCCGCACCCCAGATCCAACACCCGGGCCGAACCCCCGAAGTCGGGGAAGGTCTCGCGGAATCGGTCGATAAACCGGCTGTGGGGGGCTTCGAAATCGGCCTCGGCATAGGCTTGCGCCTGCTCGCCCCCATCCATCAGCTCGGGTTCGACGGTTCTCGGCATGTATGTAAAGGCATCTGTCATGAACGATTCCACACTGAAATTCGTTGCCACTATGGTACAATACAGGGTGAGCGATAGCATGAAAGATACACGACAGCAATTCTCGGTGAGCTTTTCCTATCCGGTTCTTCACACCCGGGATGTTTTCCGTGCGGACAACACCGCCCTGGTCTCGACGCTGGAACGGGACCGGCCCGAACCGGCCCGGTGTCTTGCCTTTCTCGATCAAGGCATGCTCGAACACCAGCCCGATCTGCCGGAGCGGATGCGTGGATACGCGGCCGCCCATGCCGACCGAATGACGTGGGCGGGGCCGCCGGTGATCGTCCCGGGAGGAGAGGAAGCGAAGCACGGCCTTCGCCATGTCCGGACTGTGATGGATGCGATGATCGACGCCCGTTTGTGCCGCCGCTCCTATGTCATCGCCGTCGGCGGCGGAGCGGTTCTCGATGCCGTCGGTCTTGCCGCCTCGCTCGTTCATCGGGGACTTCGCCTCATTCGTCTTCCCACCACCGTTCTTGCCCAGAACGATGCCGGGATCGGGGTGAAGAACGGGGTGAATGACCGGGGCGGAAAAAACATGCTCGGTACCTTCGCCCCCCCGCATGCCGTCATCAACGACCTCGCCTTCCTGTCCACGCTCGACGATACAGCCTGGCGGGACGGCATCGCGGAAGCCGTGAAGGTGGCGGTGATCAAGGATGCATCGTTCCTCGGATGGCTGGAGTCGAATGCCGGCATGCTGGCCGTGCGGAACGAGCAGGCCATGGAGTACCTCGTCCAGGTTTGCGCGGAACTGCACCTCGATCACATCGGGACGTCCGGGGATCCCTTTGAAACCGGCAGCGCCCGCCCGCTTGACTTTGGACACTGGGCCGCACACGAGCTGGAGCGCATGACCCGGTACCGGGTGAGTCACGGCCACGCCGTCGCCATGGGGATCCGCATTGACACCTCCTATGCCGCCCGCATGGGGTGGATCCGAGATCATGAACATGCCCGCGTCCAAACCCTGCTTGACCGGGTCGGTTTCCCGGCGTGGTATCCGGCGCTGGAGGATCGGGATGCCGCAGGGCGGCGCCAGGTGTTTAACGGGATCAAGGCGTTTCGTGAACATCTTGGCGGAGAGTTGACGGTGACGTTTCCTGACGGCCTTGGTTCACGTCGCGAAGAGCATGTACTGAATGTCGATGTCCTGGAGCAGGTACTCGCCGAGCTTCACCGGTCGGCATCCTGCTCCACCCGGCCGGGCGTACCATGAATGTCGATGGACTTCCCCGCACGCACCTGACGTACTGTTTGAACATCCATCCCGGGGAGAGCGCCGGTGCATGTCTTGACGCCATCCGCGAGCATGCTGTCCGGGTGAGGGATGACGTT
>JAUIHQ010000397.1 GCA_030432155.1 bacterium | reverse complement strand
GGCTCTTCTGGCCGTCATGGCCGTACACATCTGGCTGCACTGGCGCTGGATTGTCCAGGTAACCCGGGGGTCCAAATCGGAATACTCCGGGCGCCGGCTGCTCCTCGGCGCCATCAGTCTCATCATTCTCGCTGCTCTGACCCTCGGGGTCTACTTCGGCCCCCGGGAGGAGGTTACCCGCGGGGAGCTGCTTGAGTTGAGGAGCGGGGAATAGTCACGTGGCTCCACTTGCGCCGGAAGGCGGCCTTGAGGGAGGTGCGCTCGTGTTCGATGCTGTGCCGCAACGCACCGAGGCCGGCGTCGCTCTCATCGGTCAGCCGCGCAAGCAGGACGTCGAGATCGTGAAGTTTGCCGAGTTTCTTCTCCGCTTTCCGTATTCGTCGGCACCGTTCGCGGTCCCGCTTGCCGAGATATTCGCTGAATACATCATGCAGGTAACGCAGGCGTCGGGTCGTCTTGCGTAGTTCGTGGAGATCTTCGGATCGATCCGAGGCGGCAAGGACCGAGTCCTCGTGAATGCGTTTCATCCGTTTCTTGATCATGCGCCGTACATGAGCGTTCATGTTGCGACTGTTTTTCGTCTCGGCATGATCCCGCTTCAGCTCCCGGGCCAGCGCTCGCAGTTCGGCCTCCTGCCGATCCACCCATGCCCGGCGGTTCAGGCTGGTGGAGATGGTTCGATATTCTTTTGCAATGACGGCCCGAAGGCGCTTGAGCAAGCGGCGGACCGCCGGGGTGTCGGCTTCGGGGTGGTCATGAAGGATGGTTTCGATCGTATGGGCCATCACGTCATGGTCGCGAGCCTTGCCGAACATCGTCCCCAGCTCTTTCAGGTCCGCCGCGACCCGGTCCAGGCGATCGTCCGGGGCGATGGCTGACGTGGCCCGGATCAGGGTTCGCGTGCGCCGCAGTTCCGTGCGGATGTCGTGAAGCTCGTCTTCTCCCGGGGTGCGCCGGAAGCGGTCCACATTGCGCAGCACCGCACGCAGATGCCGGGCGATCATCGGGCGCAGCAGTGCGCCGACACCGGCGGTCCTGTCGGATCGGTCAGGCATCGAGACCGGTCGGCCGTTGGGGTTCAAGGACCGGCGGCCGGTTTTTCCGGTCCTGTTTCACCGCTTCGCAGGCTTGTTGATAAAAGTATTCCTGGGAACGGAGAGCCTTGCGCCCGCGGCCCGGCTTTGCCCGCGTGTAGGTTCCGTCCGGTTGCTGGATCCGGGCCTTGGCGGTGTCCCGGAAAATATCGTCCAGTATCCGGATCAACCGGTCCCGGCAGGCCGGGTCGTCGACCGGGGTCAGGAGTTCAACCCGCCGCTCAAGATTCCGGGGCATCCAGTCCGCACTGGAAATCATCACCACCGGGCTTCCGCCGTGATGGAAATACATGATACGGCTGTGCTCGAGAAACCGGTCCACGATGCTGGTGACGGTGATGTTTTCGCTGAGGCCGGGCACGCCCGGCCGGAGGCAGCAGATCCCTCGCACGTTGAGTTTGATGTCCACGCCGGCGCAGGAGGCGCGGTACAGAGCATCGATCACGTCGGTATGCACCAGGGAATTGAGGCGGGCCATGATGCGTGCCTCCTGTCCGTCTTCGGCCCGGAGGGTTTCGCCGTCGATCATCTCGAGAATTCGTTCCTTGAGGCCTACCGGGGCGGATGCGATTCGGCGGAACCGCATCGGCTGGGAATACCCGCTGATCATGTTGAAGAAGGCCGATGCGTCGGCTCCGTAGTCCTCGCGGGAGGTCATGTAGCTTGTATCGGTATACAGGCGGGCGGTGATCTCGTTGTAGTTGCCGGTGCCGAAATGGACATAGCGGCGGATGCCCGAGGGTTCGCGCCGCACCACGATGCAGATCTTGGCATGGGTCTTGAGGCCCCGCAGGCCGTAAATCACCTGTACGCCGGCCTGTTCCAGCGACTGGGCCCACTCGATGTTCCGGGCCTCGTCGAACCGGGCTTTCAGCTCCACCACCACGGTCACGTGTTTATCCTTGTTCGCTGCCCTTTTCAGGGCGGCCACGATGGGGCTGTTCTTGCTCGTGCGGTAGAGGATCTGTTTGATCGCGAGCACATTCGGATCATCGGCCGCCTCTTCGACCAGCCGCACCACCGGATCAAAGGACTCGTAGGGGTGATGAAGAAGCAGGTCGTGGCGGGTGAGGATGTCGAACACCGATTCACGGGCGGGTGCGGCCGGGGTCTGCTGCGGGGGCCAGGGCTTTTCCCGCAGGTGATCGAATCCCGTCATGCGGGACATGCCCATGAAGGCGGACAGGTCGAGTACGCCGGGTATCCGGTACAGATACGGGTCCTCGACGTCGAGATGTCCCTTCAGAAGGCTGATGGCATCGTCGGATATCGATTCCGCAACTTCCAGCCGAACGCAGTCGCTGCTTTTCCGCGCCTCGAGAACTTCCTTCATCCGAAGCAGCAGATCGCCGGCGAGGTCTTCCCGGACCGCCATATCGGCGTTGCGGGTGATACGGAACGGAACGCATTCCAGAACCGGCTCGCCGGGGAAGAGGCGGCCGATAAATTCGGCGATGACATCCTCGACCGGCGCGTAGTTGTGGCCTTCGTCGATGGGCACGGTGATGAAGCGGGAAAGGGATTTCGGGATCGGCACCACCGCGCTGCGGGGACCGCTTTGTTTCCGGGCTTTCCTGCCGGATGCCGTGGCCGCCGACATGCCGGGCCGGTCGCCCGAAGGCTCCAGGCGGACCAGCAGGTTGAGGCCGAGGCCGGTCACGAAGGGAAAATCGTGATCATCGCGGACCGCGATCGGGGACAGGACCGGGTAGATTTCCCGGTCGAAGGTCTGTTCGAGGTACTCATAGACGTCGGTGGTCAGGTCATTCATCTGCAGGCGGCG
>JAUIHQ010000056.1 GCA_030432155.1 bacterium | reverse complement strand
CCGCATAGGTGTCGCCATCGACGGGGATCGTTTCCGATCCCACGCCGGTCATGTCACGAAGGGCGCCCATGTAGTGGACTTCGACCGTTTTCATGCGGTTGGTTCCGGTTTGATATCCCCGCTTGCCCCCCCGGTCTTCCGGACGAGGCCAAGGTCGCGGATCACCATGCCGTGAGAGATGGATTTGCACATGTCGTAAATCGTCAGGGAGGCGACGGCCGCACCGTGGAGAGCTTCCATTTCCACGCCGGTGACGTACGAAGCGCCGGCTTCGCAGGTCACGGTGAGGGCGCTGCCGTCAGAATCCGGTTCGATGGTGATGCGGCAGCGGTCGACCGGGACAGGATGGCAGAAGGGAATGGATTCGGCCGTCCGCTTGACCGCCATGGTGCCGGCGATGATCGCGGTCTGGAAGACCGGCCCCTTGGGCGTGATGATATCGCCGTCCTGCAGGGCAGCGGTCACCTCGGGCGGCAGTTCCATCCGGGCCCTTGCCACCGCGGTGCGGCGGGTGACCGGTTTCCCGCCGACATCGACCATGCCGGGGTTGCCGCTTTCATCGAGATGGCTGAACGGTTGTGTCATGTGCCGATCAATGTAAACCGCATTCCGGTGAATCAGCAAGCGGGGATGGGGATCAACGGTGTTTCGCGATCGTATCCAGCAGGGGGCGGGACATGGCGGCGTGCGATTTATTCAGCACATACAGGTGGATGCCCGGCGCCCCGGCTTTCAGCAGCTCGTCCACCTGCCGGGCCGCCCATTCGATGCCCGCTTCCTCCGAGGCTTTCTCATCATCGCCCGCCGCCGCCAGGCGTTCGCGAAGCTCCGAAGGCAGGGATGAACCGCACATGCCGCACATCCGCTCCACCTGGCTCATCGAGAGGGCGGGGAGGAGGCCGGGAATCACCGGGTGTTGAATCCCGGCCGCTTTTGCCTTGGCCATGAACTCGGTAAAGACCTTGTTGTCGAAGAACAACTGGGTGGTGGCAAAGGCACCGCCCGATGACAGCTTGCGCTTCAGGTTTTCGAGGTCCGCCTCCGGGGACAGGGCTTCGGGATGGATTTCCGGATAGGCGGCGACACCGCAACAGAATTCTGGATGCCGCTCCTTCAGGAGGTGGACAAGCTCATCGGCATAGGACAAGCCGTCGGGCGCGGGGCGGAACTCGGTATCGCCCTTCGGCGGATCGCCGCGGAGGGTCATGATATTGCGGTACCCCCGATCGAAAATCTCGTCGGCAATGCCGTACAAGTCTTCCCGGCTTGACCCGACGCAGGTCAGGTGAGGCATGACTGGGCGGTAGCCCATATCCCGGAGCATGTCGCATACTTCGAATGTCTTCATCCGGGTTGATCCGCCGGCGCCGTAGGTAACGGTCACAAAGTCCGGGTCCGCTTCACGAAGAATCTCCGCTTCACGTTTGAGGTTCTCCATGCCCTTGTCGGTCTTGGGAGGAAAAAACTCGTACGAAAGAAGGGGGCGTTTCCCTTCTTCCAGAAGCGATTGAATGGTCGGATCTTCCATGGCGGGCGACAGGATAGCCGAGAACAGAGCATCAATCAACCGCAAATCCGAATTAACGGATACAATGTGCCGGTCAGGCTTCAACGCTGAAAAAGCGGCGGCCCATTTTCCACTCGTAGAGTGCGTCCTTCAGGGCGACGCCGTTTTCACTGAATAAAGACATTCATGTGAACGATGGCGTTTTACGTCAGTCCGTATCCTTATCATCGGCGACTTCGACCCTTCTCGTACACATACTTCTACACGCCGATCGTGTGTACGAGGCTGCCGGTCAGGCCTCAACGCTGAAAAAGCGGCGGCCCATTTTCCACTCGTAGAGTGCGTCCTTCAGGGCGGCTGTGCCTTCGCGCTGCTCGGCGGAGAGGGTCACCGGGGTGATACCGGTTTCCCGGATGAACCGCTGGAGATTTTCTTTCGCGGCTTCGAGGTCCATCTTGTTGGCAACGACCAGGCCCGGCCGGTGCATCAGCTCCTCGCGGTACAGCTTCAGTTCCTCCCGCAGGTTGCGGAAGTCGTCAACCGGATCCCGGCCATCCATGCCCGCCATATCGATGATGTAAATCAGCAGGCCCGACCGTTCGATGTGCCGAAGAAAGTCGTGGCCGAGTCCGACCCCTTCATGGGCCCCGGTGATCAGTCCGGGAATGTCGGCGATACGGATCCGGGTGAAATCCTCAAATTCCACGGTTCCGATGATGGGATTCAGGGTGGTGAAAGGGTAGGCGCCGATCTTGGGATGGGCATGGCTCAGGGCGGTCAGCAGGGTCGATTTGCCGGCGTTGGGAAAGCCGACCAGCCCGATGTCGGCTACCGTCCGCAGCTCCAGCCGCAGCACGCGTGATTCCCCCTCGGTACCGGAGGTGAACTGGCGGGGGGCCCGGTTGGTGGAGGTGGCAAAGGAGAGGTTGCCCCGTCCCCCTCTGCCGCCCTGGGCGATAAGGAGGGTTTCCCCGTCACCCAGCACTTCACCCAGAACCTGCAGCTCCCGGTCCGGGACCTCGCGGCCGGGCCGGCCGCTTTCCAGGACATCGTCGGGAAACAGATAGGCTACGGTCCCGCAGGGGACATCGATGATCAGATCCGCGCCGGTTTCACCGGTGCGGTTGGCGCCGCCGCCGGGTTTGCCGTGTGCGGCCCGCTGGTTCGGCTGGTAGTAGAGGTTGACGAGGGAGTCCACATCTTTCGATGCCCGGAGAAGAATGCTGCCGCCGTTGCCCCCGTTGCCCCCGTCGGGCCCGCCCCGGGGCACGTATTTTTCCCGGCGGAACGAAACCGCACCGTCTCCGCCGTTGCCCGCGGCGGCCTGGATCTGCACCCGGTCCTTGAATGCGATACCTTTCACGCGGGCGATTCTCCGGCGAACCGTTTGGGGTCTGCAATGAGGAAGGCGCCGGTCTGCACCGGCGCCTTGGTTTCTGCCACGATCAATTGCTCGTCGTGAATCAAGCGGTCTGAAGATCCCGTACGTTCACGCGGCGGCCCTGCTTGTCGAACTCGACAACGCCGGGCTTGAGAGCGAAGAGTGTGAAGTCGCTGCCCTGGCCGACGTTGGCGCCGGGGTGAAAACGGTTGCCGCACTGACGCACGATGATCGAGCCGGCCTTGACCTGCTCGCCGCCGTAACATTTCACCCCGCGACGCTGTGAATTGCTGTCCCGGCCGTTCTTGGTCGATCCTTGTCCCTTTTTATGTGCCATGGTGCCAACCCTCCCGGTTACGCCTTGATGTCGGCGATTTTCAGCCGGGTCAATTCCTGACGGTGCCCGACCTTGCGATGATAACCCTTGCGGCGTTTCTTCTTGAACGACACGACCTTCTTGCCGCGGAACTGGTCGACGATCTCGGCGGTAACCTCGGCGCCTTCCACCGCGGGGGTTCCCACGGAGAGGCTGGCGCCGTCGTTCAGGGCCATGACCTGTGACAGAGTCACGGTGGAGCCGACATCGCCTTCGAGGCGCTCGACATCCAGCACATCACCCTTGGTCACCCGGTACTGTTTCCCGCCGGTTTCAATGACTGCATAACTGTCCATACATCCCTCACTCGTTAACAAAAGAGCGCGCAACCATAGGCGAAGGGCGAAAACCTGTCAATCTCGGGATCAACGGATTTCCGCCCGTGCCGGGGCGGGGGGCGTTTGTCGGCCCCGCCGCGTGCTTCCTCGCCGCCCGTTTGGCGTTATTTCTTCTTTTTCGGGACCTTGTAACCCTTGAAACGGCCGATTTCGGGGAGTTTCCCGACGATGGGCGCGGCATAGCTGATGAAGGCCTTGGTGACGTCGTTTCCGGCCTTGTTGATGAAGTTGTCGGGCATGTGGCGGGTTTCCTTGGCCACATTCTTGAGCGGAACCCGTTCGAAGGTCACGGCGTATTTCTTCCCGGATTTCCGCTTGATCGCGATGCTGCCGTCGATATCGCCGGAGCAGGCGCACTGGACGGCCTTGCGGCCGACGCCGCGGGCCTCCTTCGCGTCGACCTCGGATACCACGCCGGCGAACGAGCGCTGCAGGTAGCCGAAGGTGTCGGCGCGGACGCGGGAGATCCTGGCCTTCTCCTTGATCTCGCGGGCGAGGAGGTCGCCGAGGGCGCCGGAGCCGCTGAGCTGGACGTTGCCGTGGGAATCCACTTCCTTGGTGAACTTGGCCGCGATGGCGGTGCCGTCCTTGTCGGCGATGCCTTCGGATACCGCGATCATGCAGCGGCCGTACTTCTTGTAGACCTTCTTCACGTCGGCCACGAAACCGGTCATCGAGAACGGCCGCTCGGGCAGGTAGATCAAGTGGGGGCCGTCGTCGGGATAGACCCGGGCGAGGGCGGATGCCGCGGTGAGGAAGCCGGCATGCCGGCCCATGATCACGTTGATTTTCACCCCGGGCAGGGCGCGGTTGTCGAGGTTGTCGCCCATGAACGCCTGGGCCACGAACTTGGCCCCGCTGCCGAAGCCGGGGGTGTGATCGTTTTCGCGCAGATCGTTGTCGATGGTCTTGCAGATGTGGAAGCAGCGGAGCTCGTAGTCAACCTTCCGTGCTTCCTCGTTGATGATGTGGGTGGTCTCGGCGGAGTCATTCCCCCCGATGTAGAAGAAGTAGCGGACATTGTATTTCCGCAGGACTTCAAAGATGGCGTGACAGTCGGCCGGGGTCGGCTTCTTCCGGACAGAGCCGAGCATCGAGGAGGGCGTGTTGGCCACCGCTTCGAGGGTCTGCACGGTTTCGCGGCCGAGATCGATGAAATCTTCTTCGAGGATGCCCTTGATGCCGTGAAGCGAACCGAAAATCTTTTTGATCTTCGCTTTCTGCTTCTTCGCTTCCAGCACTGCGCCGATCAGGCTCTGGTTGATGACCATGGTCGGACCGCCGCTCTGGGCGATCAGCATGTTGCCGGTTAATGTTTTCTTCGCTGCCTTCTTTGCCATGATGGTTTTCTCCCTGGTTACACGGTAAAAGTTCCGACGACTGTAGCGGTCCCCGCGCCCGATTCAAGCGGGAATCGCCCCGAATCCCGGGTCGGTGATTCCCTGATGGATCCGATGAACGGAGACGCAGTTGTCCGTTGACCGGGAATAGCGTATGGTTGCCGCATATGATTTCAGCACATCCATATCGTACCCGGAAGGCGTCATGACGGCATCCCCGGCCTTGAAACGCGATGTCCGCTGGCTGACCACCCGGCTCGGCGACATGATCCGCGAGCTGGAGGGAGAGCGGGTGTTCCAGCGGGTGGAAAAGATGCGCCAGGCGGCCAAGAGGGTGCGGGCTGCCCACAACCCTTCGGATATTGAAGCCAAACGGCGGATGATCCGGGGGCTTAAGGTCCGGGATGCGTTTCCGGTCGTCCATGCCTTCAGTCTTTTCTTTCAACTGGTCAATGTATGCGAGGAGCGGGCCCGGGTTCGGGCCGTACGCAGCCGACCCGATCTCCGGCAGTCCTTCCGGCATACGTTTACATCGCTCAACCAGGCCGGGGTGTCGGCCCGGACCATCCGGGACTGCCTGGCGCAAATGGAAATCGAGCCGGTCCTGACCGCGCACCCCACCGAGAGCAAACGGCGGACTACGATGGGGCACCTGATGCGGATCGCCGGAGATTTTGACAATCCCGACATGACCCTCGAAGCCCTGTGGCAAAGCATCGAGACCCGGCTGGGGAACATGACGCCGCTGAACGAGGTGGATAATTCCCTGTTTTATTTCGAGCGGACGATTTTTGAAGCCGCGGCGGAAACGATGCGGCTGTTTGAGCAGGAGCTGCAGCGGGCCTATCCCGGGCTGACTCTCCCCCGGAGTTTTCTTCGGATGGGAACCTGGGTGGGCGGGGATCGGGACGGCAATCCCAACGTTACGCCCGAGGTCAGCCTTGAAGCGGTCCGGCATCAGCATGAACTGGCGGTCCGCCTTATCGGGGACCAGCTCGAACGGCTGATCGAGGAGATCTCCCATGTCGATCGGTCCCGAACCTATTCGGCGGCCGATGCATCGGTCGATGATCCGTTCCATCCCGCCGAACGATTGCGGCGGCGGCTGGCATCGCTCCGCGGCAAAGTGAAGCCCGGCTTTACCGACGAGGGCTTGCTCCTCGACGAGCTGAATGAAATTCGCAGGCAACTCACCAAACAGAAAGCAGTGAGGGCCGCCACCGGACGGATCACCGACCTGA
This sequence comes from bacterium, assembly GCA_030432155.1. Lineage (GTDB taxonomy): Bacteria > Verrucomicrobiota > Kiritimatiellia > CAIVKH01 > CAIVKH01 > JAUIHQ01. The sequence continues at coordinate 9,553 of JAUIHQ010000056.1, read as the reverse complement.
TCCGCCAGATCGAAATCTTCGGCCTGACCCTGGCCCACCTCGATTTCCGCGACCATGCGGGCAAGCTCTCCTCCGCACCCGGGGAAATCGTCGACGAGTTCAAGACCATCGGGGTCCTGCAGAAAACCTATGGGGAACGGGCAGCCCACCGGTTCGTTCTGAGTATGACCCATTCTGCGGGGGCGATCCTTGATACCCTGGGCTGCGCCGAAAAAGCCGGGGTCCGGTCGGTGGATATCATACCCCTGTTTGAAACGGTGGAGGACCTGCGGAAAGCGCCGGAGCTTCTGGCCGAACTCTGGGCCGATACCCGCTACGCGGCCCACTTGAAGAATCGGGGGCAGGTACAGGAGGTCATGCTGGGGTACAGCGATTCCAACAAGGACGGCGGATACCTTGCCGCCAACTGGAATCTGTACCAGGCCCAGCGGAACCTCGCGGAGCTTGCCGACCGGGAAGGGGTGAAGCTGCGATTGTTCCACGGGAAGGGGGGAACCATTGACCGGGGCGGGGGCATGAGCCATCGAAGCCTCCTCGCCCAGCCCCACGCCGCCCATGAAGGCCGGGTCCGCATGACCGAGCAGGGGGAAGTGATTTCCCTCAAATATGCCCACCCGGTGATCGCCCGCCGGAATCTCGAGCAGCTCACATCCGGTGTCATGGATGCGTTTTGCCGAAAGCGGGAGAAGGAGTCGATCCCCGCGGCGTGGGAAGCGGTCATGCAGGAGCTGGCCGATACATCATGCCGGGCGTATCAGCAGCTCGTGTATGAGAACCCGCAGTTCAGCGATTACTTCTGGTCGGCGACGCCGATTGACCTGATTGCCCAGCTCAATATCGGGTCCCGGCCGTCACGCCGTTCCACCTCCCGGGATCTTCGTGAGCTCCGGGCCATTCCGTGGGTCTTCGCGTGGACCCAGTCCCGCCACCTGCTTCCGTCCTGGTACGGAATCGGAACCGCGATGGAGGCCTTTGCGTCCGCCGGAAGCGAAGGACGGGAGCAGCTCGAGCGGATGTACCGGGAGTGGCCGTTTTTCTCGATGCTGATCGACAACGCCGAAGTATCCCTGGCCAAGACCGACCTGTATATCGCCGGCCGGTATGCCTCGCTGGTGGAAGATGAAACGGTGCGGGTGAGCATCCTGGAAACGATCCGGCGGGAATACGATCGCACAGTAGCCTCCATTCTCGCCCTGACCGGGCACGAGACACTGCTGGCCGGCCAGCAGCGGCTCGCGGATTCCATTCACCTCCGCAATCCGTATATCGACCCCCTTCACTACATGCAGGTGCGATACCTCAAAGACTGGCGTTCGAGAGCCCCCGGGAAGCGCGATGAACAGCTCCGCAGTCTCCTCGCCCTGACCGCAAACGGGATCGCTTTCGGCATGAAAGCCACCGGTTGATCATCCCCCCGGCCGGGTGTGTTTCCATCGCGAATCGAGTTGACCCATTGACCGTCAACATGTTGCGAATTGATAAAGGTTGTCGGTAAAATGTTTTACTTCACGGGTTCTTCAGGTTGGGGTATACTGTTGATGGATGGTTGGGAGACTCATGATTCATGTATTTCACAGATGGATTGTGCTTACGGCGGTTGTATCCGCCGCTGCACTGGCGTCGGGATGTCTGTCCCATGAATCGCAAAACGCCTCCGGCTCCCGGTTTGTTTCGGGCGGAGACGAGCATGACCGCATGTGGGAGAACAGCCTCGGCATGCCGTTTGTTCAGCTCCCCGGTATGTCCGCACGTTTGTGTATCTGGGAAACGAGGACACGTGACTTCAAGGCGTTCATTGATGCCACAGGCTACGATGCCTCGGCCGGGATGTTCTCCTATGAGAAGAACTACTGGGTGGACATCGGGCGGTCGTGGCGCGATCCCGGATTCAATCAGACCTGGCAGCATCCGGTCGTGGGCGTAAGCTGGGAGGATGCGATGGCCTTTTGCCGGTGGTTGACGGAAACGGAGCGAAGGGCGGGACGGATTCTGCCGTCTCAGGAGTACCGCCTGCCGACCGAGAAGGAGTGGGAAACCGCGGCGATGAGCGATCCGGAGAACAAGGCTCTTACCGGCAACTATCATCCGGTCCGCCATTTCGATGAATTCGATCTGACCTCGCCGGTCGGATCGTTTCCCCCGAACCAGCTCGGGATCTACGATATGATCGGCAATGTGTGGGAATACTGTCTTGATGCCGCCCGGCCCGGTTCCACGCTGAAAGTGATCCGGGGCGGCGCATGGCAGAATTACAATGGAAAGTTCGTGGGTCCCGATGTACGGGGCCGGTGTAAACCGGACATGCGTATCAGTCTTTACGGCTTCCGGGTGGCCCTTGCGCCGGTGGACAACGCTGAAGAGCTGCGGGCCCGGGCAACGTCCTTGTGACGTCAGCCGCGACTGAAGTCAAAGTTGCGCTCGAAAAGTGTTTTCACGCTTGCCGCGGTGTCCTCTTCGTCCGGCCCCTCAACCCGGATACGGACGGAAGTTCCGCAGGCCAGTCCCAGTGACATCAGGCCCAGCATGGAGCGCGGGTTGCATTCCCCGTCGTCACTGATCACGGTGATGGAGCCGGGGTAGTCGCTGATCTCCCGGATGATGACGGCGGACGGACGACAGTGAATGCCGTACTCATTTCGGATGACCGCCTCGATCTCCACCATGATGATGATATCATAGACCGATTCCCGCCCTTCGGCGAAGAGGTTTTTATGAGAATACGTCATTCACTCGAAAACCTTTGTCTCCCCGTCCGGGTTCTGGTTGAATCATCGCGGTGAACAGGAAAGGAATTGTGGAATGACCCAGGAGCCGTTTGGCCGTGTATTGGCCGGATCGATCGACAGTTTGCACCCGTCCTACGATGCGTTCACCCGTCAGGGTGTGGATCTGGACCTGCTTCAATCGCCGCAGTTTTTCACCCCCGAAACCACGCACACCATTGAGCGCCCGGTCTCGGTGTCCGGCCCCGGCACATTCCTGGGGAAAGCCACCCGGACCCTGACCTTCGAGCCGTTTGACCGGGAGGGCTGGTGGTTTGTCCGGGATGATCTTGATGACTGTCTGCCCGTCCGCGTGTCGATCCGCAATGTGTGGACCACCGGTGATGTGGTCAGCAACATCGTTCTCCGCAGCGGACCTCCGCAGAATTATATCCGCATGGTGGAGCATATCGTGGCCCTCAAATGCGGGCTGCCCATCGACAACCTTCTGATCCGGATGGAATCCGGCGATCCGCCGCTGTTCAACCGCGGCAGCCTCGATGTCGTGGATGCCCTCGAGTCGGCCGGCCTGCGTGAAACATCGACGCCGATGCGGTATTTCACGGTGAAAGAAAAAGTCACCGTGGCGTCTCCATCCGGCAGCTTCCTGATTTTTCATCCCTGCACCGACCCCGAACCGCGGTTGACCATCGACTGCGCGATCGATTTTCCCACCGCAATCGGACGCCAACGGATCCGCTTCCCGCTGAATCGTGAATTGTTCAAATACGGGGCCGAGGCCCGAACCAACACATCCTTCATCAAGATGCTGTATTGCCGGACCATCGGCAAGCTGTTCGCCGACGTACGCAACCTCGGATACACCCGGGACAACATCGTGATCGCTTCACGGTGGGGCTACATCAACGAGCCCAAGCTCATCCACGGAAAGAAATCTCTGGAAGCGGCATGGCACCGCGCCACCCTCGATCTCCTCGCCGCCATCGCCCTCGTCGAAGAAGGCCGGTTCTGCGGCCACATCGAAAGCTACAAAGCCGGCCACGGTCTGGACTGCCAGGCGGTGAGGCTGTTGTACAAAAGAAAAGTACTGACGCCCTTCGGGGCGTAAACGCGAAACTCCAAACACCAATGACGAAACGCTGATTTTTCCGGACTGTATCCCAAGGGAAGGGATGAGATTCTTTCGCTACGACACCATGGCAAAGCAATATGACCTTGAAGAACGGACTGCCGTATTTGGTGAGGATGTTATTGCCTTCGCCTGCTCGTTTCCCCGCAATTCTGTAACCGATCCATTGATCAGCCAGTTGGTTCGGGCTGGGACGAGTGTCGGAGCCAACTACCTTGAGGCGAATGACTCACTTTCAAAGAAAGATTTTGTATATCGACTGGGAATCAGCCGTCGCGAGTCGAAGGAGACGGGTCACTGGCTGCGAATGATTTCCCGTGCCTGCCGTGTCGATATCGAAGAGCGAGACCGGTTGAGTGGTGAATCCATCGAATTGAACAAGATATTCTCTTCGATCATTCGCAAGTCAACCTGACATCAGGTTTCGAATTTCGGATTTGGAAATTCGGGTTTACCAACTACGGGAGGAAGGCTTTTTTCTTCAGTTTGTCCGGCAGGTAGCTCTCCAGGACAAAGTTCAGGCCGTGCTTGGCGAAGGCCTGCTGTTCGATGCGGACGCCCATCTTGAGCATTTGTTCGAGGGCTTTCTGCCATTCCTTGTGATGCTTGATAAAGGGGTCGTTTTTCAGGGCGTCTTTGGCCCGCTTGATATCGACATCTTCCAGCGGGTGAGTGGCGTCTTCGAGGTTGTAGTCGATGATGTCCTGGGGCGTGACGCCAAGGTAGTGAACCTGGGGGACGCAGAAATACCGGTTGATATGGGCCGCCTGACCGGAGCCCGCCTTGAGGGTCCGGTAGATGTTGCAGTAGCCATAGGGGTCGCCGTCGGTGAAGGCGAGCACCGGGATGTTCTGATCGTCGGCGAGGCGACGGATAAACCGGCGGCAGGCCCGGGTCGGCACGCCGCTCATGGATATCAGGATGCAGTTCGCGGTTTCATAGAACCGGTGGTGAACCAGGCGCTGGAACAGGGAGGAGGTCTCAACCACCAGCACGAATTTCGCCTTGGTCTGGAATCGCAGATGTTCGACCCGCGAGGGGATGCTCCACGCGCCGGTGCCGAGTTTCCAGCAGTCGATCCGGATATCCTTGCCCGATGCCGGATCCCGGTCGACAACGGTCAGGCGCCCGCATACATCGCCCCCGCGCTCCTCGGGGATGTACCCTAGCTGTTCGCGGTTGATCCCGAGCATGGCCTCGATGTCGTCGAGAAGGGTATCGCTTTCCGGTTGCTGGTCGAACCGGCATTCCCCCCAGCTCTTGCTGTTGTAGTAGATTTCGCGCTTGCCCGCGATATCGTCACGGTCCAGCAGATCGTTTTTGGTCGTGGCCAGCAGGCGGACCGACTGGGCGAAGGTCTTGACCGTGTTGTAGGAAAGGGTCCGGGTTGAGATCTTGTTGAGGATTTCAAAGTGCCCGCGCCGCGGGTCGTATTTCACGTTCGAGAGTGACCGCACCGGAAACTTCATGGTCGGTTTGCGGTGCTTTTTGACGATGTCGGTATGAATGGTCTTCGCGACCTCGACAATGCGCCGGGCCGCCGCCTCCCGGGACACGACCTCAGGTTTGGTTGGGGATGTCTTCGCCATGTTGATTCATTCTCCTGTATCTTCTCATGCTGAACGTATACCAGCCATGAACAATGATCAGCATGAAATCGCGATTTCCGGTATTCGATGCCTGGTCATGTTGCGTTGGGTCAAGTGACGGAGGGCAACCGGGAGGTTGCCCCCAGACTGTTGAAAAACCCTCCGGAACGATCGTTCAAGCGTACCTATCATCATCAGTGACAATCGTTGGAGGCACGGTGCCCTCACCGTGCATATGTGCATCTTCGCCATCAGGGCGGTTTCAAAAGTCGTAGCCGCTCATCTCGTACTCGTGCACATACTCGTACACGCGATCAGCGTGTAGAAGTACGTGTACGAGTAAGAATGATCGTCATCCCCGGAGAGAGCATCCGCCTTTGCGCCTGGCGCTGCGGCGAGACGCCGCCGGGGCTCCATCAACTTGTATGTGTGCGTGATTCAGCCCGGTGATATGTTTTTCAACAGCCGGAGGGCAACCGGGAGGTTGCCCCTCCGGAACGTTGAGCTTGAGTGATCGTTCCGGTTCATGAGGCTGGAGGGGCAACCTCCCGGTTGCCTTCTGCAGCGAGTTCATGGCGGGTTTCATCCTTGCCCCCGTACCAGCTTCAGCAGCTCCCGCAGGCGGCGGTCGGGATTTGACTGGTGAAGGCGGGGGAATTTCCCGCCGGTCATGACATAGTCGGATTTGCGGTGCATGATCACACGATCGCCGTCCACCACGATGCGGGAGATCCCGTTGCCGGCCGCGGCGATCCGGATCCGGGCCAGGATGAAAAGCCGCTCCACGGGAGGCGGCAGCCGGCCGAAACGGTCCCGGATGTCACGGGCCAGCCGGTCAACATCTTCGCGGGTTGAAGCCGAGGCGATGGTCCGGTACATGGTGACCCGCTGGGTCTCATCCTCGATGTAGGAAACAGGAATCACCGCGGCGTTCTCGGCCCCGGCGCTGCCGGTGGAGAGATCGATGAAGTCGAGGTTGAGGTCCACATCGATCAACGGCGGAACCTCCTCGCCTTTCATCATCGCCACCGACCGCTTCAAGAGCTGGCAATACAGATCAAATCCCACCGCTGCGATGTGCCCGCTTTGTTCGGAGCCGAGAATATTCCCCGCCCCGCGGATTTCCAGATCCCGCATCGCCAGCTTGAACCCGGAACCCAGGCGCGAATACTGGCGGATGGCGCCGATGCGCTGGCGGGCAATGCCATCGAGAATACCGTGCTTCGGGAGCAGGAGATACGCGTAGGCCCGCCGCTTGTACCGTCCGACGCGTCCCCGGAGCTGGTACAACTCGGCCATGCCGAAGCGGTCGGCCCGGTCGATAAGGATGGTGTTGACGTTGGGGATATCCAATCCGCTTTCGATGATCGTGGTGCAGAGCAGGATGTCGAACTCCGCGCGGACGAACGACCGCATGATCGCGGAGAGCTGCTGCTCCGGCATCTGCCCGTGTGCGACTTCGATGCGCGCCTCGGGCACGATGCGCCGCAGCCGGTCCCGCATGTTGTGGATGGTCTGGACCCGGTTGTGCAGGAAGTACACCTGTCCCTCGCGGTTCAGCTCGCGAAGGATGGCCTCGCGGATGATGTCATCACGGCTTTCCACCACCAGGGTCTCGATGGGGAGCCGTTCCACCGGGGGCGACTCGATCACCGACAGGTCCCGCGCCCCGGTCAGGCTCATGTACAACGTCCGCGGGATCGGGGTCGCGGTCAGGGTCAGCACATCGACAAGGGTGCGGAGTTTTTTCAGGTGTTCTTTGTGCTTCACGCCGAAGCGTTGTTCTTCGTCGATGATGACCAGGCCGAGGTCCTTGAACTGAACATCGTCCTGGACCAGCCGGTGGGTGCCGATGACAATATCCACGAGTCCTTCACCGAGGCGCTTGATGATATCGTTCTGTTCGGCCCGGGTCTGAAACCGGCTGAGCATTTCGATGCGGACGGGAAATGCCGCCATGCGCGCGCGGAAGGTGTCGTAGTGTTGCTGGGCGAGGACCGTCGTCGGCACCAGCATGCCGACCTGTTTTCCGTCCATGACCGCCTTGAAGGCCGCCCGCATCGCCACTTCGGTTTTTCCATACCCGACATCGCCGCAGATCAACCGGTCCATGGGGCGTGGGTTCTGCATGTCCCGCTTCACGTCCTCGATGGACTGCTCCTGGTCGGGGGTTTCGCGGTAGGGAAACGATGCCTCGAATTCTTTCTGCCAGACCGTGTCTTCCGCATAGGCATGCCCCGGCATGGCGTCGCGAACCGCGTGGGTCTGCAGCAGGCTCGCGGCGAGATCCTGCACCGCCTTCTCGGCCGCTACCTTGTCCTTGTCCCACCGCTTGCCGCCGAGCGAGTGCAGTCGCGGCTTGTGTTTCCCCACCCCGATGTACCGGCTGAGAAGGTGGGTCTGGGACACCGGCAGGTACAGTTTGGCTCCTTCGTCATATTCGATGGTGAGGACTTCCTGCTTCTGCTTGTTGAATTCGATTTCGAACAGGCCGCGGTAGATACCGATGCCGTGATCGACATGCACAACGAAGTCGCCGGGCTGGATATCGGTCCAGGAGGCAATCCGCTCACCCACGGTCTGGCGGGGCCCGTCCGAGGTACGCTTCTGAATGTCGTACCGCCGCCGTTGCTGTTTCTCGAAACCGAAGAAATCCTTGTCCGGTATATGGATATCCCGGCGGGCGGGGATCATGAAGGAGGTGGAGAGGGGGCGGTCGATGCGAATCGCATCGGACAGGCGTCCGCCATGAGTCTCGTCGAACCGCGCCCGGTCGCCTTCGGTGGCGAAATACACATGAACATTCCAGCCGTCGGCAAGCTTCTCTGCAACCGTGTCGGTAAACTGGGCCCGGTAGGTATCCATGATATCGGGCGAAAGCAACCCGGCCGGCGCCGGGACTTCATCGTAGACTTCGTAGCCGAGGGTATGGATGTCGTCCTCCTCGACCAGCGAGGTACGGAAGACCGTGTGTCCGGCCCGGCCCGGTGCGAGGCGCAACTCACGCCAGCCGATGAAATAGTCGCCTGCGTCGGACTCGCCGATGGAATGTTCATACAGCTCGGCATGATGGTGGATGCTGTCGGCCTCCACCATCAACCATGCCGCCGCCGCGGGGAGAAAGTCGGAGAACCGGCCGGTCATCGACTCATCATCCAGCCCGAGCTCGATGGCCGGGGAGAGGGTGACGGATTCGACCGGTCCGATCGAACGCTGTTCGACGGGATCGAATTGACGTATCGATTCAATCTCGTCCCCGAACAGTTCGATCCGGCATGGCCAGTCCATGACCGGCGGCCACAGGTCGAGAATACCGCCGCGGGCTGCAGCCTGCCCCTTGCGGGATACCTCGGGAAGGATTTCGTACCCCCATGCGTCGAGCTCCTCGAGCAGGGTCATGGGATCGATGGTGCTCCCGGCCGCGAAGGTCCTGACCTGGGCCCGCAATCGGTCGGGGGTCAGAGTTTTCTGCATCAGGGCCTGCACCGGGGCAACGATGATGGCGGGTAGATGATCGGGATCGAGGAGGCGCCGAAGTGTATCGAATCTGTCTCCGGTCAGGTCGGCGTGGGGCGGAACGCCGTGACCGGGAATCGACTCCCACCCGGGATAGAACAGAAGGTTTCCGCGCAGCGTTTCATCGGGGCATAACGCGTGAAGGTCCTGGAAGAGCTGATCCTGGGTGGTGGCGCCGTCGGTGACACACAGAATCAGCTCCCGGCGGAGGGCGGAAAGAGACCAGGCAAAGTGGGCTGCGGCGGAGAGAGGAATGGACCGGGCACAAAAATCCCCCCCGGGGCGGATCGAGGATACCGCCTTCCTGTCCAATGGGGGCAACGCCGCCCGTCGCTCTTTCGTCATCGTGGGCCATGGTAGGATGCAAATCGAGCGGGGTCAAATGATGAGGTGGAGGGGGGATGCGGGCCTGCCCTGCAGCGTGACAGCCGCAGGCGTCTCTGCTGCGGGGATGCAGGCGTTGGTTTTTCCGCATTTCGGAGTATCATTCTTTGAAACCTGAAACCTGAAACCTGAAACCTGAAACCTGAAACCTGAAACCTGAAACCTGAAACCTGAAACCTGAGCCGACCGAAGGGAGACGGGCTGCCCGAAGG
>JAUIHQ010000396.1 GCA_030432155.1 bacterium | reverse complement strand
ATGACGACGCCCGGCGATTTTGGTTTGGAGCAACCCATCCCTGAACCGGGACCGTTTGGGGCCGGGAGTGGAGTATCAGCGAGTGAACCGGCGGGCCTCGGAATCAACGAGCATCGCCGGCATGGACACACCGAATCACGGTCCCAGCAACCGCCAATACAAACGGTCACCAGTATTCGTCACCTGTATAATCTGTTGTGAATTGGTGGCCACAAACGACTGGGCATAGGACCAGGTTCCGGAGACTTCAGAGGCAGACTCAATGTCATAGGCTTCTCCGGTCAACAATCCGCCGGCCCCAACCAAGGCATTTGAACCTGTGATCGCGAAGGTCACGGATTCCGGTTCATTCGATAGATATATTTCGCCGATGGCGAAAGAATGCGCCGCACTTCCGTTCCGGAACACACGGATGTTCACACTGGAAACCGCCTGCCGTGCCGCGGGGAAATCATCATAGCTCCCGACGAACAGATCCCATTCGAATCGGGCCGCGTCAGATAACGGCATGGAGAAGTTATACCATACCCCGGTCTGTGCCACGGTAAACGCCTTCTGAAAGACTGATGTGCTGCCGCGCCATCTCAAAACGACATTGCTGCCGCCACCGGGCAGTATGTCGGCAGCGTAGAAGCTGAACCCGATCACGTTGGCCCCGGCAGCATCATAGTTGCCGGTAAACGAGCCGGAGGTTGCGGAGGGCGAGTTGCTCAGCAGGCCGAAATCGGGAAACGCGAACATGCCGATATCGGCGAAGCTGATCTTTGCCTCCCCGCCGCTGAACGCCCAGTTCCCGGTAAGGAAGCTTGTCGTGCCGACCCAGCCGTTGGCGCCGCTGTCAAACGTTTCGTTCGTCCGGGCAGCCCCATACAGAGAGAAGGTGACCGCATGAAGCACCAAGGCGGACAAACGTGCCGGCGCATTCACGGCATTGCCGACCTGAGCCGCATCCTCGGCCTGACATACATTCGTCGAACCGCGAGGAGAAATACAACGCCCATCGCGAAGAGGCCGACGGAGACCGGCTCCGGAACCGCTCCCGGAGCGCCCGGATCGCCAAGTTCCGTATCGAGTGTCTCTACATTGTCGAGATAGTAATTCTGCACCCCTGTTCCATTTCGCGTCAGTTGTATCTCGATGGCATCCACACTGGTCAGTGCACTATTAAACTGGGCTTCGCCCGGTCCGCTCCAGCCGAAGGACCAGACGAGATTCAACGTGAAGCTCTGCCAATTGTTCAGATTGTTGATGGTGGCAAACTGGTATTCAAAGATATCGGCCCCGGCAATCATGCGGAAGAACAGGTCCGACGGAAGTACATCCTCTGAGAATAATTCAAAGCGAATCTGGGTCAGTCCGTTTCCGGAATAATCCCCGGTGAAGTTACTCCCCGAGCTGATACGAAAGGCGTCATTCTGCGGCAGGAAACTAGCACCAAATGATCCCTGCATCCATTCGTTGCCGCCATCATGGGCGACGGTCATTTCACCGTCACGTGTGCCCCATCCATTGGCGCCGTCGTCAAAATCCTCAAGGTAGAGAATCGCACCGAACGAAACAGGCCCGGCCAGAGCCATGGCGCTGCACAGGGCAAGGATTCGAATGGCGTTGATGGATATCATGCTGTCAGAATTCAAGTTCAGCCTGGCCGCCCTGCCGTATGTAGTAGTAGGCCTTGCCGGGCATCAGGTACATGCTGGTATTTTCCGTTCCGTTCGGATTGGCCGTGTCATACCAGGTTCCCCCGGGGCGACAAATGAGACGCCGCCATGATCCGTCGTCTTCAAGAATAACAACCTGGTCTGCGGACTCGCTGTCCCAGCTTCCAACCGGTGAGATGCTGTTGAACGCGGTGCCGGCCGGCAGTGCGCGGCCCTCGGAAATGCCCACGATGTTGTAGCCCGGCTCGATCATGATGGCGCCATTGCCGTTGTTTCCAACCGCGCCTTCAAAGGTCGGTGAACCGGAGACGGCCGAGTTTATGAGCATCCCGGCCCCCTGCGGCAACGGTGTCGTATATTCGGTCGATGTACCTTGAAGAACCCACTGACCGGAACCATTAAGCTCAAGAACGGTATCAAAGCTGCCCGCGGCACCCGGGGTAAGAAGATAGATCAGCGCCCCGGTCGGCAGAGCGTCGGCAAGAGCATCCCCCATGTTCAGGTCGAACCGCCGGTCCGTCACCACCGGCGGGGAGAGGAACGTGACCCCGGCGGCAATCGTCGGGCGCACGATGCCCCAGATGCCGTTGTCGGTGCGCGAGACCCCGGACGGTACAACCTGGTAGAAGCGCATCTGACCGCTGGCCACCACGCTCTCGGTGACAGAAACATTGTCGGCCGGTATGCCGGAATTGATTTTCGTCCAGCTCGGGCTCGCGCCGGGAGGCGTGGAAGAACTATAAACATCGTAGGAAAGCCCTTCCTCCGCCTCGAACGTGAGGTCGGCGGCGGTGTTGGGCGCCGTTTCCGAGAGAGCGGTAATCGTAACCGCGTAGTTGTTTGCGGCCTGGCTACCCACATACACGACGAACGTATAGTCGTTGGTATTGCCATCGTCATCCCATGTCACAACCCGGATGGGTTGCACATCGCCGTTGTCCCCCAATGCCGGCGCTATGGTATAGGTCCGAGTCCGGTTCGGCCCGGACGGCGAGTCGACGTACGTGATGTAAGACGGGAGTGTGCTCGGATACTGAACAATCGTCGGCGTCCCGCATGAACTGGCACTGTCCGACGCCGTGATGGCATGCTGAACAGAGTCGCCGGCGTTCACCGTGATGTCGCCGGGGGCGGTCAATGTGGGGGCCACGCCGGATTGACATTGGACATCGGTGGTCGCGCTGATTTCACCGGAATACGCAGTCTCGCAGCCGCCGGACGATGCGGTGATTACATAGA
>JAUIHQ010000395.1 GCA_030432155.1 bacterium | reverse complement strand
CAGTACCGCATTTTCGGCACCGGCCTGCCCGCCGGAGATCGGTGCATCGACAAAGCTGATCTGGCTGTCGTTTGCCGCGGCATAAAGTTCGCGCGTGACGGCTGCGGATACGGTTGTGTGGTCTACGAATACCGCCCCTGGCGACATGGTGGCAAAGGCGACCAAGCCGCACTGGGACTGGTTGATGCAGCATGCGCTGTTCACGACGCTGAAGGCTCACGGCCGGGCGGTGGGCATGCCGACCGATGAGGACATGGGCAACAGTGAAGTGGGTCACAATGCCATTGGCGCGGGCCGGGTGTTCGACCAGGGCGCATCCCTCGTCGAGAACGCCATCAATGACGGCACGATGTTCGAGGGCGAAACGTGGAAAAAACTGATCGGCAATGCGGTGGAGAAGGGCAGTACCCTGCACTTCATCGGCCTTCTTTCCGACGGCAATGTGCACAGTCATATCCGTCACCTCCTCGCGATGGTTCGAAAGGTGAAGGATGAGGGCGTGAGGCGGGTACGGATCCATACGCTGCTGGACGGTCGCGATGTTGCGCCCCAGTCCGCGGAGATTTATCTGAAGGAGCTTGAGGATGTCCTCAATGAGCTGAACGGCAGCGGTGTGGACTACGCCGTGGCGTCCGGCGGCGGCCGCCAGAAGATCACCATGGACCGGTATGAGGCGAACTGGGACATGGTCAGCCTTGGCTGGCAGATCCACGTCAAAGGCGAGGGTCCGATGTTCGAGTCCGCGATTGAGGCGGTTGAACACTACCGGAGTGAAAACCCGGGCGTCATTGACCAGGACCTGCCGCCCTTTGTCATCGCCCGCGACGGCAAGCCGGTCGGACCGGTTCAGGCCGGCGACAGTGTGATCCTGTTCAATTTCCGCGGGGACCGGGGCATGGAACTCTGCCGGGCCTTCGAGGATGAGGATTTCGACAAGTTCGACCGGGGCCCCCGGCCGGATGTCGTGTTTGCGGGGATGATGGAATATGACGGCGATACCCATATTCCTTCGCTGTACCTGGTGCCGCCTCCGGCCATCGATCACACCATGGGCTCGTATCTCGTGAAAAACGGGATCAACATCCTCGCGGTCAGCGAGACCCAGAAATACGGGCATGTGACCTATTTCTTCAACGGCAACCGGTCGGGTAAATTCGATGCGGCGATGGAGGACTATGTCGAAATTCCCTCGGACCGCGTCTCCTTTGACGAGCGCCCCTGGATGAAGGCGGCGGAGATCACCGACGTGGTGCTGGATTCGATTCGCGAGAACAAGCACCGGTTCATCCGCATCAATTATCCGAACGGCGATATGGTCGGCCATACCGGCGACCCGCTGGCGGTTGAGATTTCCGTCGAGGCCACGGATCTCTCAATCGGACGCCTGATGAAGGCCATTGAAAAGGCGGGCGGCATCCTTGTCCTGACCGCGGATCACGGCAATGCCGATGACATGTATACGCGGGACAAGAAGGGCAACATCGTGATCGATACGAACAGCGGCAAGCCGAAGGCCAAGACCAGTCACTCGCTGAATCCGGTTCCCTGCTTCATTTACGATCCCTCGGGAACAGCCGGAGCCCGGTTGTCTGGTCATGAAAATCTCGGTATCAGCAGCCTGGCCGCCACCTGCATCACCCTGCTTGGGTTTGTGCCGCCGGCGTCCTACACGCCGAGCATTGTCGACGTGGGCTGACGGGTCTTTCCGGGCGGCGCCGAGGCGACGACCGCGCATGAAGCAAGGGGGCGGTGTTCTGATCACCGGCCGGGCCGTTGACGGCTATGACGGGTTCAATACAATTCGGCCGGTCAGCCCTTTTGCGCTGGCGAACGTGACCGCCTTTTCATCAAAAACCAGTTCAACCTCATCCGGCTTCACAGTCAGCGTCATCCGGCGCGAAGGATCGCGCTTCCGGAGAATATTCATCAGGCATACCGCCTTTTCAAAGCCGTCTCCCCGGGCATAATTCCAAACCTCGTCCGGCTGAGCCGCCCGGGTGCGGTCATAGATGGACGTGTCCGGCCATTGCCGGATACGGTCCAGCAGTGCGTCATCCTCCATGGCGCTTCCCGCCTCCGCGGACACCGGGTTGCGCTCCAGCGCGGCCATCAGGAAGGGCCGCCAATCGGTGGCCGCAAGATCGCGTGCGGCATAGAACGAGAGGTCCACCGCGCGGATGGAATCGCGATGGTCGTTCAACCAACTCACCACATCGTCGCGTGACATTTCGGTATCAAGCCGTATGGGTTCGGCATCGATGATCGTCTTTCCGCCCGCATCATCCGGAAACCGGGGGACGAGGCGTGCAAATTCCTTCAGCCGCTTCACCACTTCCCCCGAGATTGTGCATTCGCAGGAAAGAAGGGACCGAAGCCTCTCGACATCCTCATCCTTGGTGAGGTCGAGCTGATTCTTGTGCAGTTCCTCGTCGAGCTGGTTCAGGCAGATCCGGCCCTCGATCCGGTTGGCATAAAAGAGGTAGTCGTCAATTTCAGCCAGCAGCTTCGTGCGGGTGTTGTCGCTGGCCTTGAACGGGCCTGTATGTTCATACGCATATACTTTTTCCGCTTCGATCCATCGCGGTTTCCCGTGGCAGTCCTGGCAGAACTGGAAACATTTCTGAAGATCACTGTGCTGGCGGAGAAAGTTGGCCAGGATCTCCATGTTGACACCCGTGGTGTTGAAGGACTCCAGCAGCCCCTTGAATCGGTCGTATTCCCCCCGGTCGATCGTCGCCTCGGGGTACACGCAGTGGATGTATCCGGTGTTGTGGGCGACCACGGTCACCTGCTCATGGCGCAAAGCCCGCTGGGCCTTGTCGGTCTGTTCCGTGCCGTTGAACCACATGTTCTTCGTCACGATGCGTCGGTTGTTGGTCAGGATGCCGTCCCGCACCGCGCCAAAGTTCT
>JAUIHQ010000055.1 GCA_030432155.1 bacterium | reverse complement strand
CGGGTACGGTCGCATACAATCTGGCAGCCTGTCTGACCAGTCGCAAGGAATACGTCGAAGCATCGGATTGGCTGGTGGATTCGCGCGTCGAGCTCTGTCGCGCACGTGCATCGACGGGGAACACGTGGTTGTTGTCGGCCGAGATCGCGATGGTTCAGCGATGGAAACGGCGCGGTGGTTTCAAGGTCCACCCCGGCGAGGTAATCCATCTGCCAGCGGGGTGGTTGATCGACCGAACATTCAACCTCACGAAACAGCGTCCAGTTTCCGGCCTTCACCTGTTCCGCCTCACCACGAATCGCATCAACCGCGGCGGACGAAAATCCCGACCGGTCGGGAAGCTTCGGCCACGCATCCGGCTGTGGTTCGCCACACCGTGCATCCCCGCGAAACCCCCGGGCATCGGCCACGCGGTACAGCTTCTTTCGAACGTGACCGGCCATTTCGGCCGGGGTCATTGCGCCAAGTCGGCTGAGATACCAGGAAAACGAACCCATCATGTTTCCCGTCAACCGGCAGCGTCCACCGGGCGGCCTTTACGAATAGAGGCGAGAACATCGAAGGTCAACAGCATCGATCTTCGTGCTTCGGCGTAGGGCAGCGGATGATCCGACTTGCCGGCGAGAAATGCCAGCCACGCCGCGACCTGTTCAGGGTGACCCTTGCTGGAACAGGCAGACCGTTTCACATTCGTGCGCCCGTATTCCACAAGCTGCTTGTAGTTCATCAGCTCCGCGGTGATGCCGGGACAGAAAAGCCGGACGGTTTCCTTGGGATACTTTGTTCCCGCCTCGGCGTGATAGATCAGCATCGCGGTTGAACCGTCATCGAAATCCACCTGGGCGGAGATGCTGTCGGGAAGTCCGCGGGTCGACTCGACCGGCCAGAGGGTTTTGGCCGACACCCGGACAGGATTCGCCTGCAGAATGAACAGGACGTAATCGAGGAAGTGACACGCCTCGCCAAGGATCCGTCCGCCGCCTTCGTGAGGATCGGCATACCAGCTTTTGGGATCCAGCCGGCCCGGCACCACGGTATAGGCAAGGGTTTTGGGTCCGGCAGCATGGGATGCAATCTCCCGCAACCGTTGTGAAGCCGAAGCGAAGCGGCGATTGAACCCGACCATGACCGACGCGGAAGGATGGGCGGCTACGGTTTGATCGAGATCCCTGAGTTCATCAAGCGTCAGGCACAGGGGCTTCTCGACAAATACGTGCCGGTCATGTTCCAGGGACGCCTTGACCAGCGGGGCATGAAGATTGTGACGGGTGGCGATCAGAGTCGCGCCCGATGATCCGCCGTCAAAGATCGTCGCCGGGTCGGTTGCCGACCGGCCGAACCCGAACTTGGTTTTCACATGCTCGGCGCTTAACGCCCGCTGGTTCACCACGGACCCGAACCCGATATTACCCTTGAGGTGAGGCAGCAGCATGGTACGGGCAAAATTACCGGCGCCAATCACGTCGAGCTGCGTAATCGGGGCCTTGACCCGTGACGCCTGATTCGGGCCGGCGGATGTGATTGACGATGGCGCCGATAACGCCTCTCCGTCACCTTGATCTCCGGGATAGTCGATCACGATCCCGACATCCTTTGCCGGTCCATCGGCCAGCTCCTTATACACCCCAAGCGCGTCATCCAGGGGAATGCGGCGGGTGGTCAGGGCGTCCAGCTTCAGATCCCCCGACGCCATCAACCGGAGGCAGGCGTCGAAATTCCGTTCCTCGGTCCAGCGTACATAGCCGATGGGATAGTCGTTGCCGCCCCATTCGTATGACGGCTCATAGCGACCGGGGCCGTACGAGCGGGAAAACTTCACGTCGAGTTCCTTGTCATAGAACTGCCGGTACGGAAGATCGGTATTGGTGATGCCGACGATCACCACCCGCCCGCGGTCGCGGGCAACCTTTGCCGCCTGTTCAATCGGCGCATTCGTAGAGGCGGCGGTGCAGACGAGAACCACGTCGGCCCCGAATCCGCCGGTCCATGCATGCACCGTCTCGACCAGATCCTGTCGGCCCGGTGTCACGAACAACTCAGCCCCGAGGGCTTGTACAAGATCCCCGCGCTCTTCCAGCAAATCCACCGCAACCACCCGGGCCCCGGCCGCCGCGCACAGGTTGGTGGCAAGCAATCCGATCAATCCCTGACCGATCACCACCACCCGGTCCCCCAGCGTGATCCCGCCCTGGCGCACCGCGTGCATGGCGATGGAAGCAACCGTGGTGTAGGCGGCCTTCCACAGGGGAACACCGCCCGGTACCGGTGCCGTCAACCGGTCCGGAACGGCCACGTATTCGGCATGATGCGCGCACTCGGCGCCGCCGCAGGCCACGCGATCGCCGACCTTGAACCGGGTATTCCCGTCGCCGACCGCTTCGACGATTCCGGCTGTGCTGTAGCCGAGAGGCGCGGGCTCGGAGAGTTTGTTCATGACCTTCTCCATCGCATTCCGCCACCCGAGGGTTTTCGCGGTGTCGATGACCTTGCGGACCTGGTCGGGGCGGGCACGGGCCTTCTGAAGAAGGTTCATTCTCGCCTGCTCGACCTTCATCTTTTCCGTACCGATGCTGATGACGGAATGAGCGGTTCGAACCAGCACGCCGCCGGGCGGCGGTTGCGGAACCGGCACCTCCTGCAGCTCCATGCGGCCGTCCTGATATTGTGCAATCTGTTTCATACCGTCCTGTCTCCTCCGGCGCCGCCGGTCGCCGACTCGTCTATCGTGGATACCAGCCACCGGTGTTTGCCCCGGGCGGTTTTCTCCACATCGCGGACACATTCCATCCGTATATCGAAATCATCTCCGAGCTTTTCCCGGATTCGCCGCTCGATCATCCGGACCCGTTCATCGCCGAGCTCACGGGCGGGCTGATACCGGAAGACCGCCTCGCCTTTCCGGTGTTGAACAAATTGTACAGCATACAGACCGTCGAAGATATCGTCATGCATATTGAACGCGGTCAGGGAAATCCTGCGCCCGGATGCGCTGACCAGAAATTCCTGTTTCCGGCCCATCACCGCATCGGCCGCGGGCCACGGATACTCGAAGTCGCCCCCGCTCGCGAGTTTGACGAGGTCGCCGGTGCGGTAGCGAATCAACGGCATGACGAGGTTGTCATAGGAGGTGGCGATCACCTCGCGGTATCCCTCTTCGTCCGGCGGGCCGAACTCCGTGTATCCATACGTGGGGAAGAAATACAGGCGGCTCGATGTCCGGCCCTCCCCGGCGAGAACCGCACGCTCGGCATGACCGTACCATCGGTAGACCCGACAGCCGAAGGTCTCTTCGACCATGCGTTTCTGCTGAAGCGGCATCTGTTCGGATCCGCATAGAATCGCAGTTAACGAGACCGGGCAGGTTCGTCCCGTTCGCTCGAGATAGCCGGCCAGCATCAGTGCCGCCGACGGATAGGCATGGAGGAAGCGTGGCCGGTAACGGGCAAGCAGGTCGAGATATGCATCCAGCCGGTCTTCGGTCAGATGATACGACGAAAGGATCAGCCAGTTCCGGGTGGGGTCCATGTAGTGAATCCGCCCGTCGGTCCGGCCGGAGGTCACCATGCCGCGGATGACCGCCATCCGGTCGCCCGGCCGATACCCGGCCCGGGCCCACATCGCCTCCAGAAACGCCTGTTCCTTGGGACGGCTGATGCCCTTGTGGAGATAGAATCCAACCGGTACACCCGTGGAACCGCCGGTGGTGATGTAGAGCCGCTTCGACTCCGGATGCGCATCGGACAGGAGCTCCGGCAGATGCTGCTGCAGGTCGGACTTTTCAAGGACCGGGCAACGTTCAAGGTCGGCGGGTTCATTCAACAAGGAAGGGTCGAACCCTGCGTCATCAAAACGCGTGCGATACAGAGGACATGTTTGCGATGCATGCGTCAGCACGTCACGGAGCCGATTCCGGTGATAGGCCCAGAGTTCATCCGGGGAGGCGGTTTCGAGTTCCGCCGCATGACGGGAAAACGCCGCATAGGATGGACCGTACCGTACAGAGGAGGGCAATACCCGGTAGAGCGAGCCGGCGAGGTTGCGTAACGGGTCCGGCATCCGTTCATACAGGCGAATCAATCCATACAGCCGGTCCTCAAGACTCATGCCGCCGCCCCGCCCGCTCGATGTGACCGGCCCAGCCGAAGTGCGGCTTGAAATCGAAGATGTCGCGCATGGCATCAAGCGTTACCGGTCCGCCTGCCTCGCCGGTATCGACCGTCACCGAGGAAAGGGGAAACGGCGCGAGAGCGGACCGGTCCTCGCGAAAGGCCCGGGCGATAACCGGCAGGCGGGCGACATCAAACCCCATCAGGGTGGCGGCGACGGCGTCCACGGCAACCGGGTGCGTTCCGGCCAGGATGACCCCGCAAGGCCGGGGATCCGGCGCCATCGGACCGTTACCCTCGCCGCCCACGATCCCATCGACAATCGCCAGGTACCGCAATGGTTCTTTCCGCGGCACCGCATTGCCGTCAAAGCCGAAGAGGCATTTGTTGAGATCATGCACCATGCGCCAGCAGGTATCGTTCCCGTACCAGTTGCCTGACCGGATCACATCGTGGGTCGAGCCGAACACCAGCCGGGCCACCTTCTTGGCCGGAACCAGGAGCCACGCGGCAAAGGGGATACGATTCACCAACCGCTTGGCCTTGCCCATCCACCGGTTCTCGGTGCGCGAACGGAGATCATCGGCGGGGAACTGATCGCCGCCCTGCGACGGCGTGCCCTCGGTGTGGTGAGGAAGCCAGTTCTTGTCGCCGTTGATGCCGACCAGGTTTTTGAGCGCACAGGTGAGCCCGACCTTTTTGTGTGTTTTCAGCTTCGGCAGGTTGATGAGGACATCGGCGGCCATCGGCGTGCGGCAGAGGCGATACTCATGGTGACGGCCGGCGTGACGGCGGTTGGTTTCATCCATGTCATACGAGGCGCCGTAGAGCTGACCGAGACCCCCGAAGTCCACGAATTCGCTGTCGTCGTGCAAACCGACATCGACAAAGCCATCCGGGTCGCCGGGCAGCGTCCGCCGGGATACCGTAACGCCGTCCACCGCGTGCCATTCCTCGGGCCGCAGATCCAGCAACCGGAAGCGGACGCCGGGATATGCGGACGACAGGCGGGCCACCATGTCATCCAGCCCGCAGAACGAACGGATCCTATCGAACGAGGAATCGGTCTGGGGGGCATCGCACACGGTGATGGATCCATCCCCACCGAGCTGGTCCGCGACCCAACCGGCCACGGTTTCAATCACCAGGGGATGCGTCACCACATGTTCCCAGTGTCCGGGCTCCGGGTACCGTTCATCCCACTCCTTGATCCAATTGGGCTTGAGAACCACGTGGTCACCCGGGCGAATCAAGTCCGGGGGCAGGCGAAGGCCGTTGAGGACCTGGAGAACCAGGTTCCGGACGTCCCCGGCATGCTCGTATCCGTCCACTCCCCGGCGAACGACGACCCGCCCCGCCCCGCCGGCTTCCGGGGGAGGCGTATAGGGCTGAAACGGCTGCGACATGGGGCAAGTTTGACACGCTTTTTCGGCGTTTGTATAGTCGGCAATTGCACTCGCGATGAACGCATCCGTACCGTCATCTTCCCGTGTCCCGCACGCCCGTTTCGGCCTGAGTCCGCTGCGAGGGGCCGATGTATACCGCGCCGTCATGTTCGCGATGGTGATCGGATTGCTATTTCTGCAATATCACCTGTATGGAAACGGGCACGACCCGGCGACGTATTCACGGTCGGCGTTTCGCTGGCTCGGGTTCATGTGGGACTACATGACGCATTTCGGCGGCATCGTCTATCATGCGGGGTGGATCTTTCCGGTCGCCGCCCTGTCCGTGGTATGGCGCCGGCGCCGGGCGCTGCGGGACGCGGCGGGCGGACCGGTTCTGTCCGCGGCCGGCCTGATTCTCCTGCTTGAGTTTTTCCACTGGGCGGGCATCAAATCCCAGCAGACCCGGCTATCGCTGATCGCGCTGGTCCTGATACCGCCGGCGATCTGCTGGATGCTGTACGGCCGCAAAGTGGCCCGGCTGCTGATTCTGCCAACCCTGATCGCCCTGTTCATCGTGCCGCTGAACTTCCTCGACAGCCTGTTTTTCCCGGTGCAGGAGATAATCGCGGGGGCGGGGCGGCTGCTGATGGCCGGCTTCGGGATCGAGACGACCGGCGCCGGATCCTACTTCACCTTCCCGGCGGCCGGGCGGGCCCAGCTCCAGGCCAGCGGGGACCTGCTCTCGATCTATCCTTACCTGACACTGGCCGCCTTCGTCCTCTGGATTTCCGGTATGCGGGACCTGTCGCGCGGACGAACGGTGTTTTTACTCGCCGAGTCGACGGCCGTTCTATTCATGCTCTCCGTTATCTGGGTCTTCATGATGGGCCTGTGGGTTTCGATCACCGGCCGGCCTGAATCCGCACCGAGGGGTATCCCTTTTCAACTTCTGGTGTATGGTATCACCATGGCCGCCGTCTGGTTCAGCCAACGCCTGGACCCGGCAACCATCAAACAACATGCGCGTCAATGGATCGCTCAACATCAACAGCCCTGACCGTGCTGCTCGCCGTTGTCCTCGCGGCAACCCTGGCGGTGGCAACCTCCACCCGCGTGGTCATGACCGACAGGGCCGGTATCCGCATGGCTTTCCCCGACAAGGCCGGTACGTGGCAAGGTGAGGTTCTTCTCTATTGCCACAATCCTGAGTGCCGGGACGTGGTCGCACGATCCGAGACTCCGGAGGATCGGACCTGCCCGACCTGCGGCGAACCTCTTTTCGAGGCAAGCCTGGATGAGACCACGTTCCTGCCCGCGGACACCCGGATCATCAAGAGCCGGTTCCAGGATCCCGAAGGACATGATTTCATGGTCAGCATCGTTCAGGCCGGCCAGGACCGGGCCAGCATTCACCGCCCCCAGCTTTGCCTGGTCGCCCAGGGTAACGAGATCAGCGACAGCCGAACCCTGACGGTCGACATCCCCGGCCGCGACCCTCTCGACATCACGGTCCTCGACGTGATCTTCCGTCACACCGCGCCGGACGGTACGATGCGAACCACGCCCGGATTCATGGCCTACTGGTTTGTCAGTCCCGACCACGAGACTCCTTCGCATCTGACACGCATGGGATGGATGGCGCTGGACCGGGTATTCAAAAGCCGCATCGACCGCTGGCACTATATTTCGGTCAACGGGTACCGGGACCCCGACTCGTCATGGGTTGAAGCCCTTGCGTCGCTGGTGGCCGGCCTCTACCCGGAACTCACCCCTTCCTCATGATGCAGACCGGCAATGACGGATTGTGATATCATCGCGAAATCTTCATACTCATGACGATGCAAGCCATGGAACAGACCGCGGACGAACCGCGACGGGAACCGCGCGTCGATGTCGACAGCGCCGAACTGCGGATGCCGAGTTATGCCGGTCGCCTGGCCATGAATGCTGTGGTCATGGGCATCGGTGAGGCGATGGTCATCAGCGGATCCCTGGTCCTCGGCGGATTCATCCGGTGGGCGTGGAAGGGATCGCCGATGCTTGCATCGTGGATGGTGGTGCTGGTCCTGGCCTGGGTGGCGGGAGCTTTTTTTGCCAAGCTTCTTCCCGGCTGGGGACTGGGACCGGTTGAAGAGCTCCGAAGGTCGACCCTGCTGATCATGGGCGTATTTGCCGCATCCACGATCATGGTGTTCTGGGGCAAGGGGGCCGAGAGCACCAGCCGTTTCACTCTGACCACGGGTTTTCTCATCAGCGTCCTCCTCATGCCGGTCGTGCGCATCCAGATCAAACGATTCCTGATCCAGCGAAACGGCTGGGGCATCCCGGTTGTTCTTTACACCGACCGCAATATGGCGGACACGATCGTGCGCGTTCTCCGGGAAGAAGGCGGCCTCGGCTACACGCCGGCCGGGTTCTTCAGTTCCGAACTGGCGAGAAAACATACGTCCTGGGCGGGCATTCCGGTCCTCGGCGGCGACAATGATGTCATGCCGAAGGCCTCGGTGGCGGTACTCGCCGGACACGGGCTGGGCGGCGATCGCTTAACCACCATGCTGGAGGGTCCCCTGTCCCACTACCGTCGCGTCCTGATCGTGCCCGACCTGGCGGATGCACCGTCTCTGTGGGTCAAGCCTCGCGACCTGATGGGGCTGCTCGGCCTCGAGATCCCCAGCAATCTGCTCGACCCCACCGCACGGTTTCTCAAGCGGACGTTCGACATTCTCACCTGCCTCGTCACCGCACCGGTATGGATCCCCCTCTGCATCCTGATCGCGATCCTTATCTGGCTTGAAGACCGGGGAAGTCCGGTTTTCCTCCAGGAGCGCATCGGCATGAAGGGACAGTCCTTCAAGGCGTGGAAATTCCGCACCATGCACAAGCACGCGGAAAAAATTCTGATGGATAAACTGAAGACCGACGAAGCGCTGCGGGATGAGTGGGAGACAAATTTCAAGCTTCGCAACGACCCCCGGGTCACCCGCATCGGCCGCCTTTTGCGCAAGACCTCGCTGGATGAACTTCCCCAGTGCATCAACGTTCTGATCGGCGAGATGTCGCTGGTCGGGCCGCGGCCCCTGCCCGCGTATCATCACGAGGAGCTGCCGTCGCGAACCCGAACCCTGCGGGAACGGGTTCGCCCCGGAATCACCGGCCTCTGGCAGGTCTCGGGACGAAGCAACACCGGCACGGCGGGCATGGACCGGTGGGATACGTATTATGTCCGCAACTGGTCCATCTGGCTGGATGTGGTCATCTTCGTGCGGACGATCCGCACCGTTACCACCGGTCACGGCGCCTTTTAGCCTGCCAAGGAAGGGCGGGAATATGGTACCATGACGCCATGTATCGCTGTCTGACCATCGCTGCCGTCTCCCTCGCGTTAACCGCAGCCGTGTACGCCCTCGGGCCGCACGAGGTGGCGGTCATCGTCAACCGCAACTCCGCGGATTCCCGGGAGCTGGCCCATATCTATGCAGACCTGCGAGGGATCCCTGCCATCAACATCATCGAGCTGGACCTTCCGGACCTGTATCGCAACAGCGAACATCGGATCAGCCCGGATGAGTTCCGGGAGCTCATTTACAACCCGGTTCGCGATGAGCTGGGCAAGAGGCGCCTGAGTTCACATATCCTGGCCTGGGCCTACTCCGTGGATTTTCCGGTGGCGGTTTCCTCCGACCCTGCGATGTCGCTCCTGGGCATCACCTTCACCAGGGGCGAGGTTCCGGAAGCGGAATCCATCCGCAAGGGAACCTGGGCCTCCCCCCTGTTCCGGGGACCCGACAAGGCGGACGGACCGGCGGCGGCGAGCGCCTCGCTTGAACAATTTACTCTCCTGCTGGAGGACAACATGCCTCTCCCGAGCATGATGCTCGGCTATACCGGAGCCCGGGGCCTGACCCTCGACGAATGCGTGCGAGTCCTGCAGCTCGGTGCGGCGGCGGATGCATCCTCCCCGCGCGGCACGATCTATTTCATCGAGGGGGACGGCGTGCGGGCCAAGGCCCGCAACTGGCAATACAAACGGGTTGTCGATTCCCTGGCCGAGCAGTCAGTGGCGGCGATTCTCGACAACACCCCCCCGAGCCGGGCCGGCGGCATCATGGGCATCTTCATGGGCGCCGCGGCGGTCCAACCCGGATCCTACGGCACCTTCACGCCCGGCGCCATCGGCGACCATCTCACCAGCTTTGCCGCCCTGTTCAAAGAACCGAGTCAATCCAAGCTCACGAGCTGGCTGCGGGCGGGAACGATTGCCTCGGCCGGGACCATCGATGAACCGTATGCCATCTGGACCAAGTTTCCCCATGCCCGGCTTTTTGATCACTACGCCCGGGGCTGTACCGTCCTCGAAGCCTATTTTCAAGCTGTCCGTTGCCCGCTGCAGCTCATGATCGTCGGCGATCCCCTCTGCCGGCCCTGGGCCGAACCGCCCGGCATCACCCTGGTATCCATGGCCGATGATGAAGAGGCCCCGATCGAGGGGCAGGCCACGTACCTTGCCTCGGTATGGGCGGGTATGGCGCAAAACGCCGCTTCGCTACTGTATCTCCTCGATGGCCGCTCCCTGAACCACCCGGGAAACAAGGCTGACTTTTCGTTCGACTCAAGGCAGCTTCATGACGGATACCACACGCTCCGCGCCGTTGCCTACGCCAACCGTCAGGTGCGGCACCAGGCGTTTGATGAGGTCGGCTTTGAAGTTCGCAACCGGGGCCGACGGGTTCGCATCCTGGAACCGGAGACCGAGTCCGCGTTCCGAACCGGCGAACCGATACCGGTTGTGGTGAAGGTGGAAGCGGATGAGAAGCCGGTGGAGGTGGCGATCATCTCCCTCGAGACGGTGATCGCCCGGGCCAGCGAGGGAGAATCCAACCGGCTTATCCTGCCCGCGGGCAGCCTCGGACCGGGACCGGTTTCGATTCAGGCAGTCGCGGTTTTTGACGACAAGATGCCGGTTCGCAGTCCCCCGGTCGACCTGCAGATCGAATACCGCAACGAGGCTCCGGCCTTGAACATCGCCGCGGAACCAGGTAGGGATGGGATGATACGGCTCCGGCCCTCCGCAACCGATGCGGACGGCGATGATCTGTCCATCGGCTGGCTGGTCCGGGCTCCGCTTGCCATGTCCGGGAGCAAAGAGCCCGGGGTCTCGACGGCGGACAAAACGTTTCGCATAACAGCCGGGCAGGCGGAAACCTCAACACCCGTCGTCGCGATTGCTTCGCTCGAGCGACCGGACCGGATGGAGCGGCTCGTGATTTCCCTTTCCGCAACCTTCGAGCACGTTCACGGTCCCGATGCCCGGCTTGGCATGGTCTTTGACCATACCGAGGATGGTTATGCCTACGTGTATTACGACGCCCGGCGCGATGCATGGGTCGGGGGACAGGTACGGGACGGCGACCGAAAGGAACTTGCGGTCCGCGGGTTCAGCATGGGGCGGCGCGAGAATTTCCGGCTGGACCTCAGCTCCCGCTCGGATCGTACCACCCGGGTCCGGCTGAACGGCCGGCACCTGTTCGACCTGCCGGTTCCGCTGGGGCCCGGGCAACCCGGGCTCTATGCCGAGAAGGTCCCGGAGGCGCAAGCCGAGATCCTTGCCGGTCCGGCGTCGGTTCGACTGATACAGGAATCAAAGGCCGATACAACGTTAACGATTCCCCTGGAGAAGCTCGACACGTTGAATCCGCAGGCCTATGCGGATGACGGCCGCGAGCTGACGGTTACCCCGTATGTGCCGGACGACGGTCTTGATCAATAGAAGCCGTTTTCCTCGAGATCGATCGAATCGACGACATTGTTGGTCACAAAATCGGAATGACCGTCGAGGAAGGCGACCACACTGGCAACCCGGGGGCTGTGCCATTGATCCCTGGGTTTGTTGGACAGGTTTGCGCCGGTGGAGTTGGCAAGCGGCGGTTCGAACAGGATCACCTTCTGGGAGGATGAATCGATCCGGGTCATTTTCCGTCCGACGTTGTTGGATACCAATGTCTCGATGCCGGCATTTGCATAATTCTGAAAGGGATACATGTAGCTCGAACCGTATGCATCAAAGACATTGGCCACGTTCCCGGGGACATCGTCGGCGCCGCGGTCACTGGGGCACTCATACGCCTCGGCATCCTTGACATAGGTCCACACGTTGGTGCGGTAATCGTAGGGTTGGGAATGGGAGGCTCCGTCGGGCGGCGGTAAGCGCAGGCGGTTATCCGTGGCATAGGCAATCAAGCCCGCACCCACCTGCCGGATATTGCTCTGGCACTGGACCTGGCGGGCCCGGTCCTTGCTCTTGTTCACCGCGGGAAGCAGAAAGCCGGCGAGGATGGCGATGATCGCGATGACCACCAACAGCTCAATCAGGGTAAATGCTCGTTGGGTCCATGAATGTTTCATAATCATTTCCTTCCTTTCCAATCCTACACCGTTCGCGACCGGGTGGAAACGGTAAAGATCAACCACGACCGCCGGCCGCCGACTCGAGCTTTCTTTGTAACATCCGGATGTTCAATTCGATCTGTTCATCGGTCTTCAGCTTTTTCGCCTCCTCAAACACCTTCAACGCCTCTTCATAGCGGCCCATGGAGCGAAGCTGGAGCCCCAGCTCCTTGCGATAGAACAGGTCCATGGGCACGCGTTCCACCAGTTCACGGCGGATTTCCAGGGCCTTCTCCGGCTCGCCGGTCATGTTGAAAAGTGCGCTGAGCCCGTAGTCCGCCTCCGTATCCCACGGGTTCAGCTCGATGCTCCTTGCATACAGAACCCGGGCTTCGTCAATCTGCTCTTGTTTCCGTTCCGGGGAGCGGTTCCAGAAGCTCTGCCCCCGCCGCATATGGGCAAGGTGAAGGTGGGGATTCCAGTCGCCGGGCTCGATGGACGCCGCACGACGGTACAGGCTCTCCGCCCGGTCATATTCGAGGGACTCCTTTGCGGCATCCCCGGCCTTCCAGATCCGCTCCGCCAGATAGGCACGGGTGGTCACGACGACAGCAAACGCGAGATACAGACAACCCGCACCCACCACGATGCGGCGAAGCCACGGGGATGTGAAGGGAATCCCACGGTCAGCCCTGCACCCGAAGGTTGCGGAGGTCAGGATGCCGGTCAGGAAAATCAGAATATGGACATTGCCGAACATGTTGAAGTTGAAGTCGAAGAGGTTGTGAGAGAACACCGCGGCCAGTGAGCCGGCCAGACCCGCGGTGAGCAATACATCCTGACGGCGTTCTCCGGTCACCGCGGCGCGGAGGGTACGCCACACAATGGCGCCGAATCCCCAGGCGAGCAGAGCGATCCCGACCAGACCGGTTTCCGCCCAGAAGTGGAGATAGTCGTTGTGGGCATACTCGGGATCCACATACATAATCATGTGTTGTTGAACATGCGGGTATACCCACCGGTAGCTACCGAGGCCGTACCCGAACCATGGTTGGGCGGTGATGATCGACCAGGTGTCCTGCCATAACTGAATGCGGATGTTGCCGTGGGCCGCTTCGGCCACCCGTTCCTGGATCATGGGCGATACGGCATACATCGTCACCGCGATGGCCGCGACCGCAACCGGCAGCACCACCGCGGTGATCACGAATTTTTTCACGCTCCGGGTCAGGGCAAGCACCAGCAGGACCGTACCAACCCCGGCAAAGAATCCGATCCATCCGCTGCGGGATTGGGTGAGGTAGACCGCGGGAATCGAGACCAGCGCCGCATACCCGGCCAGCAGCCTGAGCACCACCCCGAACGATCGGCTGAAGGCGATGACAAGACAGACCGGCAGGAACAGGTTGAGCATGTTCGCGAAATGATTCGGGCAGATATAGGCGCCGCTGGCCCGCATGAAATAGTTCTCCGGCCGGACCACGGCCAGGACCATCCGCGATCCCCGCCCGTGTTGAACCAGGGCATACAATGCCATCAGGATCACCGAGATCAGCATCAGCGAGAGCAGCAACCGCCAACGGTCACGCCGGCCGCCCACCTCAACCCACACCCAATAGGCGGCGAGAAACGAGGTGAACCGGAGGGCATGCTGCCGGGTTTCGAACGGCACCGCCGCGAACGGAATCATGATCCAGGCAAGCGCGAGGAACAAAAGAAACGGCACGAACCCGGGAGGGCGGCGCAGAACTTCACGCTTGAAGCGGGGCAGGCAACCGATCAGCAGCACCAGCGCTGACAGGCAGGCAAGCACGATCTGGGGGCCGTGTGCCCAGAAGCGGACGGAACCATACAGCCAGCCGCCGAACAACGGCAGCGGAAGAAGAAGAGCGATGGCAATCCAATGGATGCGGGACAGGGCGGGAGACAGTCCCGCGCCCCGGCGTTTGCGGGGGGTGCGGCGGACAGCGCCGGCCGGTTCCGCTGGACGCGAGACCGCCATATCCGGCTAGAAGATGGACCGGTCGACAACGATCACGTCGCCGCTCTCGACCTTGATATCCTTCTCAGGATTCTTCTCGATCCGGTTCATGTTATAGGAGATGGACTGCTGGCCGCGGATCAGCTTGACGTTGCGGGGGCTGGCAAACTCGGTGTACCCGCCTGCGGTTGCGATGGCCTGGAGAATGGTGATGCCGGTGATGATCGGATACCGCCCGGGCTGCTTGACCTCGCCGCGGATGAAGTAACTCTGCGAAGGCATCACGACATTGATGGATACATCGCGATAGATTTTGCCGTCGATGTATGCCTTGCGGATGTCCTTTTCCAGATCCGACGTGGTCTTGTTCACCGCCCGGAATTCGTTGAGGTAGGGAAGGCTGATGTTGCCCTGTTCATCGACGATATCCTCCACCTCGTCCATCTCCCGGCCGATGCCGCGGAGGTAGACGATCACGGGATCGCCGCTTTGCAGGCGGTAGTGATTCTCCGGGCTGCGTGCCTCGTTGACGCCCGGAACAGTCGGATCCACATTCTGATCGCGTGACGGCGCCACGGTGGCATTGCCGATTTTGAGGCGGGGACGCAGCGAGGAGTCGCCGGAGGAGGATGGGGATGAACAACCCATCCATACGCCCAGATTCAACGCCAGCACCGTCATCAGGATGTACCGCAACCAACGCATCAGAAAACCTCCTGCTTCTCAGGCTTCCGGCCTGCAGGTGCGCGGGTATCCGAAGACTGTTCCTCATCCTCTCCCTGGCCGGTGTAATAGGAATGGTAATAATAATAGTAGTCGTCCCGCAGGATGTTGATGTTGTTGAGGACCACGCCGAGGATCGTGGCGCTCGCGTTCTGCAGCATCCGCTTTGCCCGGGTCGACATGTTGCGGGGATATTTCCGGTACTGGACGACCAGCAGGACACCGTCCATCTCGCTGGAGATGATCGACGCATCGCTGACCCCGACAATCGGCGGCGAATCAAAGAATACGTAGTCGTACCGTTCCTTCGCATACTCGGCGATCTCGCGAAGGCGCTGGCCCTCAAGAATGCCCACCGTGTTGCGGGGCAGCTTGCCGCTGGGGAGGAAGTGGAGATTCGGGATGGATGTTGCCTTGATCGCGTCTTCCAGCGTCAGGTCGCCCAGCAGCACATTGGTCAGGCCCTGGCGGTTCGACATGTCGAGGAAGGTATGCTGCACCGGCCGCCGGAGATCGGAGTCGATGATCAGCACCCGGTCGCCAAGCTGGGCGCACACATAGGCAAGGTTGAACATGGTGGTGGACTTGCCCTCGCCGACGCCGCCGCTGACCACCGAGTACGCGCTTCCGCCCTTGCCCGAACGCCGGGCGAACAGCATGTTGGTCCGCAATACCCGGTAGGCTTCGGCGTGGGGGCTTTCCGGGCCCTCCTCATACAGCGAGCGTACCTTCTGGGGTATGACCCCGACCACCGGCAGGCCAAGGTACCGCTCGACATCGTCCACCGTCTTGACCGAGGTATCGAGATACTCGATGAAATAGGCGAGGCCGATCCCGAGTCCGAGGCCGAGCACCACGCTAAGCAGGATGTTGAGCAGAATGTTCGGCTTCACGAACCGTCCTTGAGCGGGCGTTTCGGCCGGGGAAATAATTTCAACCGGCGTGCGCGGAATCTCCATCTTGATCCCTTCCTGGGCCACACGGGCTCGGAGGGCGGCAAGGATTTCCTGCTGGATCAAAAGGTTCCGTTCGGCCCGCTCGAAGGGCAGATAGGTATCCCGCTGGGACGCTATGTCCGTGCGGCGGATTTCCTCCAGCTCATCGTCCAGCGCCTTGAATCGTGCCAGGGCGACTTCATAGTCAGCCTTGATACCGAGCTTGAGACCTTCGAGGGCATCGTTGAGTTTATCTTTCAGCTCGTCCACGCCCGCTTTCAGGCGGCGGACCTCGGGGTGGTTTTCGCCCAGATTCTCGAGGGCAACCTTGAGCTGAAATTCCGTATCGATCAGGTTGCGGCGCAGGGAG
>JAUIHQ010000394.1 GCA_030432155.1 bacterium | reverse complement strand
TGCGTCGACTGGTTCAGCTCGGCCACGCCTCAGGCAGAAATCCACATGTTCCGGGGTGTCGGGCATCTTCCGATGCTGGAAACGCCCGGGCGATCTGCCGCAGCCCTGGAACACTTCGTCCGCCGTCATGGCCAGCAGCTCCCCGATCTGGTGCTCCACCTCGGGAACATCGGCGCTCTGCACGTCGATCTTGTTAATGACCGGGATCAGCACCAGGCCCTGCTCCTCGGCGAGATACGTGTTCGCCACGGTCTGGGCCTCCACGCCCTGGGTGGCATCCACGACCAGCAAAGCACCCTCGCAGGCGGCGAGACTGCGGGTGACTTCATAGGAGAAATCGACATGTCCGGGGGTGTCGATCAGGTTGAAGGTGTATTTTTTTCCAGCCTTGGACGTATAGTACATGGTGACGGGATGGGCCTTGATGGTGATCCCCCGCTCCCGTTCCAGGTCCATGTCATCGAGCAATTGTTCCTTGAGGTTCCGCTTGTCGACAGTCTGGGTCAGTTCCAGCATCCGGTCGGCCAGGGTTGATTTCCCGTGATCGATGTGGGCGATGATGCAGAAATTGCGGATGTGGGAAAGATCCTTGCTCATGACGGAGTGATCTCCGTCCGGTACGCGCCGGTGCAGATGGTCCGCAGCCGATCGATGCCTGCCTTCATGTCCTTCTGCCCGAACAGATGGGTACCCGCAATGAAGGCGTTGATTCCGGCGGATGCCGCTGCGGCCGCGGTTTCATCGTTGATGCCTCCATCGACCGACAGCTCAAGGTTGGGATGGGCATCCCGGATGGAACGGACTTTGTCCAGCACATCCGGCATGAACGACTGACCGCCAAAACCGGGATGCACGGTCATGAAAAGGATCTCGTCGATGGCTTCGATGTACGGATCCGCCGCCGAAGCCGGCGTTTCGGGATTCAGGGTGATTCCGGCGCGCGCCCCCATGCCCCGGATGGCGGCAAGTACTTCGGTCACGTCACAACGGGATTCGACATGGATCAGGATGGTGTCGGCGCCAGCGTCACGGAAAGCCTGGATGTAGTCCTGGGGATGCGTGACCATCAGATGGGTGTGCATGTGAATATCGACTGCCCTGTCGGCCATCGCGGCGATGGATGGTCCCATGCTTATGTTGGGTACGAAATGGCCATCCATGATGTCGAGGTGAATGCCGTCGGCGCCGCCGACACGGCACGTGCGGCAGGCATCGGCAAGGTTCCCCATATCCGCGGCCAGCAGGGATGGATATATCTTGATAGCAGGCATGTATAGTTCGGGTAAAAGACCGTGACGTTAGCCCAGCCGGTGCCGGGCGTCAAGATATGCGCCGGGTCAGCGTCGGCCGTACCGGACCCTCCAGAGAAACAGTCCCTTGGCCGGCGCAGTGGGTACCCGGGCCGTGCGTTCACGGCTTTGGAGAAAGGCGTGGGCTGAAGAGACGGGGAGATCCCCCTGCCCCACACGTATCAGGTAGCCGGCAAGGCTCCGCACCATTTTATAGAGAAAGCCTTCGCCGTCGACGCGGATGGTGATATCCGGACCGCGCCTGGAGACCGTGATCCGATTCACGGTCCGAACCGGGTCGCGTTCATGACCGGGATTGGCACAAAAAGATGAAAAATCATGACGCCCGGTCAACACCGAAGCGGCGTCCCGCATGGCCGCGATATCGAGCGGCTTGCGGACGTGAGCACGGTACAGGCGGGCCCATGCGGGCAGCACCGGACCGTTCCAGATGAAGTAGCGATACTCTTTACCGGTGGCGCTGAACCGGGCGTCGAATGTCGAAGGCATGATTCTCGCTGATTCGACCCGAATATCGTCGGGAAGGTATCGGTTCAGTCCCTCGATCATCCCGTGCGGCTTGATCCGGGTATCGAGATCCATGTGAACGACCTGGCCCCGGGCATGTACGCCGGTATCGGTACGTCCGCTGCAATGGACCCGGACCCGCTTCCGCGTGAGCTGCTCCACGGCATCTTCCAGTTTGCCCTGTACCGTGATTCTGCCCGGCTGTACCTGCCATCCCCCGTAGTTCGTGCCGTCATAGGACACAACGGCTTTCCACCGGGCCGGTGCATGCTCCGCGGTCATGAATGCTCGTCCAGGTACTGTTGCAGAAAAACCTGGGCGGCGAGTTTATCGATGACCTTCTTCCGCTTGCCCCGGCTCATATCGGCCTCAAGGAGGATCGATTCCGCGGTGTAGGTCGACAGTCGCTCATCACACATCACGACCTCCACCCCGCCGGCTTCGCGGAGCTGACTGGCAAACGCCCGCGCCGCCGCGGCCGCATCGCCCTCGCTTCCATCCATGTTCAGCGGGAGTCCGACAACGATGGTCTCGACGTCTTTGTCCCGTACAATCTCAACGATCCGGGGAACCGCTTCGTCGGGAACGTCCACCTGAATAACCTCAAGGGCGGTGGCAAACATGCCGAGAGGATCGCTGACCGCGAGGCCGATGCGCCGGGTGCCGTAATCCACGCCGAGAAAGCGGCTCATGCTACAGCACCGTCTCGTACCCGCCGGACTCGCGCAACTGCTTGACCAGTTCCACGACGTGCGATGCGCCGAGCAGATAGCTGTGGGACAGCAGTCCACCATGGGTGTTACAGGGTATGCCGCCTTCCTGCCGAGGCCGGCTGTGGTGCAAGCGGTTGTCCTGTATGAAACTCCCTCCGTCGCCCTTGCGGCAAA
Organism: bacterium; assembly: GCA_030432155.1. Classification (GTDB taxonomy): domain Bacteria; phylum Verrucomicrobiota; class Kiritimatiellia; order CAIVKH01; family CAIVKH01; genus JAUIHQ01. The sequence goes on along the minus strand of JAUIHQ010000394.1, from coordinate 226 downwards.
AGCCCAGATCCTCTATCTGCATCAGTGCCGTGCTGGAAAAGCAATCATAAACGGCAATTACATCGATTTCCGATGGGCCCGTATTCGCCATGGCGTAGGCCCAGGGCGCGGCAAACACCTGGGGCGTTGCGGTCATGTCGCGCTGCTGGCTGATATAGGGCGCCCCTGCGATACGTCCATGCCCGACGCCATCGATGATGGCCGGCACCTGCGGCATGTCGCGCGC
>JAUIHQ010000054.1 GCA_030432155.1 bacterium | reverse complement strand
ATGTGCACGATTGTGATGATGGGTTTTGCTGCAACCACTTGCCAGATAGCAGCTTGTCGGCATGCCGTTCAGGTTGGCATGCATGATGCTCTATAATCTGCCGTGAAAACAATGCCATGAAGGCAGAAAGAAAGGAGCATGACGATGGTATGGCCAGTGACAGCATTATGGGAGTCGAATCCCTTTGAAGAGATGCAGCAGTTGCATCGCGAGATTGACCGGTTGTTCCGGGGGCATGCCCGGGATGCGGATGCGTATCCGCCGGTCAGCATTCACGGAAATGACGAAGAACTGATCCTGACCGCCGAGGTCCCGGGGATTGATCCTGCGGACATCGACATTCAGGTACAGGGTGATCATGTCACCATCAAGGGTGAGCGTAAGCCGGCCGAGATGGCGGATGACGTGGCCTGCTACCGCCGCGAACGCGGCCATGGGCAGTTCGTTCGCAGTTTCCGGCTTCCCTACGATGTCCAGGCGGACAAGGTGGAAGCGTCGGCGAAAAGCGGGATCCTGACGGTCAAGCTTCCGCGTGCGGAATTCGCAAAGCCCCGCCAGATCTCAGTCAACGCCGGCTGATCTGCGAAATCAACGGATGAGATGGAAAGGAGAAGAATCATGACAGTGAAAACAAAAGATGTTCAGAAGGCGGACGAGGCCCGTCCGGTGACCCGGATGCCGACCTATATGCCGGAAGTCGATATCTATGAAAAGCCCGACGCCCTCCTGGTGATCGCGGATGTCCCGGGGGTGGTGGAGAAGGATGTCGATATCCAGCTTGAGGGAGACGTCCTGACCATCACCGCGACACAGTCGGAGCTGTCGCTCGACGGCTACAAACCGATTCTCGGGTCGTATCAGCGCGGTGTGTTCAAACGCACGTTCACGCTGAACAGCGAGGTGGACCGGGAAAAGATTTCGGCGACGATCAGGCAGGGAGTCCTGCACCTCGAATTGCCGAAATCCCCCGCCGCCCAGCCCCGACGGATCGAAGTTCGGGCCGGTTGAGCCGGAACGGCAGCGAACATAAGCAAAACGCCCGCTTCTCGAACGAGGAGCGGGCGTTTGTCCGCTTCAGGGAGAGACCGCCCGGAAGATACGAAGCGGATCACTTCCGTCTTTTCCGTCATCAATTGAAATGTATCCGGCTTTATCAGGCACGGATGGAACGGTTTCCCAGTGAACCTGCCCGTTAAGATTGGTCGCCGCCTCAATCCTGACCGGTCGCTCGGAGTTCGCGGACACAGCGAGTCTGCCGCGGCTGGTCATCATCAGCCGGATCGGTACGAACGCTGACGGGCCGGATGCGATTCCGGAAAGACCGGACATGGATTTGGCGCCGCCATCGGCGCCGCCAAGCGTTTCGATGCGAATCGCCTCCAGTTCGGTTGCGTCGAGGATGCGCGTGTCGATACGAATGTCGTCGAACCATGCGTAGGGCGTCCGGTCGGAGGTTGTTCGCTCGGTGCTACCGATCCGCAGTTCTGCAGTTGTTGTTTCCACCGGTCCTCGGTTGATGGTTCCGACGTTCCCAATCTGTGAAACCTCGTCGGTTACACTTCCCCAGTAGGACCTCACATTGTCGACGTTTTCGTCCCCGTCATAGCTGATGGCGAGAAACACCCATCCTTCCGGCGGCGCAATGGCGGCGGAGGAAACGTAGGTTCCGTTGTCAACCGTCAGGGACAGCGAGAAGTTTGTACGGCTGAAGGCGGCCGCATGATCATTTTCAAGGAACCAGTCGAAACCGTATACTCCTTTGTACATGGAGATAAGACGGTCCCACAGTCCCGGGTCCTCCTGCAGGTTGATCCAGAGCGACAGGGTAAAGGCATTCATGGACTGGATCTTGTCCGCTGTCGCAGCGGCCAGGTAGTTGTTGGTGACGCTGTCGGTTGTGTCGAGGGATGAAACGGAAGCACCATCCGGTGTTTGATTGGTGCGTGTCGCGGCGCCCCGGAATTCCGCATCAATCGGTACGCCCAGTCCGGAATCGAGTGCCTGGGTATTGCCGGACGATGCCTCGTCAAACCGGTATCTCAACCGAGGCGGATCCTCGGGCAGGTGCTTCAGCCAGGCATTCGGCAGGGGTTCAATCCCGGATAATCCGGGACCGCTCATAGATAGGACCGGCGATGTTCCGGCCCACAGGATGTCGGTTCCGGGATATCCCCGCCACAGGTGATACCGCTGTTCGGACGGGTTGTCCCAGCGGACATCCATATAATGCACTTCAAAAGCGTGGGGTCCGGCCTCGAGTGCGACCGACCATATTCCGCGGCCGTGCCATTCCTGTCCGAGTTCCCATTCCTGCCCGTCCACGAATACACGCAAATCATACGATGGCTCCGCGATGTTGCGGACATATTCGTCCGGAGCATGGAAGGTGTATACACCGTCTGAAGGTACGACCAAATACCCTTTGTAGCGGATGCCGAACTGATCATTCTGTACCATGGAAAGGTCGAACAGGTCGTCGACAATACCGTTGTCGACGGCGGGAAGCCGATCGCCCCGGCTGTAGAGCTGGAACCAACTGTCACCGGTGACGTATTCGTATCGTAACCCATCCGCCAGCGCCCGGGCCACATACGTGGAGGAGGTTTGTTGGGTAACGTTGTAGAAGCGCCCGTAGCTGGTATCGGAAATCCGGGTGCTGTCCGCCGTCCAGGGGATGTTGGTGACGCCGCTGCGGAACGCACGAGCTTTGACGTAAACATTGGAATTCACCGAAACAGGACCGGTGTAGAGCGGACTATCGACCGTGGGGTCGCTGCCATCCAGGGTATAGTGAATGGCGACCCCGGGGGTCCGGCTGGTCAGGACCATGCTGACGGTATCGGTGAAGGCCTGGGTGTCGGGAAGTATGTCGACATCATCCACGGGTCGGTGAATAGGGGTGAACTGCAAACTACCGCCGGCGGTATCGAAAGCAAAGTCCGACATGTTGGAAACCACGGTACCGAGGACGGTCACCGATCCGACGGCGCCGAGCACGACGCCGTTGGTTGTTCCATCTGATGATGACTGGACAAGAATCGCCTGGGCGTCGCCGGCCACGCCGTTGATGTTCATGGCTGCAGCACCGATATCCTCGGCGGCAAGCCAGGCGATCTGCATGCCGCCGGTTGTTGCGAGAGTAAAGCCGACGGCGCCCGTGACATTGGTGATGGTTGCCGCGGTATGCGGCGCTGTCGTTTGTCCCGCGCCCAGGGGTGTCATCAGCATGACGATCGCGTTGTCCTGCCGGGCGGTCCGGGATATAGCCAGCGCCGATGAAAGTTGACCGGAGGTATAGGGTCCCTTGTCTACCCCGCCATACGGAGCGCCGATACCGACGGGATGGGCGGCGAAGAATCGGACATGAAGTCCGGGTTTGTCGCCTCCGGCCGCCGTGACGGACTGATCCGCGACATTTGTGGTGATCGACCCGCCGCTTTTGGCGTAATGGAACATAATATTCTCGTGAAAAATCCGGTCCGGAGGACTCGTTTCGCCGGTGTCCACGGTTTCATGGACCAGCAGCAAGTCGGCTTCACGCAGCATCACCACAAACCGACGTACCAGGGTGTTGGTGAGAATGGCGGGATTGCCGTATGCGCCTTCATAGAACATCTCGGCGACGTGCACATGGTCATCGCTGTGCCAGCGGGCATCCTTCGCCTTTTCCGATGCTTCGGACAATATGGTCTGCTTGCCCGGAACCCGGTAGATGGTCTGTCCGTGATAGGGATTGATGCCTTTGCCGCTGATCTGCATCAGGTTCACATTCGCCAGCGGCAATCCCCCATGTCGGTACCGGATCTGTGTATCCAGATCGGCTGTGTGATAGAAGGCCGCCCCGCCGCCCGAGGAATGAGCTCCCCTGACAAAGTTGAATGCCTGTACGAAACCACTGTTCGGATCCCACCCGTTTCTCATGACATGAATCCCCGCATGAGCCATCCAGTCGGCTGCATGGTCCGGTACGCCTTCATAGGTGCTTGAACCCAGAAGGTTGGTGACCCAGCTATACATCGACAGCTCGGCGGCCGTTAAACCGTTGGTGTCGCGCCCCCGGCCCCATACCGTATCCAGCATCTTTCGTACTTCCGGCTCGAAGAACACATGGGTCGGGGTGTAGTGAGGTACCTCGTAGCCATTTTTGAACGTCCTCACTTCCTTGTACATATTTGAGATGGTCCAGAAGGCCGATACATCGCCCGATCGGGGAAGGCGTCCTTCCTGCGTCAATTCGCGAAAATTGAAGCGATAGATCTCTTCAAAATCCTCTTCAAACTTGTCCCGGTATGCCGCATCAAACCACGGCGGCTGAAACTGCTGCTGCTCGACGTAGGTACGGCCGAGAACCTGGTGCATGTTTTTATGTCCGTCATCACCGACCTCGACCATCGAGCCGTTCCGGGTGATGCCCTCGGTTCGGGCCCGCATCATGTGCTCATAGGCCTCCCTGGCCAGCCGCTGACCGGCATGAAAGTCCTCAAGGATCCGCCCCGTCCGATAGGCGGCATTCAGGGCGTTGAAGGTGTGGTTGAAGACGTTATCACGAGCCTGCAGCCAGTATGACGGCCCGTATTCCTCCAGAACCGGCATCAACATCCTGGCCAGGGTTACGCCGGACAGGTCGTTGGTTACAGAGGGTCTCTCATCCGCCGTCCTATCCAGGGTAAGGCAGAATGCGAAGAACCACTGAGGGCCGTCTTTGATGAAGTATTCACGCTGATGACCGGACGGTGCATGGTTCCATTGCCGGCGGTAAAACATGCCCCATTCATCACCGATTTCAGACCAACGGGTGAGGTCATTGGTGTCGCCGGTTTCACGGTATCGAGTCAATAAAGAAGCCTGGACGTATCCGATATACTGTCCGCTGCTCGCGTTTGTGGTTTCCGTCCAGTTTATGCCGCCGGGCGGGATGCCGATCGCGTAACGATCCAGCGGAATGAAGAAGGCTCCGTTTTGAATATCCTCTGCCTGCGTCGGATAATCACCCCATGCCGGATCGTGCCCCCATGTATTGGTGATGGGATCGATGAGCTCGAAAAACCTGAATTTGAACAGGTAGTTCCCGTTGGTATACGCGGCACGGATGTCGGCCAGGGCGGCTTTGTCGAGATCCATTTCACCAAAGAATTCATGCGCAAAGGTCGCAATTTCGTTGCTTCCGTTTCGAGCTTGAAACAACGCCAGTTGATTTGTCGCGTCATAAGGGGGCGTCGGATCGGTCGGCGCAAGAAGGTCGGACAAGGCAACCCACATCCAGGTACCGGCGGCAATGGTTGCCCCCGTGGCCATGTTGCCGGGTCCCGTGAAATCAACATCGGTGATATAGGTGGTCGAACAGGTCGGGTCGGTGTCATTGGTGAAGATGTCGGTGATGTGAACGGACAAAACAATCTGGCGATTGCTGTCCAGAAGGGTCACCAGACGGTCCCCGTTGTCGGCGTACCCCTCACGGGCATGGATGGTCAGCCGCTCCATCGGATAGGACTGGTTGAAATCAAATTCAATCCACGGGTTCGGATTTGCCTCGGAATAAAAAGGACGATAGTCGCTGCATACCCAGCCATCGGTAATCAGCGTCTTCCAATAGTTCCGGTCGTTAACATCAACACCTTTGTATTCAACGCCTTCACACGCACCGTTTGTAACGAGAATGCTTCCTATATCCGTTCCATCGCTGATGATCTCCAGTTTCATGTAGGCGGAGCGCAGCGAGAAGGGCGATTCCAGCCGCAGGTAGCGGGCCTCCGGCATATCGGCCGATGCGGCGGCGGCGAGAAGCGCCGTCAGGCTTCCTATAATCCCGCGTATGAAGTGACGATGATAGGGTCGTTTCTTTTGCATGGCGGTCTGCCTCCTGGTGGATGACTTGCGGTGTACGGGTGATGTATAAACGCAGTAGCAGGGCGATAAAGGGGCGGCAGATTCCAGGCGGCGGACTGCAGGGAAGACATGCTGAGGGGGAGGCGGGTGGCGACGGCGTTTCCTGTCGACGCCCTTGGTTCTTCAGCGGCCATGACCGCGGAGAACATCGTGCATGCGCAACGAGTCATGAAGAAGAAGTTGAGCAGAGCGGCCGTGTTTGCGTCAATAGGCCGGCTATGTCGTAGACGTTATGTCGTTGGCTGAAACCCAACGTAATGCGCTTTGACACCCCTAACGACGGAGAGCGGCCCGGATATGTGCGGACACCGCATCGGCGATCAACCCGTACGCCTCATCTGTAAAGTGAACATCGCCGGCTCGCACGAACATGCGGGAAGGAAAACGACGTGTCAGAGTGTGGAGGTCGTTGATCGGAATGCTTCGGGCCTGCATGATGCCGTTGGCGATTCGATTGTAGCGTTGGTCATCACACTGGAAACGACCGGCTTCATGCTCAGGAATGAACGTGATGCTGGCCCATACAAGGGCGCGGGTACGGCGTTGGATGATGGATGTCAGTTCTTCGAGATGGTGGGCATAGGCGTCCGGTTCCACAGAGATGTGGCCTCGGATCTTGTCGCGGTTCCCGTATACCTTTGACTCCGGATGCCGATAACAGAGATCATGCAATCCCCAATTGAAATGGATGACGTCCCATGTCCGAGTACCCAGCCATTCGTCGATTTTCGTAAGCCCGTACCAGGTGTCGCCGCAGTTGTCTTCGGGGCGATGAATGTTGCAGATGTCCTGTAGCCGGTCACGGACCTGCCCGGTGTAACCGATGGAGATGGAATCCCCGAGGATCAGCGCATGCGGCAGGTCCTCCCGTTGCGCTTTGGCGGGGTGGAGGCCTTCGCGGTCTTTATCCGGGGTATAGAACGCGGTCGTCCGAGACATGTCGGCCGGGTCAGGCGTCGGGTATCGGCGTGCTGAACTGCTCATCAGCGAAGCTCTTGAAGGCATCCCATGACGCCTCGTCGGCCGCCTGATTGTATCGGGCGCCGTCGCTGTCTGCACCCCAGTCGGTAAAGGAATGGACTGCGCCGGGGTAGGCGATGAACTGGTATTTGACACCGGCGTCATTCATTTCCTTTTTGAAGGCGTCGACTTCTTCCGCCGGAACATACGGATCATCGGCGCCATGGCAGATGAGCAGCGGCGACTGGATGTTGTTGGCATCTTCCGGGGTGGGGGTGGCCAGGCCGCCGTGAAAACTGACAAACCCGTTGATCTCTTCGCCGCTTCGGGCGAGTTCAAGGGCGACGGTGCCGCCGAAACAATACCCGATGGCGATGATGTTGCCGTCATCCACCTCCGAACGTTCGCGCACGGTATCCACCGCGGCTTTCGCCCGTTCCCGCATCAGCTCCCGGTTTTCCTTGTATTTTGACGACAGGCCGGCTTTCTGCTCGACGGTTTCCGGCCGAATGCCCTTGCCGTAGATGTCGGCGACAAAAGCGGCATAGCCGAGGCCGGCGATCATCTCCGCCCGCTTCTGTTCATACGCGGATGCGCCGCCCCATTGATGATAGATGACGACGGCGGGCATGGGCTGTTCGATGGCGTCGTCATACACAAGCGTTCCCTCCAGGACTGCGCCATCCGCTTTGTATTCAACGGTTTCCGACACAATCCCCCCGCGGGCGGTTGCGAATGCGGTCACGGCCGCGATCAATATGACTGTATGGATATAATTCATGATGCTTTTCCTCCTCGTAATTTCTGCAGACCCTCCAGGGTCAGGGTAAACACTACGGGAACCACGTACAGGGTCAACAGGGTGGAGAAAATCATTCCGCCGACGATGGCCATACCGAGAGGCTGGCGGCTCTGGGATCCGGCGCCGATGCCGAGGGCGATCGGCAGGATGCCGAACACGGTGGAGATTGCGGTCATCAGAATCGGCCGGAGCCGGATCGCGCCCGCCTCGATCACCGCCTCGACCAGGGGGTCCCCCTTCTGTCTCAACTGGTTCGCGAACTCAATCAGCAGAATCGAGTTCTTGGTACTCAGGCCGATCAGCATGATCAGACCGATGACGCTGAACAGGTTCAGCGTCATCCCTGCCGCCCACAGTGTGCCGAGGGCCCCGATCATGGCCAGCGGAACCGAGAACAGAATGACCAGCGGTTCGACAAAGCTTTCGAATTGCGAGGCGAGGACGATGTAGACCATGAAGATGGCCAGGAAGAAGGTGAAGAACAGGCGGCTCTGACCTTCCCGGAACTCCCGCGATTCTCCGGCCAGCGCGGTGGTGAAACTGGAGGGCAGGATCTCCTCCGCAACCCGGTCAATGGCGTCAAGTCCTTCCCCGAGGGTGACGCCGGGCGCCAGGTTGGCCCGCAGGGTTGACGACCGAATGCGGTTGTAGTGATTGATCTGGCTTGGGCCGACGGTCTCTTCCATCGAAACGATGTTGCTCAACTGCACAAGCGGCGCACCCTCGCGACCGCCTTCGGTGCGGATATAAATCTTCTCGAGATCGGAGCGGGTGAAGCGTGACTGGCGCTTGAGTTGGACGATCACATCATACTGCTCGCCCTCCCGCTTGAAGGTGGTCACGTCCTGGCCGCCGAACAGAACCTGAAGCGTAGTGGCAATCTCGCGAACACTGATCCCAAGATCGGCCGCCTTGTTCCGGTCGATCCTGATCTTCAGCTCCGGCTTGGTAATCTTGAGGTCGCTGTCCACGTTGACCAGTTCGGGCAAACCGCGAAGTCGGCCGACCATGGTTTCCGTGTATTCGGCCAGCTCGGTCAGATTCCCGGACTGGAGAATATACTGAACCTTCTGGTTGAAACCGCCGCCGGTGTCGAGAGGCGGGGGTTCGATGGGGAAGGCGAGGAAACCCGGTACCGAAAACAGCGCAGGCTGAATGGACTGCACGATCTCGGACTGGGTCCGCTCCCGCTCCTCCCAGGGCTTCAGGCGGGCGAACATGATGCCGCTGTCCGGCTGGCCTACACCCTCGCGGGAAAGGCCGATGGCCGAAAAGTATGTCTGGATCTCGGGGATGCTGTCGACAATGGCCTCGGCCTGGAGCTGGTATTTGTCGGTGTATTCCAGCGTCGATCCGTCAGGCGCCGATGTGACAACGAGGAAACTTCCCTTGTCCTCGACGGGCAGGAATTCTTTCCGGATGACACCTCCGAAATAGAGGATCAGCCCGAGGGAGAGAAATCCGAGAATCGACATGATCACCCGGTGATGCAGGACCCGGGTCAAGGATTTCCTGTAGATGGAGCTGAGCCCGTTGAAGAAGGACTCCAGCACATTGTAGACGGCATTGTGCTTTTCCTGATGCTTGAGAAACCGAGAGCACAGCATCGGGATCAGGGTTAGGGCGACAAAGCTGGAAACGCCCACTGCGATGGCCACCGTGATGCCCAGCTCGAAAAACAGCCGGCCGGTCGCCCCGGGGAGAAACGCCACCGGGATGAATACCGCAATCAGCGAGAGGGTGGTGGCGATGACCGCAAACGCAACCTGGGACGATCCATCCCGTGCCGCCTTCATCGGATCTTCTTTTTCGATCTCGATATGCCGGTACGCATTTTCGAGCACCACGATACTGTCATCCACCACCAGGCCGATGGCCAGCACCAGCGCGAGCAGGGTCAGGTTGTTGATGGTGAAACCGAAGAAGTAGATGAACGCGAAGGTGGTGATGATGGATGTGGGAATCGCCAGGGCGGGAATGATGGTGGACCGCACGCTCCGTAAAAAGAAGAAGATGACAAGCACCACGAGGCCGCCGGCGATGAGCAGTGTCTGTTTCACTTCATTGATGGAACGTTCGATGAAAATCGAGGAGTCGTAGGCCACCCGGGTTTCCACTTCCGGGGGTTTGAACCGATCCATCTCTTTGATCACCCGCTTGACGTTTTGGGCTACCTCGATGGTGTTGGCCTTGGATTGCTTGACGATACCGAGCCCGACCGCGGGACGGCCGAGGAAGCGGGCGAGGGTTCGCTCGTCCTCCACGCCGGATTCGACATGCCCTACATCCCCGAGGCGTACCGGTGCTTCATCGCGATACGCGACCACCAGCCGGTTAAACGCTTCCGGGGTGGGAAACTCGCCTTCGGTTCGGATGGTGAACTCACGTGCGGCGCCTTCGATACGGCCGGAAGGAATCTCGACATGCTGGCTTTCCAGTGCGGAAACGACGTCGGCGACGGTAATCCGGTGGGCGGCGAGTTTGTCGGCATCCATCCGGACCCGGACCGCAAACCGCTGGGCCCCGCCGATGATCACCCGCCCGACGCCCTCGATGTTCTGCACACGGTCCTTGTACATGTTCTCCGCGATATCGGTCAGGTCGAGAGGGCTCAGCGAGTCGCTGTACAACGCCACCCACATGATCGGACTGGCATCGGCATCCTGCTTGGCCACGATCGGGGCTTCGATATCATCGGGAAGACGTCCGCGGATACGGGCAATCTTGTCGCGCACATCCTGAGCGGCAATATCGACATCCCGGTTCAGGACGAACTCAATGGTAATCGAGCTGACCTGTTCCCGGCTCTGCGAGGTCATCGACTTGATGCCTTCAATGGTGTTGAGCTCTTCCTCTATCACCTCGGTCACCTCGCTCTCCACCACTTCCGGCGCCGCGCCGGGATAAATGGTGGTCACGGATACGATCGGGGGATCGACATCGGGAAATTCGCGAACCGGAAGCCGGTTGTAACCGATGAGGCCGAAAGTGATCAACGCTACGCAGATCATCGTCGCCGTCACCGGACGGCTGATACTTAAATTGGGTAGAAACATGATTACTGCTCCTGGCTGCCGGTGCTGACCGGGGTCTGGTCACGAAGCTTCTGGTGTCCGGCGGTTACCACCTCTGCGTCCGGGGGGAGACCGTCACGGATGACGGCGACACCCGAACCGCGCTCGGCGATCGTGATTTCGCGGCGCAGAGCCATGCCGTTTTCCACGATGAAGACCGCGGTACCGCCCAGGGTCGTGACGACGGCCTGTTCGGGGAATACCAGCGCATCCTGGATCTCGCCGACGTTTACCAGCACATTCACAAACATGTTCGGCAGGAGCCGTTCCCCGGGGTTGGGTATCCGCGCCCGCACCCGTACGGAGCGGGTATTGGCGTCTATGACCGGGTCGATGAAGTCCACTGTGCCTTCAAACGTTTTGTCTTCGAAGGCCGGGCTGTTGACGGTCACCGTCTGTCCGACCGCGAGGCGGGGGAGATAACGGGAGGGGACGGAGAACTCCAGTTCCAGCTCATCGATCTTCACCAGGTCGAACAGGGGGGAGTTCACCGGCGCGTAATCGCCGACCGACACATACCGCCGTCCGAGTTTGCCGTCGAACGGGGCAGTGATCCTGGCATCGCGAAGTTTTTTGCGGGCCAGACCCAATTCCGCTTCCGCGGTCTGGGCCTGCGCCTCGGCATCGATCAATTCGGATTCCGATATCAGTTCCTGATCGAACAGGGGTTTCTTGCGCTTGAGGTTGGCCTCGGCGTCCCGGTTCTGAGCTTCCGCCCGCCGGACCTCAAGCTGGTAGGTTTCCTCCTCGATGGTAAGCAGCAGATCGCCCTTGTTCACCGGATCGCCCTCGGTTGCTTCGATGGACTCAACAAAACCCGCGACGGGATTGCGAAGGAGAACCTGTTCGTCCGCAGCGAGATTGCCGACTGCTTCCACGATCAGCGGCCAGGTTTTCTGTTCCACCTTTGCGGTTTCGACCGCGATCGAGAAACCGCCTCCGCCACCGGGACCGCCTTCGCCCTGTTCCTTCTTCCCGCAGCCGGTATGAAAAAGGGCGCTACCGGCCAATCCCGCGATGATCCATGTTTTAACGTTCGTTTTCATTGGTCAGATAATCCTCCATGACATTTTCCATCCACGCCGGGGGGGTACCCGCGGCAGCAAGCAGGGTGATGCCGGCAATGGCCAGGTCATGCCGGTCGTTTACATAGGTGTTGCGGGCCCGGGTGAGCTCCAGCAATGCGGTGCTCACATCAAGGCTGGTGGCGAGGCCGACCTTCGCCTGCTCGGACAGGGTCTTGTAGCGGTCCTCGGCGAGGGCGACTTCCGATTCGGACAGGGCAAGCGTGGTCTGGAGGTTGACGTAGGCCAGCAGCGCTTCGCGGATCTCGATTTCTACATTTTTCCGCAATTCGTCGTACGCGAGCTCCTGGATGGCCAGCCTTTCCGCATCGCGCATGCGGTTGAATCGGGTTTCCCCCTTGTCCCATACCTCAAACGTGGCGGCGATGCTAAGCATCCAGGAGTCGGCATCGGAATTGGGATAAGCGGGGTCGGTGTAGCTGTGATCGTAATTCAGGGATACCTTGGGCCAGATGTCGTCGCGCGACAGATGAAGCTGCTTCTCGGCCGCCCGGATGGAGGCCCGGGCCGCGGCAAGTTCGAACCGGTTGGTTTCCGCTTCCTCATACAGCCGGTTCTCATCCACCACCACCGAGAACAGGCCGGCATCATCCTCCGGTTCGACGATGTCGTACCCGGTGTTGGGCGGATCGCCCAGCTCGCGGGCAAGCCGGCTGACCGCGATGCGAAGGCTGTTGGTGGCCTCGGTGAGAATCCGGTTCGCGCGGGCGGTATCGACTTCGGCCAGCAGCACTTCCGAGCGACGAACCTCACCCGCATGGAACAGCGCGCGCGCGCGGTCCAGTTCACGTTCGGCGAGCTCGAGGGAGTCCTTGGCCACCTCGATCTGCTGACTGCTTTTGAGCACGTTCAGGAATTGACGGCTGGTTGTGGTCATCCGGTCGAGCAGGTTCGCCCGGTATTGCTCCCGCTCCACCTGCTCAAGGGCATAGTTCCGGCGGCGCAGCGGCGTGCGGCGTAGATCGACCAGCGACTGGCTGACCTGCAGGCTTGCCTCCCAGCGCTGGTCTTCGTCGTCGTTGTTAAAACTTCCGCTGTCCGGCCCGTTGTCCCCGCCGGATGAATCGTCGAGCATGTATCTGCCTTCAAGGTCGACGGTGGGGGAGAAAGACTGCCAGGCCCGTCGGGTTTCGATCTCGGCGATCCGGATCGTGCGCCGGGACTGCTGAAGGTTTTCATTGTTTTCCGCGGCCCGGGCCAGGGCGTCGATGATGGTCAGGCGGACCGGCTGATTCGTTTCCGCACCGGAGTCCGCGGCGGATATCAGCAGGAGGACAAGAAGTGAACATGCGTATTTCATGATGTCGTATCGGTGGATTCAGTTGTGGCGTCGAGCCGGGAAACAAGTTTTTCAATCAGGTCGAGATAATTTGCCCGCTCATCGGCGGAAAGGCGGCTGAATGTATGGGTGATGCCCTTGAGGCGTTGCTCGGCGACCTCTTCCAGGGCTTTGCGGCCCTTGGCGGTGAGGCTGATGAGCACGACCCGGCGGTCATGCTCGTCACTCTCCCGGCGGATGTAGCCTTTTTCATGAAGACGATCGGCAAGGATGGTGGCGGTGGGGGATTTCATCTGCAGATACGACGCCAGCTCACGCATCGGCATCGGCCCGTTCTGCCGCAGGCGCTCCAGCGTCCAATACTGAGGGATGGTGATATCACCCGAACTGAGGGCGTTCTGCTCGAACTTCATCGATGCCCGGCAAAGTCGCGGCAACAGCCCGATCAGGCGTTTCGAGAAGCTGTTGATGGAGGTGGATGCCATAAATAGTTAATGAAGTGAAATATTTCAGATTGTGAACTATACCCGGGCCTGTCCGGTTTGCAAGCGGGATCTCGACAAATACGGTTAAGGCTTCACAGTCCGCCGTCCGCTCACTATGATCCGCGCTTTTCCCGGATTTGCAAATGAAGGACGGATGACGGGGAAGTTTCACCAGGACAGGAGAGGACAGCATCATGGCGAACGTAGAATTGGATATTCCCGCGAACGGCAGCAAGGTGACGATGGGCGGCGACGGCAGCCTGCGGGTGCCGGATCAGCCGATCATTCCGTTCATCGAAGGCGACGGCACCGGCCCCGATATCTGGCGGGCCTCGGTCCGGGTGCTCGACGCGGCGGTGGAGAAGGCCTACGGAGGCAAGCGAAAGCTCGCATGGATGGAAGTGTATGCCGGGCAGAAGGCGTTCGATCGATTTGCATCCTGGCTTCCCGATGAAACCGTCGATGCGTTCAAGGAATATCTGGTCGGGATCAAAGGCCCCCTGACCACCCCGGTCGGCGGCGGGATCCGCAGTCTGAATGTGGCGCTCCGCAAGCTCCTCGACCTCTATGTATGCCTCCGTCCGGTCCGCTGGTTCAAAGGTGTGCCTTCCCCGGTGAAGCGGCCGCAGGATGTCGACATGGTTATCTTCCGGGAGAACACCGAGGACATTTATACCGGGATTGAATTCGAGAACGGCAGTGAGGAAAACGCGCGGTTCAAGAAGGTGCTGAAGGAGCACTTTCCCGAGGAATTCGCAAAGATCCGCTTCCCCGATACCGCGGGCATCGGGATCAAGCCGGTATCCGTCGAGGGTACGGAGCGTCTGGTCCGGGCGGCGATCCGGTATGCGATCGACAACGGCCGGAAAAATGTCGCCCTGGTCCACAAGGGCAACATCATGAAGTTTACCGAGGGTGCGTTTGCCCGCTGGGGGTATGACCTGGCCAAGCGTGAATTCGGCGCCGAGGAAATCGACGGCGGTCCGTGGTGCAAGCTGCCCGGCGGGTTGGTGATCAAGGATGTCATCGCCGACATCTGTTTCCAGCAGACCATCACCCGTGCATCCGAATTTGAGGTGATCGCCACCATGAACCTGAATGGCGACTACATCTCCGACGCCCTCGCCGCCCAGGTCGGCGGGATCGGTATCGCACCCGGCGGGAACATCAACTACGAGTCTGGTCACGCAATCTTTGAAGCCACCCACGGCACCGCACCGAAATACGCGGATCTCGACAAGGTCAATCCCGGATCGGTGATCCTGTCCGGCGAGATGATGCTGAGGTATCTCGGGTGGACCGAGGCTGCCGACCTCATCATCAAGGGCATGGACGGCGCGATCGGCAAAGGCCACGTGACCTATGACTTTGCCCGGCTGATGGACGGCGCCACCGAGATCAAGTGTAGCGAATTCGGCGATGCCGTGATCGCGGAGATGTGAGAGAACCACGGATCCTCACGCATCGCCCTCATTGATTTCGGACGAACCACAGAGGCAGGCAACTCGGGCCTTGGATGTTGGTTGATCGGTGTTCGATCTTGAACCAATCACCGGTTTCGCGACACGAGGTGATGAATGAGGAGCACGATGTTGAGGAGGATGATAACCACGGCGGGTACCCACACCATGATGGCGCCCACCGGCGCCGCGCCTTCCGGCGTTTCGTTCAATCCGTAGGTCTGGATGGCGAGGGCGGCCAGCAGGGTGACCAGGATATTGAATGCCGCGCGAATCAACTCTTCGGGCAGTGTGACTTCGGCCAGCGGATCCACCTTGTGATGAATCGACATCACCCTGCGCAAGGGAATGATCAGCACGGTCAGAATCAGCACCACGTTCAGGCCCGGCGGCGGGGGGAAGAGGTGGGCGAGGGTCATCCAGAAGAATAGAATGGTCAAAATGGTGGTTAAGCTCTGGATGGGCACGAGAAACATCGGGAACCAATGCTTCTTGGCGGCCGCCAGCCTCCGGCCGAGAGGGGACAATCCGTGTTCATCCTCGTCCAGCACCGTGGCGCCCAGCAAAACCAGGAACATCGCGGCGCTCAGACCACCGGCGGCGAAGATCCACGGCAGGCGCCAGCCGATCCCCAGCAGAAACACCACCGCGATGATGGCCGGCAGCAGCGTCATCACCCCGGTTATTTTGACGTGATCCAGCCAGCGGGCGTGATCGGGACGGTATTCATGAAACAGCATGACCATGCATAGACAATACGGGGCGTGGCCGGAAAAATCCATCGGGATTGCTCATTGGCCATTGCGGGTCAGCCTCACCGACGTATGGCCCGATCGGCAATCTTCATTGACTGGTTGCCGATCATCCGGAAGATGCCCCCATGATTCGCATTACATCGGGTTTGTATGGTGGAAGGAAGTTGTCGGTTCCCCGGGCCGGGGTACGCCCGACCCAGGACCGGGTTCGCCAGGCTGTCTTCTCCAGTCTCGGCGACCTTGAAGGCCTGACGGTTGTCGATTTGTTTGCCGGGACGGGTTCGCTGGGGCTTG
>JAUIHQ010000393.1 GCA_030432155.1 bacterium | reverse complement strand
TGTTCGAGGCCCGCAAGCCCAAGGATGCCGCTGAAATTGCCCGAATCGACGGTGTTGTCGAGTTCGCCGGCACCGCTCGCGGCCGCCGCAAGCTGGTGGTCCGCGATGAAGCGACCAAGGACGAAGAGGAGCATCTGATTCCGATGGGCAAACACATCGTGGTATTCCGGAATGACCGGGTGAAGAAGGGCCAGCAGTTGACCGAAGGCCCGGTCGTCCCCCAGGAAATCCTCGAGGTTTGCGGACCCCAGGAGCTCCAGGAATATCTCGTGAACGAAGTGCAGATGGTCTACCGCCTCCAGGGGGTGGAGATCAACGACAAGCACATCGAGATCATTGTCCGGCAGATGCTGCGGAAAGTCCGGATCACCGATCCCGGCGACACCGAGTTCCTGTGGAACGAACAGATCGAGAAGCAGGCCTTCATCGACGTCAATCAGAAGGCCATGGCCGAGGGCAAACGCCCGGCGGAAGCCCAGCCGGTGCTGCTGGGCATTACCAAGGCCTCGCTCGAAACCGAGAGTTTCATCTCGGCCGCCTCCTTCCAGGACACGACCCGTGTGCTGACCGAGGCTGCCGCCCTTGGCCGTGTGGATCATCTCCGCGGGTTCAAGGAGAATGTCATCATGGGGCACCTGATCCCGGCGGGAACCGGGTTCGGGATGTACCGGAACATCAAACTGGTTCCGCTTGCGGAGCCGATCTCGGTCGAGGAAATGCTGGGCGACGATTTCCTCGAACAGAATGTCTAAGGAAACTGTTGTCAACATCCGGAGCCTCTGATAGGGTTCCGCGCCCATTACGAAACGGGAAACGATACGATATGCCGACAATCAATCAGCTTGTACGAAAAGGCCGCACGCTGGCGCGCAAGAAAAACAAAGCGCCGGCCCTGAAGCGCTGTCCTCAGCGCCGCGGGGTTTGCCTGCTGGTCAAAACCCAGACACCCAAGAAGCCGAATTCGGCCCTCCGGAAAGTTGCCCGTGTGCGCCTGACCAACGGGATCGAAGTCACGGCCTACATCCCCGGTGTGGGGCATAACCTGCAGGAGCACAGCATGGTGCTGGTACGCGGCGGCCGAGTGAAGGATCTGCCGGGCGTCCGGTATCACATTGTACGCGGTTCCCTTGATTGCGCCGGCGTGAATGAGCAGCCGGGGTGGGGGATGCGCAAGCGCGGCCGCTCGAAATACGGCACCAAACGTCCTAAGGAATAATCGCATGGCACGTCGACGCAGAGCTGACAAACGGATCGTGGCGAAGGATCTTCGCTACAACAGTGAAGATATCACCCTTTTGATCTCCAAGATCATGCGGTGCGGCAAGCGCTCCACCGCCGAGCGGATCGTGTACGACGCTCTCGAGCAGATCAAGACCAAGACCGGCGCGGATCCCATGGAGGTGTTCAACCAGGCCATGAGCAACGCCAAGCCGAAGGTCGAGGTAAAATCCCGCCGGGTCGGCGGCGCAACCTACCAGGTTCCGGTCGAGGTTGACGGTCCCCGCCAGGCCGCGCTGGCCATGCGGTGGCTGGTTAACTTCGCTGCGTCCCGCAAGGGTGTTGCGATGAAGCAGGCGCTGGCTGCCGAGCTGCTCGATGCCTACAAGAATACGGGCAATGTCGTCAAGAAACGTGACGACACCCACAAGATGGCGCAGGCAAACAAAGCATTCGCACACTACCGTTGGTAAATGCACCCCGGAAAGAAACATGTCGGCCGTGGTCGAGCAGTCACACAATTTAGTGGATTCCACGTCTCGCCTCGAGGCCGACGGCCGGGAGCACCCTCTTGCCATGATCCGCAACATCGGGATCATGGCGCACATCGACGCCGGTAAGACCACCACCACTGAGCGGATCCTCTTTTACTCGGGCAAAGTCTACAAGCTCGGGAATGTCGATGAAGGCACTGCGGTCATGGACTGGATGGTCCAGGAGCAGGAGCGGGGAATCACCATCACCAGCGCCGCCACCACCTGCCTGTGGCGCAATCATCAGATCAACATCATCGACACGCCCGGCCACGTTGATTTTACCGTGGAGGTCGAACGATCCCTGCGCGTGCTGGACGGGGCCGTCGGCGTATTCTGCGGAGTTGCCGGCGTACAACCCCAGTCCGAAACCGTATGGCGTCAGGCCCGCCGCTACCGGATTCCCTGCATAGCATTTGTGAACAAGCTCGACCGCATGGGGGCACGGTTCCGCTGGGTATGCGAGCAGATTCGCGACAAGCTCTCGGTCGTCGCCTATCCGGTTCAGCTTCCGATCGGGGAAGAGGGAGCGTTCGAGGGCATCATCGATCTCGTTACCATGAAGGCCTTCACCTTCGACGTCGATTCCCTCGGCGCCACCGTGGTGGAGATTCCCTTGCCGGAATCGCTGGCCGACGAGGCGGCGCATCGCCGCGAAGAACTGGTTGAGGCCGTGGCCGAACGGGATGAGACGCTGCTCGAATCGTTTGCCGACAATCCCGACGTATCTGTGCCCGACCTCAAGGCGGCCATCCGCAGGCTGACCGTGTCCAACCAGTTTGTTCCGGTTTTTTGCGGAAGCTCGCTGCATAACAAGGGCGTTCAACCTCTGATTGACGCCGTGATTGATTACTTACCCTCGCCGGTGGAGGTTCCGCCCATTCAAGGCCGCGCGCTCAAGGACGACCAGGAGGTTCTGACCCGGAAAACGTCTGATCATGAGCCGCTGAGCGCCCTCGTGTTCAAGGTCGCGAATGACGCCTACCTCGGAAAGCTGATTTATACCCGTGTCTACTCCGGCATGTTGAAGAGGAATACCGCGGTCTACAATCCGCGGACGCGCAAAAAAGAGCGGCTTCAGAAGATTCTGCGTATTCACGCCAACCACCGTGAGGATTGTGATGTCCTCTATTCCGGCGAGATCGGTGCGGTTGGCGGGCTCCGTCAGGCCGTGACCGGCGACACCATCTGTTCCGAA
>JAUIHQ010000053.1 GCA_030432155.1 bacterium | reverse complement strand
GAGCAAGACCCGCAAATGCGGGGCGCGTCGCCCAAAGGGCGGATATTGCACGATACTCGTGCAATATCCGGGCTAGATGAGGGTCGTTATGCCCTTTTCAACTTACGCACCGCATTGAAGGCATTGCCTTGACCCTGGCGTAGACGCTTGCCCTGTGCAAACAACCCGTTCCAATCATTGGAAAAGACTCGGGTCAATTTTCCAATGTCTGGAATCGGCGGCGATACAGCAGGAGGGCGAGGAGGGCGGCGAGGAGGAGCAGGGAGGATGGTTCGGGGGCTTCCATGAAGCCCAGCTCGGCCCGGTTGTTGAGTTTCTGTTGTTCTTTTCTCTCCAGGATTTCCCACTGGGAGTCCCGCTCGACCACCATCCAGGTCACGGCCGGGGTCAGGACGCCGGCTTCACGTCCCGCTTCCACCAGGGAGGCAAGATCCCGGTTTCGGCGGTACGGCTCGCGGGTCAGTTGTGTTTCCGTCATGCGGACACCTGCGGCAAGGCGGTAGCAGTCCTGTTCGATGGCAACCATCGGCTCGAGAGGTACATCATCTCCCTCCCGACGGATGGTGAGGGGCAGGCTTCCGGGCGTTCCCGGAAATGTGACCACGCATCCTTCCGGATCGTCGGCGGCAACGGGAACCCGGTGCTCGCCGGCGGCGAACAGGTGAACCGGGGCAGGTTCGATCCGGTCGCCGCTCAACGTTGCTCCATCCCAGCCGCGAACCGAAAGCACACCGCGGCCGTTCATGACGACATACCCCGGGATATCGGGAATCTTCCACCGTTGGGCGGCGAGATGTTTGTCGGGAATGACGCCGTCGGCATCGTCGGTGACGAGGATGAACACCGGTACGGTTTCCGGATCGACCGGGGCCTGCGCGAGAATGCCCGCCATTGCCCGTTCTGCGCAGAAGCCGCCGCGCAGGGGGAGCCGATCTCTGTCCGATCCGCCGACATGAACCCGCGTTTCCAGATTCACATCATACACCCGGTATACCGCGCCGGCCTTCCTCGCCATGTCGAGAACCGCGGCTTCCCGCGCATCGAGCGATGACGACCTGCCCGCCGACCGGTCGACCAGAATGTGGAGCACCGGGGTGCGGGCCGCGGCCGGAAGGGAGGCTTTCATGTCTCCAGGTATCGCCAGCCAGAGGCCTTCGTCGGTATCCGCGTATGCGGCGATCGGTGTGCCGGGGGGATCCTGCAGGGGAAGGGTGCGGGCGCCGACCGAGATGGAGGCGGGCAGGGCCTCGGGTATGGCGAGGTCCAACTGGACCCGCCGGGCCTGGTGGGAATCGAAGGGGAACACACGAAGCTCGAGGGTACGGTCATCGATGTAGGACAACACCGCGGGGTCACGCCGGGCGGCGTCGCGAATCATCCGGTACACCCATAACGCGGTGGTGCGCTCGAACATCCGTCCCTCGACCCATTCTCCATGGATGTCGAGCCGGAAGCCGGTGATGTGGACATACGGGGGGAGGCTGATCCGGGCCGCAAACTCCCCCTGCAGGGCCGACGTATTGGTCATGGTCAGCTCCACCGTTGCGTCATGACAGGGATGTCCCGCATCCGGCAATCGGATCAGCTCGGTGAGCAGCACCTGGTCGGTCGGCGGCGGATCCGAGAGCCGCCGCTCGCTCAGGCGGAACGCCCGTCGATTGGACCCGAAGATCGACGACATGACCTGGTCCCGCTTTTTCTCCGGCACCTTGGTTCCGCCGAACACCCGGTACAGGTGATCCATCTTGTCGTCGGTCAGCACGAGTCCACCGAACACGATGGCCTGATAAAGATCGGTGATGAACGGTGCGCGGATGCCTTCCTTCACATTGCGCAGACTCTCGAGGCTGCGCAGAACCCGGCCGGGGGAGGGCGGGGCATCCGGTTCCGCATAGTCCGGGGCGTAGACATAATCGAGACCTTGGTTCAATGCGTAGCGGTCCAGGCAGGCATGCCCGATCAAGATGCCGGGAAGCACCAGCACGGCGAGAAGTCCGCACACGATCCCGGTACGGGGCCGGGCCGCCCACGCTTCCTTCCATCCCAGGGTCAGCACCCTCAGGTGAAGCGCGAACAGCGCGGTCGGGGTGAGAACGAGAAAGCCCGCGCCGATCGCCAGCATCGCGGGAATGGCCAGGGGGAGAAACGGCAGAAACACGACAAAGAAATACAGGGTGAAGGCGAACATCACCGCGCGAAGGAACCACAACAGCCGGCTGGTTCGGTTGGGAATGATCAGCAGTATGCCGTTGACGAGAGCCAGCGCATAGACCGCCGGACTCTGAAAATCCGAGGGAAAGGGAATCTTGATGTTCAGAAGAAGCCCGCCGATCGGCGCCGCGATGGCCACCAGTGCGGTCAGGATGACGATGGCCGATTCCCCCTTTTCCGACAACCATCGATACAGCGCGGCAATGGCCCGGAGCAGTGCGCCGATGACAAGGACGGTGAGGCCGATGAGGATTATGAAAATTATTTCCGTCGGTACATCCATCGTCACCCGGTCCAGCACCCGGACGAACGTGTGAACGAAGATATACAGTCCGACCGGGATCACGATGACCAGTCCGAGGCTGGCCAGCGCCTCGCGCCCCGACCGGCCCCGGATCGGATAGCAGGCAAGGTTCAGCAGGGTGTGGAACACCGCGGGCATGATCAGGGCATACTGGTAGTACAGGACCCGCTCGCCGGGGAGTATCCACAGTTGATCGGCGCGAGGGATGATGCTGTCGATCCATGGCGTGGCCAGCCACAGGTAGCCGATGTGCAGCGCCATCAGCAGGCCGGACAGGACGAGCGGAACCGGTTTGCGCCTTGCCGCATGGCAGACGATCGATGCGCCGTTCACCACCAGCAGGCCGGTCAGGTACCCGAACAACACCATGGCCTGCCTGCGGCCTTCATCCTCCACGCCGGAATGGATGAGGGTCCATGACCGGATGTTCAGAATGAGCAGGATCACCTGGGGGACAAGGGTAGATACCGCAAATGCGCCGGCGCGGTGAAGGCAGGGGGGAATCAGCGAGGCGCGGGCTGTGGTTTCACCGTGCATGGCGGGTTTTCTCCAGGAGCAGGGATGTCAGGATCAGGGCAGGCAGGAACACGAGAATGCCGATGGCGAAGTGGATGGCGTTGGACATGTCGGGAGGAAGCATCGTGCGGCAGAACGCTTCGCCGTAGGATGTGAGGATAAAGCGGGCGGTGTTGGCGAGAACGGTAAGAACCGAAGCCCCGGCGAGGATGATGGCGATATGCATCAACCACCGGAGCGGATCCCGGTGTCGCCCGGCCCACATCCAACCTGCGCCGAGGGCAAGCAGCATCACGAAAAAGCGGATGCCGCTGCAGGCCGTGGTGATGTGAAGGTCGAGATAGGGCGTCGCCAGCAACCACCCGTCGGCGGAGGATGCAACCGGTACGCCGAACCAGGATCCCGTGAAGACGGCCGAGGCCCGGGTGAGAATCGGAAACAGGACCGGCTCCAGCAGGGGGACAAGCGGAAGCAACACCAGGCAGGTGACGACGAGGGCGGTGAGGCTCATGCGGTTCCGCATGGGTTGCTCCACTGCCGTCGATGAATGGATCGTCATACAATTCAGCCTGTATGCATGGTCAGACACGGTCACCGTGAAAATGTTCACGGGTTCCTTCTTGTGATGATCCCGCATCCGTGGAAGGATTTCACGCATGAAGACATACTTCCTGTACCTGGCCACCCGCCGTCCGTTTGCACGTGTCCTTCCCCGTATGCTGCGTTTTCTTCGCGGGGTCGCCGCGGGCGACCGCAGGTTTCTGTCGTTGATCAGCATGATGCTGCCGCATCGCGGGCGGGCGTTTCTTCGCCACTATCTTGCCGGCTCCGGGCGCCCGCTACGGGTTTCTTTACCGATGTTGTGGGCCGGCGACCTCGGGCTTGCCGGCTATACCTCCGGACGTTTGCTGGCCGAACTACCGTATGCCCATGCCGGGGTGGTGGATGTTCCCCAATGGAGGTTGGCGGACAGCGGGTGGCGCACCGCGATCGGCAGCATCCGCATGCATTGGAAGCGGGTGGAAGACGGGGTGGAGCTTCACTTCCGCGAACGGTACGAATGGCGGCCCGGCCAGAACCGGATCACCCGGCCGATCCACGAAGCGGCCGCGGGCATGGCCCGATGCGGGGCGAAGGCGTTCGATATCATCGGTGAACCGGCCCGCATGTCCATGGCCGCCCTTTCCCATGCGGCGGCCCGGCCGGTCCTGCCCTCAGATCATTTGTACATGTGAGATCGGATCTACCGATGTCAATCCCGCCATCGTGTCATCCGCAGGAACGGCAATGACGGGTTTCGGGAATTTCCTTGAGCCGTTCGAAAGCGATCTCACGTCCGCAGCGTTCACAGGTTCCGTACGTCCCGTAGTCCATTTTCCGGATGGTATTTTCGAGAAGGGCGAGCCGTTCCTGCCGCCGTTGGTGGCTGTTCATGGCCATCTGCTGATCGAGCATGGAGTCGAGTCGGGAGATGCGGCCGATCGCGCGGTCAGGAGCGATTGCCTTCCGGTCTTCACCCGATGACTCGATATCGTTTTTCAGCCGGGTGATCTCATCCTGGACACGAATCTCCAGCTCGATCATCTGGTCGGTGCTGAGGGTCACCGGTCCGCGCCGAATGCAAACGTCTGGTAGGCTAGCTCGTTGGTGCCGAACCACCGGAAGGAATCGGAACGGAACCTCTTCCAGTTGTCATACACCTTCCGGTACGACGCATCGGCGGCGGCCTTTTCCTCCATGAGCTCGAAGGCGATCTCTTTTGCCCGGACCATCATGTCGTCGGGAAATTTTTTCAGTTGGACGCCCGCGGCCAGCAGTCGCTGAAGTGCGGCGGGATTGCGGGCGTCGTAGGCGGCGGTCATCCATGATGCGGTCTCCGCGGTTGCGGTGCGGATGGCTTCCCGGTACGCGGACGGCAGCTTTTCATACGAGGGTTTGTGGATGTATTGCGACAGAACCGCACCGGGCTCCCACCAGCCCGGGTAATAGTAATTCCGGGCGATTTTGTGAAAGCCCAGTTTCTCGTCGTCGTAGGGACCGACCCACTCGGTGGCATCGATCGCCCCCCGCTCGAGGGCCATGTAGACATCCGAGCCGGCGAGAACCTGCACGGTCACCCCGAGCCGCGACATGACTTCGCCCCCCAGCCCGGGGATCCGCATCTTCAATCCGTTGAGATCGCCGAGAGAATGGATATCCCGGCGGAACCACCCGCCCATCTGGGCCCCGGTGCTGCCCCCGGGAAACAGGATGATGTTGAAATCGTTGAGTATTTCCTGCATCAGCTCGAGCCCGCCTCCCTGGTAGATCCAGGCAAACTGCTGACGCGTGGTCAGGCCGAAGGGTACGCAGGTCTCAAACGCAAGCGCTTCATGCTTGCCGGTGTAGTAGTAACTCGCGGTCTGCCCCATCTGTACGGTTCCCTGCTGGACCGCATCCATGACCTGAAGACCGGGCACCAGCTCGCCGGCGGGATAGGGGCGGATGGTGAATCGCCCGTCGGTCAGGAGGCTGATCCGTTCGGCGAAAAACTCGATGGCGCCAAACAGGGTGTCGAGGCTGCGGGGATAACTGGAGGCGAGGCGCCAGGATACCCGGGGCTGGGTGATCACGGCCGGCCCGGCCGCTTCCCGGTTTCCGCATCCAGAGACAACACCCGCGGCTGCGGCGCCGATGGCGGCTTTCTGTAGAAACTCTCTTCTTTTCATGGTGGACCTCGCTTGTAAGGATTACCGTCCGGGCTTGAAGTGTGGGATCCGCTCCCTTCAGATCAAGAAAGAAGTTCCCGGTTTCGATGGCTGGCATGAATGAAACTCCCGATATCCGCCCCGCTTGTTCCGGCGGGGCTGTGCGCGTCCCTGTATGGTGGATGATCACGCTTCTGCTTTTGTCGGGGGCGGCGGGATGTTCGCACCTCGGTTTTACGCCCCCGGGCTATGATGTCCGGGTGGAGCAGGTCCCGGACGGCGTTTCCGTGAAGGAGCTGGAGTCCTTGAGCGAGGCCTGGCACGACCGTGAAACCGCCGGCGCCGGTGATGAGCGGCTCGTGATCCGGTATCACATGGATGCGGTGAGGATGCAGCGGTACCTTCATTCCCTGGGGTACTACAGCGCCGGGGTCGATATGAAGAAGGCGCCGGGTGAGAAACGCCCGGTCCTCGTCTTCACCGTCACCAATGCGATCCTCTATACCATCAGGTCGGTTGAGCTGGAGGCCGGGCACGAACCGGTGCAAACGGAGGGTCCGGCGGGAATATCCCTCGCCGGACAGCCGGCGGAGGCGGACGCCATCCTGGCTGCCGGCCGGGCATCGATTCGCGACTTCAGGGAGCAGGGATACCCGTTCGCATCCATGGGGCGGCGAACCGTTCATGTCTACCATGATGACCGGGTCGTGGATGTCATCTATCACGTGAATCCCGGATCGCGGATGCGCTACGGAACAACGTCCATCGAGGGCCTGAAACGGGTGGATGAACCATTCGTACGCCGCTTTCTTTCGTGGAAACCGGGGGACCGATACCGGCAGTCGGACGTGGATGAGCTGGGCCGCCGGCTCGGGAACACCGGGCTTTTCAGTTTCATCGACCTTGAGCGGCAGGCCCGGACCGGGACGGTCGATGAAGTGGACATGACAATATCGTTACAGGAACGCCGCTCCCGGACGGTCAGCCTTGGTGTGGGGTACCAGTCCGATATCGGGGCCGAAGTGACCGGCGACTGGGAACACCGGAATCTTTTCGGGTCGGCGGAAAAGCTTTCGATTGGCGGCCGGTATGCCGAGGAACAGTGGCTGGGGCGGATCCGCCTGGACATACCCTTCGCCTGGCGCTCCCGCCATGATCTGGCCTTCGGCATGACCTGGTCGGAGGAGGATTCGGATGCGTATGTGGCCCGGTCCCGTAGACTGTTTTCCGAGATCAATCACCGCGTGGGGCGCGGGTGGTCGCTTCGCTACGGTCCGGCGGTAAAGCAATCCAATGTCGATCAGGCG
Organism: bacterium; assembly: GCA_030432155.1. Classification (GTDB taxonomy): domain Bacteria; phylum Verrucomicrobiota; class Kiritimatiellia; order CAIVKH01; family CAIVKH01; genus JAUIHQ01. The sequence continues at coordinate 9,113 of JAUIHQ010000053.1, read as the reverse complement.
GGGAGTGAGGAAGGCTACCTTCAGGCGTCCTTTCCCGTCCGGGTAAGCTGGGGTAACCGGGACGACGGGTTGAATCCTACACGGGGAACCTACTCAAGCCTGCAGGTCGAACCGTTCTATGACCTCGAGGAGAATTACGCTTTTAACAAGTTGCTGCTGACCCCGATCGTGTACCTGCCGGTCATCGAGGACCGGGTAACGCTGGGGTGGCGGGTGACCGTCGGCTCCCTCGCCGGCACGTCGCTCGACGGCATTCCCGGTGACGAACGATTCTATGCCGGCGGCGGCCAGTCGATTCGGGGCTATGCCTATCAATCGGTCGGTCCGCGGAATGAAGACGGTGAACTGACCGGCGGAAAATCCCTGTTCGAAACATCGTTGGAGATGCGGTGGAGATTGGCCGACCGGGTCGGGCTTGTCGGTTTCCTGGACGGGGGGTCGTCCTATGAACCGGAAGTGAGCGATTTCGAGGAATCGTTTCAGTGGGGCGCCGGCGTCGGTTTCCGGTACTTCACCGGAGTCGGTCCGATTCGCGCGGATGTCGGTTTCCCGATCAACCGCCGTCCGGAGATCGACAACACGTTTGAATTTTACGTCAGCATCGGGCAGGCCTTCTGATGAAGCGTTTCCGGACATGGTGGAAACGGCTGATGATCGTGGTTGTTTTGCTGTTGGCGGTCCTGGTTTCGGTTGCCGCCTGCATTCTCCTGTCCGAGCAGGTTCGGTTGAAGCTCCTGGCCTATGCGCTTCCCCGGTTGGAAACCGCTTCCGGGCTGACCGTTGTCCTCGAGAATCCCTCGTGGCCCCGTCTCGGAACGATGGGGGTGGAGCGGTTGAGCCTCGGGGATGATGACGGTACATGGCTGGCCGTGCAGGAGGTCTCGATCGCGTGTGACCTGCGCGCCCTCGCGGACAAGCAGATCCGCATCTCGTCGCTGGCCGTCTTTCGTATGGATCTGCTGGCGCGGCCAACAGGCATGGATCGCTCCCGTCGAAAACCGTCAACCGCCGCTCCGTGGCCGGTCACCATCGACCAATGGGTCTGCGAACACCTGAGGGTCGACCCGGCGGTTGCCGGTATTCCGCTACGGGCATCCATGGCGGGATCCGCCGCGTATGACGACACCGGGTGGCGCGGCAATCTCGACCTGTCGAAGGGAAGAGTCGACCGGTTTCCGTTCGCTTTATCGCTGCGAGGCCGGGGCGATGACGAATCCATATCATGGTCCGACCTTGTGTTGACCACCGAGGGTGTGCATATCGATTCGCAGGGAACGGTCATGCTGCCGGATATCGCATGGGATGCCGCGGCCAACATCCGGGCCACGGATGCCCGGCGGGTGGCGCGGTGGCTGAATGTGCCGCTGACCGGTGAGGGCGAGCTCCAGGTGGCCGGAACCGGTACCACAACGCAGGGACGGTTGACATGGACGGCTTCCCTTCCGGCCGCAGGTTGGCACATGCTATCGATCACCGGTCTGTCATCCGCCGGCGCCGTGGAGTACGGAGACGGTACCTGGGTCTCGACCGGCATGGTTCTGACCGCGGCCGCTATCGACGTGTCCGGAACATCGATCACCGGTGTGGATGCATTTGCAGTCGTTTCGACCGATGCGGTTGAGGGTAGGGCCGCGGCGGCGCTACAGGGTTCCCGCCCGGTTCATGCGTCGACGGGATTTATCGTACAGAGGCCTTTTCATCCTCTGATCATCGATGTTTCCTCGCTCATTGCAAAAAGCGGCGAATCGTTCCCGCCGGTGCAGTTGCAGTCGCCGATGCACATCAGGCAGAAAGATGAAACATGGTACATGGACCCCGTCCATGTAGCGGCCGGACCCCTGACCCTTCAGGGATCGGTATCCGGCGCCGGGGATGTGTGGGAAACCACCGGCGAGGGACGGCTCGCGACGCTGGATTTCATGCCATGGGTGACCAACCGTGGCGTCGATGTGGATTCCACCTTCCACTGGGATTTCCGGGGTCTTCCGTTTGCTCCCGCCGGAGAGCTTGCCGCAACGCTTACACCATCGGTCCTTGAATCTGACGAAAGCGGACAATGGCTTCCCCGCTCCATCGACGCCCTGGTTCACATCACGACGCAGGATGTTCATGCGGCGGTTTCGGTTGAAGACAATGGCCGCTATCGGCTGGATGCTCATGCGTCCGTTCCTTACCACATGGACCGCTCGACCATGCGTCCGGTTCCGGATGACCGGCGTTCCCTGACCGGGCGGGTGGAAGCATCGACCACCCTGTCGGCTCTTGCGGATTCCATTTTGTCGGAATGGCAGCGTGTGGAGGGGGATGTGGCCGGCGACCTGGTAATCGGCGGTACATGGGATGCGCCGGAGCTGGTTGGTGAACTTGTTGTGACCAACGGCATATTCGAGGATCCGGCGCGGGGGATCGTTGTGGACGGGCTTCACGGTGTTGCCTCAAGTATCAATGGAACATCTTTCGTTGTTCGGGTGGAGGGCCGAGACGGCGTACAGGGGCAATTGTCGGCCACCGGATATGTATCCAGGTCCGGCATGGTTCCGGTCTGGCAGGGCCGGGCGGATTTCAAGCGGTTCATTGCCGGGCGGGTTCTTTCGTCTGATCTTCCCGTGGATGGAACCCTGCGGCTGACGGGTACCGGCGCCGTTCTCGCGGTTACCGGAAGGATCGACCTTGCGCCGGTTGAGCTGCAACTGCCGCGCCGGCTTCCTCCTTCCATTCGCGAGCTGGACGTTGTCGAGCATGGCGGCGGTACGCCACCCGCCCGCGCAGCCGCCCCTTCACAACAGGCAAAGCCGGTGGCCATAAGCGTCGATATCGATATTGCCGCTCAGCAGGGAGTCAAGGTCACCGGGAATTCGCTGCGTAGCGATTGGGCGGGACGGGGCAAGGTCACCGGCGTGATTCCGAACATCCAGGCCGGCGGAACCATTCGGCTGTTGCGCGGCTCGTTGATCTTTCTCGGCCGGCGGTTTCAGATGGACGAAGGGGAAATTCTGATCCCTTCCGGCGGGTATGCCCATCCCGTCATATCCCTGCAGGCCCGGACCCGGGCCGCCGGCGCCGCCATATACCTGCGGGTCAGCGGTCCTGCCGATGAACCGGTGCTGGAGCTATCCTCCGATCCCGTCATGCCCCGGAATGAGATTGTGTCGCGGCTGTTGTTCGGCAAACCGGGCAGCGAGGTTTCCCCGTGGCAGCTTGCCTATCTTGCCTATGCCCTTGATGTGGCCCGCGGCGGACGCCCTTTGCTGGAGCAGCTTGACCGGGGGCGCCTGCTTCCCGGTGTCGATCAGATCAGTGTGACCCAGAGTGAAGAGGAGGCCGGGGTGGCGGGGGTGAGCTTTGGCAAACAGCTTCATGACCGGGTCTATCTTGAAAGTGAAATGATGCTGAACAATGAACCGGATGTGATCGCGGTGGAAGCAGAGCTGACTCCCAGCCTGATCCTCCGCACCGAGACCAGCCCCCGGATCCGCGAGGGTATCAGCATTCACTGGCGTCACGATTACTGAACCGCCCGATGCCCGGCATCATGACGCAGCCCGGGTTGCGGCGCGATGTGCCAGTCGACGGGCAGACGACCGATTTCATCATCATTCCCCTTTCGAACTTGTTCCGCTCGCCGATCCGATCGTAATCGATCACCGAACAAGTCCGGCACATGATCCGACCGAAGGCCCTTGAACGTTGAGCGTTTTGCGTTGAGCGGTGAACGTTCCGTCAAGCGCGGCTCGCGGGGCCGCTCGCCCTCCCGGTTGATTGGAATCAATGACGCCCGGAGGGGCAAGCTCCTGCTTGCCCGTGAACCGGTGCCGACCAGGGTTCTCTGACCGTTGGACGTTGACCACGTTCACGAAGATCGTTGGGTATAATGTTCGAAGAAGCCGGTCGGGTACGTGTATCCGGGAAAGGGTGTCGGTTACGAGTGGGCGGTTGAGCGCGTTGAATTTCATATTCGATCGTTATTGTAATCCATCACCGAACAAGTCCGGCACATGATTAGACCGAAGGCTCTTGAACGTTGAACGTTTTGCGTTGAGCGTTGAACGTTCCGTCTAGCCGGCTCGCGGGGCCGCTCGCCCTCCCGGTTGATTGGAATCAATAACGCCCGGAGGGGCAAGCTCCTGCTTGCCCGTGAACCGGGGCCGACCAGGGTTCTCTGACCGTTGGACGTTGACCACGTTCACGAAGATCGTTGGGTATAATGTTCGAAGAAGCCGGTCGGGTACGTGTATCCGGGAAAGGGTGTCGGGTACGAGTGGGCGGTTGAGCGCGTTGAGCGTTGAACATTCCGGCTCGCAGAGCGACACTCCACTTCACCGCTTCCCCTTGCTCGAATACACATACCCGACCCGATTTCACGAAAATCGATCGTGGGAATTTTGACTTTTCCAAACCCGTGCGTATGTTGCGCGGAGTTTGGCATGGATAGGGCCCTTTCCTCGCCAGGCACGAACGTCAAACATAAGGAGAATAACCATGAAAAAGTCGTTCATGCGTGTGGCAGGTATTGTGGCGGTAACGGTCGGACTGATGACGGCCGGCGCCGTTCGAACGGATGCATCCGTCGTGGATGTGGCATTGCAGGTCAATGCCGAATCCGGTGAGTTCTCGACGCTGATCGCAGCGCTTGGAGCAACCGGGCTTACGCCCATCGTCGCCGCAGCCCCGATCACGGTGTTTGCGCCGACCGATGCCGCGTTCGCGAAACTGGGGCTGAATGCACAAAACATCGGATTGCTCCCCCGCGAGCTTGTGACGCAGATTCTTCTGTATCACGTCACGTTGGGGAAGCGCTTTTCCGACAGCGTGTTGAGTGCAAATGTTCTCATCATGCTGAATCGTGATTTCGCCCGGGTGCGTGCAACGCCGGACGGCGCGTTTATCAACCGGTCTGAGCTTTTGGCTCCCGACCTGATTGATATCGATGCCGGCAATGGCGTGATTCACGTCATCGACACGGTCCTGATTCCGCCGTCGCTTTTCCGCCGGTAAAGCACCGGCAGTACCCCTGAACGCACGGTGCGCATCATGCGCACCGTGCGTATTTTACTTTCGCCATAGCACCCGGGTCATGCCCTCGCCCGGATGCTTGAGGCCGAGTGGAATGTCTACGATGGACGTTTCCGCCGTAACCGGAGAACTGACCGAACGCCAGGCGCTGTTCACCCGGAACGGCTTGTGTTGAAGGGATAACACGGCTCCCGGCGGTGTGCGTACCTGGATGGCGGTCGGATCGGGGAGGGCGTGGCACGATACCACGGCCTCGTCATATCCCATGTCAACACCTTCGCCGAATATACGGACGTCTCCGTCGATGTCGGCGACGATGTCATCCGCCTCGCCGGAACGTCCGGCATCGACAGCCGGCGATGAAGCCGTGAGGTGAAAGTCATTCATGCCCGGATTGGCAAAGAGGGGGTCGGTGTCGAGATTCCCCTGCTGCCGGTTGCCGTCGCCGTTGTATCCCCCCTCCACGATGGAAAACTCGATTTCCTGAAACGGGGCAAGGACGGCCGGATCCAGATCAACGCGGACATTGGTCAGGGTGTCGTTTGTGTAGACGATGCTGTTGACCATATGGAAGACGGAGTCGCTGACGTAGATGGTATGATTGTTGGTGGAGACGTTCCCGACGAGGGTGCAATTGCGGAAGGTCGCCCGGCTCCAACGACTTTCCGGATAGTAGTAGGTGTCAAAAATGCGCAGGGCGGCCCCGTTGTCCGAACTGCGGTTGCGTAGAAAGAGACCGTTGACCACGAGCGGTTCGGTGCCGGGATTGACGTGATAGAAGGCACCGCCGTATTGCGCCTCATTTTCCTCCCATCGGCAGTCGAGAAACCATGCTTCGACGACGGTCATGTCCGGCAAATCGAAGTTGATACCAAGGCAGGCCGTTCCGCCGCCGGTGTAATCGGTTCGGTTGCTGATGATCAGTGATCGTTCCACGGTGGTGCGGGCGACCGGACTGGTGTTGCCAAAGCTCGTGAACTCGGTGTGAAAAATCGCGATGCCGCCGCCTTCGCCGGTATCTCGGGCCTGGTTGCCGGCTATGGCCGAATCTCCTACATGGAGAGAAGAGTCCAGGGCGAAGATGCCTCCGCCCGCGGACCGAGGCCAGTTGGGTCCGATGGAGGCCGAAGGGTTGCTGGCGATGTTGTCATGGATGAGACTGTTCACAACCAGCGCCGGTGCGTTCGACGCATAGATCCCGCCGCCATACCAGGCCCGGCCCCCGGTGATCACGCAGTTGCTGATGACCGCCGCAGAGCGGGTCAGATGTAGGTTGCCGCCATAGTGTCCCGAACCGTTGCGGACGACCAGGTTGTCGATGGCGGGATCGGCGTCACGAACGAAGAAGCATGTGTGGGTCCATTGCCCGTCGAGGATGGTATTGGTTCCCTGTCCGGTGATGATGACGTCGTTGGTAATCACCAGGTCGTTGGTCAGGTTGTAGATGCCGGGGGCGATGAGAATTCGGTCGCCGTCACCCGCGAGGGGAAGCACATCCGACGGTCGGTGCGCGGCCTGGGTTGCATTGGTGTAGGGATAGACGGGTGACGGGCTTTCGAGATCGACGAAGAAATCGCCGAGAGCCAACCCGCTGAAGCAAAACCAAAGAAGGCAGGTGCGTACCATGCACGGAACATACACGAGTCCCCGGCGGCGTTCAGCAACGGTTTGCCGCGGGGCCGGGAAATCATTAGAATACGAACCGTTCATGAAGCATCCTGTTTCCATGTGGATCCGTATACATGCGGTTGCCTTGCTGCTGTATGCACCGGGACTATGGGCGGAACCGCCCGATGTCGACCGTGTCAACAATCGTTCGCCCCGGTTCAGCGTTTCCGAGGATGACATCAGGTTCTACGCGTCTTACAGCGGGACCGTGACCCATGAACCGGACGAACGACGAATCCGGAGGTTTGGTATCGCTCCGAAAGCGATGGAGATGATCAAGTCGGCCCGGGAACGAATCGTCGCGTCGGTGTTCCTTTTTGACAACCTGCTGACCGAGGATGAGCCGACGCTCGACATCGTCGCCACACTCACCGATGCGCTGGTGGAACAGAAGCAGGCTTATCCCGGCATGACCATCTCGGTGATTTTCGATCCATCACACCGGGCATACGCCGGCCGGGTTTCCGATGCAGAAAATACGTTGCGGGCCGCCGGCATCGATATCTTCTACTCGGATTTGCTGGCGGGACTGAAGCCGGCGAGCTGGCTGGGGGTGCGTGAGGCCATGGGGCACGTCGGGCGATCCGCCGATCAACTGACATTCGGGCTCTGGGGATCCATCCGTGACCTCGCTCTTTCCGTGATCCCGGTACCCGGGGCGGAGTTTGACGGAAAGCCGGTGACCTTTGAGACGGTCTACAATGCTGCGCTTTTGAAAGCCAATCACCGCAAGGTTCTTGTCGCGGATGATGGGCGCGGCGGATGGGAGGCGCTGGTATCCTCGGCCAATCCCCACAACCCGAGCCTCGGTTCCGCCAACACGGCACTGTCGGTCAAGGGCGTCCCGGCCCGTTACATATACAATGTACTTCGAGAGGATATCCGTCATAGCCTGTCGCTCGGCGGCGACGAGGTCCGCTGGGGGGATCATGAACCCGCGCGTGATGCGGAAACCTACCTGGCCGAGCACCTTCCGCCGCTGACGATGCCGGAAGATCCCGGCACGGATGTGCCCGCGGTTTGCGTGGTCAGCGAAAAGGAAATCGCCCCGGTGATCATGGAGGCGCTGGATGCGGCGCAGCCTGACGATGTGATTCGGATCCAGATGTTCTACCTCTCCTACCAGCCGGTGCTCGATGCCATCGTCCGGGCAGCCGAGCGAGTGGAAACCCCGGTGCGTATTCTTCTCGATGCCAACAAGGATTCATTCAACAAGGAGAAAGACGGCACGCCGAACCGTCAGGTTGCGGCGTGGTTGATGGCCCAGCGTACCAACGGGGTGAATGTGGAGATTCGCTGGTATGCCACGCGCGGCGAGCAGAACCACGCCAAGATCATGTCCATTACATCGCCTCGTGATGATGACTGTTTTCTCACTACGGGATCCTGCAACTGGACCGGACGGAACATGGCCGGGGTGAATATGGAGATGAATCTGGCCGTGTACGGGGTGCCCGGATTGCATCCTTCCTTTGACGATCTCTTCGATCGGTTCTGGGACAACCGGGACGGGGTGGAATACAGCCTGCCGTACGAAGCATTCTCCGATCATGCGGGATACATGAAGTGGCGACTGGGCGAGGCGCCGTATTTTTACAGCACGTTCTAACCCGGAAATTGCATGGTACTCGTGCAATATGCGGGCTCGCCCTCCCGGCTGCATGTATTGCGATGGTTCAGTCCGGCTCAGAATCCGTCCATGAAGATCAGCGATGACACGCTAGGGATCTTCATCGAAATCTTCCTGGGTCCTGCCATCAGCTCGGAATCGGGAAGCCCGTTCACATCGATCCGGTTGCCGTCTCCGATCAACTTCCAGCGTCCCGACGGCAGGGTAAAGGACATGTGCTGTTCGGTTGTGTCGGTGTTCAGAAGGACAATAAAGCCGTTGCCCTCGTGCTTGCGGGGTGAATTCACCACGTATCCCAGCAACCGTGTGTTGGTCGGTTCAATCCAGGTATAGTAATCGGGTGACGGCATCTTGACCGCACGAAAGGCTTGCCCAGCGTTGCTGCGTCGCAGTTCGATCAGATCCTGGTACCATTCCATCACATCCGAGGCGATCGGGCGTTCCCGGTCTGTCCATCGGATGGCATTGACCTCGTCACCCTTGTTGTAGGTGTTGGAAATGCCGCGTTTGCTGCGCATGAACTCCTGGCCTTCATTGATCATGGGAATGCCGAGGGAGGTAAACACGAGGGTGGCGGCCAGCTTGTTCATCCCTGCTTCAAATTCGCTGATCCGGCGGCCGTCCTTATCGGGACGCATGCTGAGGACGTCGGCGAGGGCCATGTCGTCATGGCTCTCGACGTAGTTGACCGCCTGCATCGGGTCCGAGGTCCACAGCTCCGTCGATCCGGTGATGATCTTCCGCACATGGTCGCGGTTCGGGCTGCCCCGGACAAAGTCCTTGGCCCCGTAGCGGAAGTCGT
>JAUIHQ010000392.1 GCA_030432155.1 bacterium | reverse complement strand
AAACCCACGACCGGTTCACTGCGGTCGGCTGGTGGACCTTGCGGCTCGCCATCGCGGCGGCCGCGATTGTGGTTTTGTGGGATCTGCCGGGGTCGCCTTCCCAGGCCGCGGGCTGGCCGGCCATGCTGGTGACGCCGTACCTGATGACCGCGGTATGGGCCGGCAGGTTTGCCGGATGGGCGGGGGCGCGGCTTCGCTATCCGCCGCGCAAGCTGGGGAAGACGGTACAGGTGTCGGGATGGCGGAGGGGCCTATGGGCCCTCTGGACCGTTGGTGTTCTTGCCGTATGCACCGCCGCGGCATGGCATCATCGCCGCGTCGATGTCCGCACTGCGGGGCAGGAGGTGTACCGGACAGCCTGTGAGATCATCGAGGACGCCTCCTACGCTGAATGGCTTCTGTCCGATGGGGTGTTGGATCCGGTTCTTCAGCTTGAAGCCCGCCGCCGGGGACTGCCCTTGAAGATCATCAATCTCAATGCCACCGGGCAGGACTCCTATCTCCGGTTTCTCGGTTCGGTCTTCGAAATGGCCGATCCCGATTGGATGATCACCGCCGGATTCGAACCGGTACTGGATGCATGGCTCCATCGCATGACCCGCCCGCATGATCAAGTGGCGGTCTTGAGTGCCTACTCCGTGTGGCTGCGCCACTCATCCATTCCGCTTCCCGATGTATTGGTGTTCCGCGGTCTGAAGGCCGGTGAGGAGCGTGAATATCTCGATGCCATCCAGGTTCGATTGACCGAAGAGTCGGCTCGCCCGCTCCCGGAGGAGCCGGCATCCCCATGGAGTGCATCCATTCGGCATGAGCTCGCGTGGACGCGGTACCACCGGGCGAAGATGGTGAACAATGCCGGTGTCATGCTCGATCGTGCCGGACGTCACGATGCCGCGGCGGCCGCGTACCGCCGTGCCATGGACATACGGGAAGGACAGATCAGCGCCATGATGAACCTTGTGGCCCTCATGGACGACGGCGCGATACCCGTGGATGCCGCCGTGCGGGAGAATCTGGCTGCGGCGATGAGCGATGTGCCTGAAGCCTACCGGCGATGGGCCATCAGCTCCGTCTATGGCTTCCTGACCGATCCCGGCGCCTATGTGGAGGAAGGTTTCATGTGGGCAGCCACCGGCAAGAGCTCGCTCGGGCTCGAGCGGGTGGAGCAGGGTCGGGAAGCCGGCCCGCTGGGGCTTACCGGCGACCGGTTGCTGGCCCGCCTGTACATGGAAGAGGATCAACCGGAGCGAAGCCGTGAACTTCTGACCTCGCTCGCGGAGGAGAATCCGGAGAACATAGCGGTCCGACTGGATCTCATCCGGCTGGATATTCAGGAGCAACGGTACGAAGAGGCCCGGGCCGCCCTGGGCCGCCTCGCCGAGGATCCGTCCGCTCCCGCTGAGACCATCGCGCTGGAGCAGGCCCGGCTGGCCCTGGCCGCCGGGCGCCTGGATGATGCGGCTTCCATGTTCCGGAATCTGACCCGGAAACGGCAGGACGATCCTCAAGCCTGGTTTGGCTTGACCCTGGCCCTTGACCGGCTCGGACAGATTCAGGAATGGGTGAATGTCCTGCCCGAGCTCGATCGCACCACCGACGCCTATCTCCCGGGTCTTGTCTATCTCGCCGAGGCATCCCGCCGAAATGGCGATCAGGAGCGGGCGAGGCGGTACATGAATCAGGCATTGCAGATACGGCCCGGGTATGTGCCCGTCCTCCAGTGGAGAGTTTCGACCGCCTTCGCCTCCGGCGAGCGGAACCAGCTTGACGATGCGCTACAGGCATTGTTGAAAGCCGATCCCGGGAACGCATACGCCTACTATATTATGGGGACGATCATGATGCGGGACGGCCGCGCCGACCTGGCCCGTGATGCTCTGGTCCAATCGTTGCAGCAGAAGGAAACGGCCCCCGCATGCAACGACCTCGCCTGGGTACTGCATACCCTTGGCGAGTCCGAAGCCGGTCTGGTGTACGCCCGGCGCGCCACAGAATTGAATCCATCCAATCCCCTCCATTGGGGAACCCTGGGAAAAATTGCCTTTGATCTCTCTCGGTATGATGAGTGCATTGCCGCATTCGAACAGCAGCTTTTGGTCGGGCGGGAGAACATCAATGTTCAACTTCTATTGGCCGAAGCATTCATCCGTGAAAATCAGCGTGAAAAAGCCGCCAAGGTTCTGCGTGACATTGAAGCCAGGATCTCCCTGCTGAATGCCGATCAACGGTCGGAGTATGAACGTGTAACTTCTTTATAAAAAAGGAGATGCGACGAATTTCTTTTGGCCATCCATGTGATATGTATCGATCCTGCCGTACCGGGAAAGTAATAGAGAAAAATGCTTTACTTGGAACGTTGCCCCATCTACATTGTTCATATTACTTTCGACGAATGATCGTCAGAACAGGAGCAGCGAGTATGAAAGTTGGAAAAGTACTGTTGGCATTGCTTGTGTCCGGAGCGGTTGGTGCAGCGTATGCCGCCGACATTCAGTCAGACAACGGCGGAAATGGATTTTCGAGTTGGACCGTGAACCTCACCTCCGGTGACGGTGGCCAGAACGGCAGCTTCATTGGCGATTCGACCGGCAACGGCAACGGCGCCGACGACGGGACCGTGGGCGGAACGGCCAGCGATGGCGACATCGGCGACACCGCATGGGGACTCTACGCCAACAGCGGTCAGACCGCGGGCATGGTCTACAGTCTTTCCGGCGGCTCGCTTTCGGTCGGTCAGACCATCAGCATCGACTTCGACAATGGTTTCCTTGATAACGGCGCTACCGTCGGCATCAGCCTGTGGAACAGCAGTGACGAGAATGTCTGGGAAATGTTCTTCGTCGGCGGCAACAGCTTCTACCAGGTCAATGACAGCAGCGGCGTCAACGACACGACCCTTGGCTTCACCGATGAAGGATTGAACCTTGCGTTCACCCTGACCGGTGCAGCGACCTACTCGGCGGTCA